>CBFGRU010000041.1:0-16332 GCA_965651255.1 uncultured Phycisphaerales bacterium
TCCCGTGCCCGGATTCGCCATTCCCGTGCCCGTATTTGCCATTCCCGCACCCGGATTCGGCATTCCCGTGCCCGGATTCGCAATTCCCGTGCGGGAATTCGCCGTTCCCGCACCCGGATTGGGAATTCCCGTGCGGGGATTCGTTGGATTGGCACGTGAAATGCATGAAACCATACGACTCACGGGCTGCGAACGCGGTTTCTGGCCCTTTGCCTGAAGTTCCGCCTCAGAAATGACGATCTCCCAGCGGTCAGATCCGCGCGGTTCAGAGTGCTTCCAGCAACTTCTTCCACCGCGCCCACGCTTCGCGCATCGCGCGTTTGTTGGCGTCGCTCGCGTTCTCCGCCTCGCCTACCCGCATGAAGCCGTGGCCGGCACCGGGGTAGAGCACCGGCTCAAAGGTCTTGCCGAGTTCCTTCATCGCGGCGACGCTGGCATCGATGGTTGAGTTCACGCGGTTGTCGTTGCCGCCATAGAACCCGTAGACCGGACATTTGATGCCTTCCATCGCGTCCTTCTCCTTCGGCCCGGTGCCGTAGAAGACGAACGCGGCCTTCAGGTCATCGCGCACACCCGCGAAGTTGAACGTCTGGCTGCCGCCCCAGCAGAATCCGCCGACGACGAGATCGTCACTGCTCGCGGGGAGTTTCAGCACGTAGTCAGCCACGGCGTTGAGGTCAGCCGTGACCTGCTTCGGTTCGAGTTTGTACAGCGCCTGCGTCGCCGCATCGACCGAGGCGAACGAATCGGTGCGGCCGCCTTCGGGACCCATGCCGCTCAAGAGGTCCGGCGCGATCGCGATGTACCCCGCTTCCGCGAGTTGATCGGCGACGGCGCGCACCCAGTCGGTGAGGCCTTTGTTCTCATGAATCACAAGCACCGCGATGGCGGCTTCTTCGACTTCGGGGTAGACGAGGAAGCAGTGCACCGTGCGCTCGCCGTGCTTCACCTCGACCCACTCGTGATGGCGGGGTGATTCGTTCAGTCGCTTGAGCGCAGGATCAATCGGCGGCGCGGCGGGCGTCGCGGTCGAGGAGTCCTGCGCGTGCGCGGCGTGGATCATCAGCGCCGCGATCGCTGCGAGGCAGAGCGCAGATGAAAGTTGACATGAAACGCGAGTGAGCACACAGCACCTCCTGGTGAGCGGGGCGTGGTCGAATCGGTTCATCATCGTAGCCGGTGCGACGGGCAATACGGCTAGAACATCGGCAGGATGAAGCGCGTTCCGGCGAACATGATGACCGCCCCCACGCTGAGCGCGAGCACGATGATGCCGGTGCAGCCGGTTTTTCTGCTCGCGCCGGCTGCGGGGTCGGCGCGGGCGATCATCTCGACGGCGTGCTTGGCTTCCTTCAATCCCACACCGTGCAGTTCGCGGAAGCGTTTGATCGCTTCGAGCTTGCGGCCGGCCCGGATGAGTTGGGTGATTTCCGCGCCGGCTTCGAGCGCTTCCGGACCGCGGAGCGCGGCATCGAGCATGGCCGCGGCGGCGGACGAATCCAGCCCTTCATCGAGCAGCAGTTCCTCCACCGCGCGGATGACCTGTTCCGCCTCGGCGAGGCCCAGGCCGCTGGCTTCGCGCAGCAGTTTGATCGCTTCGAGCTTCTGATCATTGAGAATGCAGTCAATGATTTGCGGCCGGAGATCGCTTTGCATCATGGGTGGATTCTTTCGTGTGAATGCGGCGCTAGCCGGTGGTGCGCAGGCCGCCGGCGATGGCCTGCACCGAGAGGCGCGCGAGCTGACGGGTGCGCGCGATGGCGGGGTCGGCCTCATCGCCGTGGGCGGCAGCGAGCCGCGCAAGCAGCGAAGTCTGTACGAAATTCAAAGGATCAACGTACGGATTGCGCACCGCGATTGACCGTTCGAGCCACGGCACGGCTTCGAGCAGGCGCGGCCGATCGGTGATGGCGAGCACCGCGCGACAGCTTGACTCGAACTCCAGCGCGATGAGCCGGTGAATGCGCACGCGGTTGTCCGCATCATCAATAAGCAGCGCGTACTGACTGGCGATGCCGAGGTCGGCCTTGGCGAGGGCGATTTCGGCGTTGTTGATCGTCGCGGTAAAGAACGGCCAGTCGCGATGCATGCGGCGAAGTTCATCGAGCGCGTGCGGCTGATCGTTGAGGAGCCGTTCAACCGCGCTGCCCAGACCGTACCACGCGGGCAGCATGTGGCGGGATTGCGTCCACGAAAAGACCCAGGGAATCGCGCGCAGACTGGTGAGCGAACGCTCGCCTTTGCGCCGCGCGGGGCGCGAGCCGATGGGCAGGCCCTCGATCTCGCTGATGGGGGTGGCCTGCTCGAAGTAGCGGATGAACCCCGGTTGCTCGACGAGGTCGCGGTAGGCCGCGAGCGCGTGCTGCGCGAGCGCTTCCATGAGCGACTGCCACCGCTCGGCTGGTGCGGCGGTGGTTGATGCGGTGATGAGCAGCGTGGCCCAGGTCATCTGTTCGAGATGGCGGTAGGCGATGCGCGGATCGTCATAACGCTCGGCGAGCACCTCGCCCTGCTCGGTGATGCGAATGGAGCCATCGAGCGTCTCGGGCGGAAGCGACAGGATGCTGCGTGCTGCGGGTCCGCCGCCTCGTCCGAGCGACCCGCCCCGGCCGTGGAAGATGGTGAGCGAGACGCCGTGGGCCTTGGTGGTGCGGTGAATCGCCATCTGCGCGCGGTAGAGGTTCCAGCACGCGCTGAGGTAGCCGCCATCCTTGGTGCTGTCGCTGTAGCCGACCATGACTGTCTGTCGCCGACCGGTGGCCTCGACGTGCGCGCGATACAGCGGGTGATTGAGGAGGAGATCAAGCGTTTGCGGCGCGTTGCGCAGGTCGTCGATGGTCTCGAAGAGCGGGATGATCGGCATGGGGAGGCGGTCGTCAGCCAGCCCGGCTTCGCGTGCTGCGTGCGCCCCGAACCAGAGGACAGCGAGCACATCGCTCGGCTGATGCGTCATGCTGATGACCTGACCGCCGAGTGAATCCGGGCCGTCCAGCCGAATCACCTGCGCGAGCAGACGGAAGAGATGCAGTGTCTCCTGCGCGGGCGGTGACAGTGATTCGACATCGATCGTGAAGGTCGCAGCCATCGCGTCGGTCAGCACCCGCTGACGCTCTGCTTCATCGAGCGCTGCGTAGCCGGCGTGAACGCCTGCGATGCGGAAGATTTCATCGAGCACCTCGTGGTACCAGGTGGATTCCTGCCTGACATCAAGGCGCGTGAGATGAAACCCGAAGACCTCGACCTGACGCATCCACCAGCGCAGTCGCATGGCGATGGCGCGACCGCCTCGGGCTGATTCGAGGGCGCTGCACAGGAGCGTCAGTTCGTTGAGCAGTTCCCCCGGCCCGCGGTACGCGCCGGCGGGAAGTTCATCCAGTGGATCGACATCGCGGGTCCGCTCGAGCCGCCACTGCACGATGCGCAGCCAGCGACGACAGCCCTCCCGTGACGCGATGGGCCCGAGCAGCGCATCGAGTTCGGGCCACTGGGATAACGCACGTGCAATCGCTTCGCGAATGGCGGCAGCGCCCGGCACCCGCCGATCGGTGATGGAGAGCGACCGCCTGACTTCGCGACATTGTTCGCAGTGCAGGTCAATGGCCGTGCGCCGAAGGGTGCGCAGCGTTTGGTGCGTGATGTTCCAGGTGACGCCGGGGTGGCCGTCTCGATCGCCGCCGATCCACGAGCCGAAGCGCAGGAATCGGGGCAATCGGAATGCGTGATCGGGGTACCACTTGGCGAGCGCACGCTCCAGATCATCCTGGAGACGGGGAACCACCTCCCACAGCGTCTTCGCAAAGAAAAGCGCCCGGTTCACTTCTTCCGCAACCGTCGGCCGGCGCTGTCGCAGCAGGTCCGTCTGCCAGAGCGCAAAGAGATCACCCCGGATGAGGCCGCGCACCCGCTCCCGATCGCGCGGCAGGAGGGCAGGGTCATCCAGCTCGCGCAAGTGCTCGCGCAGATCGCGAATCTTCTCGCGCACACTCTTGCGCTTCGCTTCCGTCGGATGCGCGGTGAAGATGAGTTCAATGTCCATCCGGTCGAGAATCGCCTGCACTTCCTCCGCGGACCGTCCGGAACCGGAGAGACGATCGATTGCATCGGCGATTGATTCCGAGCGCGGGTTGGGGTAATGCTGCCGCTCACGCTCGGCCAGCACATGAACTCGATGCCGGTCCTCCGCCAGATTCGCGAGATCGAAGTACACACTGAACGCGGCGATGACCGTGTGCAATTCATCATCGGTAAGCGTCGCGATCTGGTTGATGAGCTCACGCTCGGCCTCGCCCTTGCCGGCACGACGCTGGTGCGCAAGATCTGAAAGACGCCGGACCAAGGCAAGCCGGTCCGCCCCTTCAACATCATGAATGACCTCATCGAGGAGGTTGTTCAACGTCGAGACTTCTTCACGCAGGTTGGCCTGATCCATCGTGCCTCTTCACCGGTGGAGTCGTTCGGGGATCGAATCGGGATTCATCGTACACTACACACGCTCGATGCTTCAGCCGAGCATTGTTGTCGGCCCATGTCAGAGTACGACCGTTCCTCATCCATGCCGTGGCGCATCATGCACATCTCGACGCGGTTGATCCTTGGCGGATCACAGGAAAACACCGTTCTTTCGTGCGAAGGGCAGGTGCGAAAGGGTCACGCCGTGTCGCTCGTCTTTGGGCCGATCTACGGGCCGGAGGGTTCGCTGCTTCAGCGCGTTCGTGATTTCAACGCGGATGGTCGCGGCATCGAGACCATCGAAACGCCGCGCCTCGTGCGCGAACTCGCGCTGGTCAAGGACTGGCGTTGCTACCACGATCTGCGCCGCCTGATTCGCGACTGGCAGCCGGATGTTGTGCACACGCATTCTTCCAAGGCAGGCATCATCGGGCGCATGGCCGCCTGGAAAGAGCGCGTCCCGGCGGTCATCCACACCATTCATGGCCTGCCGTTTCATCCGTACGAGAAGAAGTGGCGGAACGCGATCTACATTGCCAGCGAGCGTTACGCCGCTCGCCGATGTCACCGGATACTCTGCGTCGCCGACGCGATGCGAGATCAGGCGCTTGCCGTGGGAATCGGCCGCCCGGAGCAGTACGAAACGGTGTACTCCGGCATGGAGACCGCCTCGTTTCTTCATCCTCGTTGGAGTCGCGATGAGGTTCGCCGCGCCCTCGGAATACGGGATGATGAGTTCGTGCTGGGCACGATCGCGCGACTTGCAGAACTGAAAGGGCATGATGATCTGTTGGATGCGCTGGCGCCAGTCATGCGTTCACGGCCGAACGTGCGTTTGCTGTGGGTTGGTGATGGGTGGTGGCGTGCTCGCCTGGAAGAGCGAATCGCATCGCTCGGACTCCGCGGACGAGTTCTTCTGACCGGACTGGTGCCATCGGATGAAGTCCCCCGGTATCTGCAGGCGATGGATTCGCTTGCGCATCCAAGCTATCGCGAGGGCTTGCCGAGAACGGTCCCGCAAGCCCTGCTCAGTGGCGTTCCGGTCATTGCGTATGATGTGGACGGAACAAGCGAAGTCTGTCGTCCGGGTGAGACAGGATTGCTCATCCTGCCCGGCGATGCACGGCAGTTGGCGCAGGGTGTAGAGTGGCTGATTGATCACCCGACTGAGCGAAAGGCCATGGGTGAACGCGGCCGAGCCCTGTGTGCTGATCGCTTCAGCGCCGAGAGAATGGTCGAACATCTGGAGTCGGTGTATGCATCGGTGCTCGCGTCTTCATCTGACGATTCTGCTCATCGTCCTGCTGAGCGGGCTGTGGATCCCTGATGCAGGCGCGCAGATCCTTCGCCTGGGGTCACCCCGGCCACCCGCGCTGGATGAGGACACATATGCTGCGTCGATCGCGCGAGACCTGCAGGAAGAGATTGAAGCGCTTCTGCAGAAGCCCGCAGATTCCAACACCGCTGAAGGCGTCGTCCGCACCGCCCAATTGAACCTTCGGCTGCTGATGTCTGAGCTCCTGAAACGAGGCGATCTTGCCGGTCCGGATGGAAGTATCGCCATCGTAACCTCGCTCACGCTGGCCAGTGCGCGCGCGGAGATTGATGATTCCCTGGCGAAGATCATGGTTCTTGATCGGGCGGGCAACACCGCCGCGCCAACGCTGGAGAGGTTTCGCGCAGCCCGGGGAGCGTTGGCGCGATTCAATAGAACCATGCCGGATTATCTGGCGGCGATGACCGGTGTATCCGCCCTCGAGCTTGATTCGGACCTGCCGGTGATCCTGGCGGCGCTTCGATTTGCGGTGGCCAACATCGAACAGACAGAACCGGCTTCGCACTGGGTCATTCATGCTGACTCTGCGAGCACAACTCCGCTGACGCTGGAGGCCTTGCGCGAATCGCTCCGAACTCTGTTCACCACCGAAGAAGCACGGACCGCAGTGGAGGAGACAATCGAGTACCTCGAACGCGGTGAGCGGCTGCCGGATTTCGAGCCGCTGGTCGATCAGTACCGCGCGCACCTGGAGAAACTCCTTCATTACGGCGAAGAAGCGCAGCAGGCGGAGTGGCTCCCGAACGATCAGCGGAGCGCGCACGAAACCGTCTTGAACACCTGCATGATTCAGTTTCGTGATCCGACAGCGCGGACCGACGCGATCAACACGATTGATCGGCTCGCATCAATCACCGCGCTCCTTTCGCCGTTGAATTCATTGAGCCAACCGGGCCCGAACCGCCTTGATCCGCGCAGCGCACGGACCCTGCTGGCGATCGGTGAATCCATCCTCGGACCGGATGGCACCGGTCAACAGGGCGAGCTTTGGCCACGGTTGCTGGCGATCCTCGATCGCATGCGCGCCTTTCGGAGCGAAGAGACCAGTGCCATCAGCCGGGAGCTTCGCGGCGAGATGCGGAATGTGGCTGGTCGTTTGCAGCGCGCTTACCTGGAGGCAGAAGCGGCGTTGATCACGCAATTGGGTTCGATGTCCCTCAACCCCGGTGTGATTGCTGATCCCGCATTCATCAGCCTGATCACGAATCACCAGAGGGCACTCGATGATCTGCTGCGGCTGCGCCGGTTGCCGGAGTGGATTGAAATGGCCGGCCGGTTCAACAGCCAGGCCGCGACCGCGATCGAAGGTCATCTGCGGCAGCATGCGGAGAACGTCTTGAACCCGGCGCGCCGACAGGCAGCAGTTTCCACATTGACTGCGTTTGAAGATCAGGCGCGGCTGTTCGGAACGCTGCCCTTCGAGAAGGACCTTCGCGATGATACTGAGATTGCCAACGCGCTGACCAACGGTCGGGCGGTGGAGTTGCTCCGTCGCAGCCAGGAGTTGCGGAGTCAATGGACAACCATGTGGGCTCGCGGGGAATCGACCGGGCCAGTCGTGGCCGAGCTGACGCAGTTGCGGAGGTTGCTGTTGACCATGAGCGATGTTGGCGCGCTGCGCGTCATCGGCGGGAGCGGCTCATCTCGGCTCAACCGTTGGAGCGCATGGGAAGTTCCGGTTGATATCCTCGGCGATTCGGCCAATGACCTGACCAACCGGCTTCGCTTTGCGACCGAAGCAATTCTCACGAATAACCGTGATGAACTGCTTCGCCAGCTTGATCGCCTCGATGATGAGTTGCCCTTGCCCGCGCTGGTCGGTCGGCTCGACATGATCATGGGCGATCGGGTCGAGTCGCTTCCGTCGGGAGTGGTCGGCGCGATCGGGCAGGTTGCTTTCGCGCCAGACCGCGACTCACTTCATCTGGTCGAGAGACCCACGCTGGCTGAGATTTGCCGGTACGCGCTGGAAGCGCAATATGCTGAGCGTGGGAATCGCGCTCCGCTTGCCGGGTCGATCCGGGAGTATCTGAACTTCATCGCCGATGAACTGCTCGATCGCCTCGATCAGGCCGTTCCGCCTGTGCCATCACGTGGCTGACCAGGTGGCCGCACACTACGCTTCACACTGACAGAGATTGATCGTTCCAGAGAGACATCACAGGAGTTGTGCATGAACATCCTCGTGGTAGGCCCGCATCCTGATGATCAGGAACTCGGCATGGGCGGAACCATCGCGAAACTCGCCCGGCAGGGGCATCGCGTCCTGCTGCTTGATCTGACCAACGGAGAGCCCACGCCGTTTGGTGATCCCGCCACGCGAGCAGCAGAGGCAAAGTCCGCCGCCGAGATTCTTGGTGTTGAACGCAGGGCTTTGACCCTTCCGAACCGAAGGGTGCAACACACGATCGAAGCACGATACGAAGTTGCCGGCGTCATCCGCGAGTTTCAGGCAGAGATGATCTTCACGCCGTACTTTCACGATGCGCACCCGGATCATCTGGCCGCGACACGCATCGTGGAAGATGCGCGGTTTGACGCCAAGCTCTCGAAGATTGATCTGCCGGGTGAACCGATCTACCCGCGCTGGCTGTTCTACTACTACGCCACGCACTTGCGGTGGGTCGCGGATCCGAGTTTTCTCATCGATACCAGTGGATTCGAAGAGACGAAGCGCCGCGCGGTGCTTGCCTACCACACGCAGTTTGTTCTGCCGGAGAAAAACCGTCGTGTCATCGAGTGGCTCGAAGCGGCAGGCACCTACTTCGGGTCGCGCATCGGAACGGCCTCCGCTGAACCGTTCTTTACCAAGGAACCGATCGGGCTCGGTTCACTCGAGGGATTGGTGAGCTGACCAACAACGACAACACCGCCGGCGATGAGCCGACGGTGTTGTGATGATCAACGTATTTACTGATCGTTCAGGCGCGACGACGACGCCGACCAGCGACCGCTGCACCCAGACCGAGGAGCGCGAGCGCGCCGGGCGTGGGAATCGCAGCAATCTGGTATCCGCGCCAGATGCCGTCGGCCTCATCAATGATCCAGATCTTGCCGTTCGCCCAACTCAGACTGAATTCTGAATCGAACGATGTTCCTGAACCCAGGAGTTCGGTCGTGCCGACTCGGTTGCCTCCCGCATCCCAAGCGGAGAGGTGGCTATCCGAGAACGTCAGGTAGTACCCGCCCGCAGAGACGACTCCGCGGTTCGCAGGATAGACGTTCTCATCAAACATCGTCCCAAACCCGTTCAGCGTGACCGTGCCGAGGAAGTTGCCGCTCGCATCCCAGCGGTTGATGGTTCCGCCCTGGTGTGCGATGAACTCGTTGCCGCCTGCGCTGAACTCCACCTGACTCTGAGCATCAAGCGTTCCGCCGGTGAGTGTCACATGGGAAACGAATACGCCCGGCGAATCCATTCGATAGATTGTGGAGTCGTTGAAGGCACGGGCGAACACCGTTCCCCCCATCCCGTTCACCGTGAACACGCTTCGGAAGTCAAGGCCCGGCGCAAACGTACCAAGAAGGTTACCGTTGATGTCGAACTGCGCCAGTCGGAACCCGCTCGGTCCACCGCCTGAACTCGACCAGTAGCTCGACCCGTCGAACGTCATGTTCATCGAAGTGCCGCCGACACCCGCGCCACTGAAACTCATGGACTGCGCGTAGGAATCATCAAAGATCCCATCCGCTGCAACCGTTCCGGCGGCAAACACCATCGCCACCGGCATCAAAATGAGACCACTCATCTTCCTCATGATCTGAACCCTCTCCTCTTGTTTGCCAAGGATGGAATCATCCTTGGCGACGTGATTGCCTCACCGCACCACACAGTCAGGCGATTACACTTTCATTCTGGCCGATTTCCGCCGGCAAGCCAAGAACTTCTGGCTGATTACTCGATTCTTTGCGCGGTAGTTGGCAAGTTCGCACGACTTCTGAGCCAACACATCCGATCAAATACCGATCAAAATCAGTTTTTGGTCGCACCAGACTCGCCGGATGACCCCGGCAGCCGTTTCACGCCTCTGCCCGGCTTTTCCTTGGTCGCGCCGGGCTTCCGTGCACCGCCCCGGGTCTTGATTCGTCCTCGCTTCACGAGCGTCTCATCAAGCTTTCGCCGTTTCTTCTTCCTGCCTGATCCTGGTTCAGCCGCCCGTGAGGTTCGGCGCGGGTCCCGATCCGCATCGAACTCTTCCTTCTCAGGACGTCGGCGACCACCCTTGGGCGGTTCGTCGTAGTCAAAGTCCTTGCGGAACTCCGGCTTCAGATCGACTCCGGTCAGGCGGGCAATCTGCTGCCACTCGCCATCATCGCGCGAATCAAGCATGGTGAACGCTTCACCAAATCCGCCGCCATGTCCGGCGCGGCCGACGCGGTGTACGAACTCTTCCGGTGCGATCGGCAGATCGTAGTTGATCACGGTCTCTACCGCGGGCACGTGCAATCCGCGCGCGGCCACATCGGTGGCCACAATGACCCGTTTTTCACCGCGTGCAAACTGATCGAGCGCGCGAAGCCGCTGCGCCTGTGACTTATCGCCGTGCAGGATGCCCACATCGAGGCCATGCCGCGACAGTGCCGCTGCGATCCAACCGACACGACGCTTGGTGCGCGCAAAGACCAGAACGCCCGTGCGCTTTCCTTTCGATCCAGAGCCGGACTCTTCATCGAGCAACTTCAGGACGAGGCGGGTCTTGAGATGATCCGGACACGGCATGAGATGCTGCTGCACATGCTCGGCCGGACGAGTATGCGTTCCGACTTCGATGCGAATCGGCTTCCGCAACCGCTGCGCAGCCAATTCAGCGACCGCATCTGGCATTGATGCACTGAAGAGCAGCCGCTGCACCTCGCGCGACATGCGGGATGCAATGTCATCGACCTGCGGCAAGAACCCCATGTCAAAGAGTTTGTCTGCTTCATCAATGACCAGATGCCGCAAATAGGCAAAGCTGATGAGACCATCGGACAGCAACTCGAGCACACGGCCGGGGGTCGCGATGACCAGATCGATTCCTTTTGTCAGGCGATCCGCCTGCGGCTTGGCCGAGACTCCGCCATAGATCGGCAGGACGCGCAGCACGCTTCCTTTGGTCAGCTCTTCGGCCTCCTGCGCCACCTGAATCGCGAGCTCACGGGTCGGCGTCAACACCAGGCCGCGCAATCGCGAAATGATCGGCGTGCGGGGCGGTCGATGCGCCAGCAACCGATCGGCCACCGGCGCGAGATACGCCAGCGTCTTGCCCGTCCCTGTCGGCGCCAACCCGATGACATCCCGCCCTTCGAAGATCGGCGCTGCAGTCTGTGCCTGAATGGCAGTCGGCTCCTCAAAGCCCTGCCGGTTCAGACCTCGGATCACGATGGTATTGAAATGCAGTTCCTGAAATGACATGGACCCATAGTCTATGGCGACTCGCAGGCAATCGACGGTGGCGAACCGGAATGAATCTGCGTTGATGGGTGTTTTCAGAGTGGAGCGAGCTTTGACGTTCGCTTCACCGGCGGCCCTGCCATCATTCCCACGTCGGGAGCAGGGCAGGTCAATCTGACGGTTGAAAGTCGGTCGAAACGTTGCCCCCACGGCACGCGGGAGCAGATGTCGCTGCGTGACGTGATCTGAAGAAAAAACTTTCCTGTTTCACCTACAACCAGAACCGATTCTCATGCGAATGCATTGTCGTCAGCGAATCGCTCACAACCCGGCTCACCGCCGATCACGGAACGCCACTGATGCGTTCATCACCGATCGGCCTCAGCCGCAGGGTGAAGGGTTGTTCCCGGAAGGATGTGCAGCGATTGTCTGATCGACCGTTGCAAGGAGGTACTTCGCCATGACCCGCGTTGTATCAAATGCCTTTGTCCGTTCCGCCAATCGACAGGCCGGTTCACACCAGACAACGCAGCGCGGCTTTTCCCCGCTCACCGCGAGAGTGCTGCCGATTGCCGACGGAGTTCGACTGACCCTGGCACCGATGCGGGCGGTGGACCTCCTTCCCGTCTGGGCGAGAGAACGTGGTCCTGAGTTCAGGAACCTGGTTCTCTCCGCCGGCCCGATGCGACTGGTTGATGGCCGGCCGCTGTCGGCTACTCTCCAGCGACTCGTCGAGCGCCTGCAACTCGACCACGCCTCGATCGACCCGCATGCCATCCTGCTCGCCGATGCGCCGCTCGTTCGACTGCTCTCACAGGTTGAGTTCAAGACCCTCACGTTGGTCCGCATCGAAGGGCCCGTCGAGATCAGCGATGTTCACCACATTCGACGAGCACTGTCGTTGGATGGCAGTGCTCTCGAAGCGGAGTTGCGCGCCACGCAGGTTGCCCGCGTCGAGGCGGATGAAACCGTGACCTTCGATGCGCGCGACCCCCAGCGCGCCTTCGCGCTCGTGACGGAAAACTTCCGACACTACCTGGCTGCCATTCTGAACGAGCCGCTCTCAACGGTCGGCCAACTGGCCCCGTGGCAGGTTCAGCGATTGCTCGAGTGCACCGGGTCGATCTGCGTACGTCCGATCGAAACGCAGGTGTACTCAACGAGCATCGATATCGGGGTGTCAACCCAGCGGTGCACCGCCGATGTCCCGGCAGATCAATCGCTGATCTACGACCGACCCAGCGCCAGTTGGCATGATGAAGGGTGAAGCGAACCGGCGACCGGATTTGCGCGAACCTGTGTCCGTTGAATGACGTTGTAATGTGACGAGCCCCTCTCTCCTCGCCCCCCGTTCGCCTGTGGCGAACGCGATGAAAGTCGGCGGTTCATCGTTCGCACGCGGAACCCCACCCGCCTGCAAATGAACCGTGGGGGCCTTCACCGATGCGGCTGCAACTCACCCGGCATCGTGGTAGTCTGCCCGCATCATGGTCAGACTGATCAGCGACCTCGGACTCCGCATCTCAGGCCTGTTCCGACGCACCGCGCCGGACCCGTTTGTGCTGGCCATTCTGCTGACGCTGCTCACTGCGATTCTCGCGGTCGTGTTCGGCGACTTTCGCAGTGGTGCGACCGGTGAGGCGCCCGCGGGCATCGACGATCGCGTCACCATGCTGCTCGACTCCTGGCGGAGTGACTCGAGCGGACTCTGGCGCTTCTTGGCCTTCGGAATGCAGATGTGCCTCATTCTGGTCACCGGACATGCCCTGGCGTGCACCAGGCCCGTTCGCGCGCTGATCACTCGACTCGCCATGGTTCCGCGCAGCACCTCCGGCGCTGCACTTCTCATCGGTCTGGTCGCGTGTATGGCTGGCCTCATCAACTGGGGGCTGGGGCTCATTGTCGGCGCACTCTTCGCCCGTGAGGTCGGCCTGTCACTCGCGCGGCGGGGCATTCGCGCCCACTACCCGCTGCTGGTCGCTGCCGGGTATTCCACCATGATGATCTGGCACGGCGGGCTCTCTGGTTCCGCGCCCCTGTCCATGACCACCGTGGATGGCGCGAGCAAAGTCATCTCGATGCAGCGCATCCGGGAGATCATCGGAGCCGACCCGAACGCGGCCCTCGATCCGGCGCAGACGGTCATCGGGCTGGAACAGACCATTGGTTCACCGCTGAACGCGCTGATCACAGGTGGCCTGATTCTCTTTGTCCCGCTGCTCCTGATGGTGCTCGCACCGACCCGCGCGGAGGATTCGCAGCCCATCACCGAGTTTGCACCCGTCGAAGAAGCGGACGACACCCACGAGCCGGCCGAGACACTGCCGGATCATCTGGATCGTTCGCTCATCATCGCGCTGCTGCTCGCTGTTCCGCTCGTGCTGGCGGTCGGGCGGTACGTAGCGGTGTCGGGGCTTGGCAACATCAGTCTGAACATTGTCAATGGTGGCATGTTTGCCCTCGGCCTGGTGCTTCATGGTTCTCCGCGGGCGTACATGAACGCCATCACCGAAGGCGCGCGTGGGTGCGGCGGCATTCTCATTCAGTTTCCGTTGTACGGCGGCATCATGGGCATGATGGAAGCCAGCGGGCTCATCACGCAACTTGCCACGTGGTTCATCGAAATTGGCAACGAAACGACCATGCCGATGCTGAGCATGATCGCCGCCGGAATCGTCAACCTGTTCGTGCCCTCGGGCGGTGGTCAGTGGGCCATTCAGGGGCCGATCGCGCTTGAAGCAGGCATCGCGGCGGGCGTCAGCCCCGGACGCATGGTGATGGCCGTGGCGTACGGTGATCAATTGACCAACATGCTTCAGCCATTCTGGGCGCTTCCGCTCCTGGCCATCACCGGCGTCAAAGCGCGTGACATCGTCGGCTACACCGCCATCATCATGCTCTTCGGACTTCTCTGGGTCTCATTTGGCCTGCTGGTCTTCTGATTCACTACCATGAGTTCTATGTCGAGCTGTACGGTAGAGAAGTTCGATGGCATCGCGGTGATCACACTCAATGATCCGCGCAAGCGAAACGCGCTCTCGCTGGGTATGTTCGAATCCATTGCTTCTGCGATCGCGAGCATGGCGAGTGATGGCGCTGTGCGCGTCGCAGTTCTGCACGGAGCAGGTCCAGTCTTCTGTTCGGGATTCGACCTCGCCGCGGCGAACGAGGACCCGACCCTGATGGAGACGCTCATTCTCCGATTGTCCGCCGTGAACGCCGCCATCCGACATCTTCCGATCCCGGTAATCGGCAGCGTGCGCGGCGCGGCCATCGCCGGCGGGTGCGCAATGCTGAGCGCCTGTGATTTTGTCATGGCCGAACCGAGTACAACGTTCGGGTATCCGGTGCATGCCATTGGCGTTTCACCGGCGGTCACGCTCCCGACTCTCGCGGCGGCGGTCGGTTGCGGGCCGGCGCGCGCGCTCGTGCTGAGCGGTGAATTGATCGACGGTTGTACCGCACATGCGCGAGGCCTGATCACCCACCTTACGAGTGATCGTCGCGGGCCGAACGATGCCAGCGATGATGAACTTCATCTTCAGACGATGCAACTCGCACGAGATCTGGCCGCGAAGCCACCAAACGCCATGCGAGTGACCAAGATGTGGTTGAATGAACTCGACGGTACATCTGATCCGAACCGATTCGCGCAGTTCGCGGCTGCCAGCGCCGCAATCGCCGGGAGCGAAGAGGCGCGCTCGATGCTGCACCATGTCTGGTCTCAGCGACAAGCGAGGAAGTAGGTCCTCATGTCCGGCGGAGCCGTCCAGATGTTGCTCGTGGTGGTCGTCGGCACGTTCTGCGTGCTGATGGTTCCTGCGGCGATCGTCTTCATTCGCGCCCTGCGTCAGGCACGCCGGCAGGAGCACCGACTCGACCTGCGTTGTCAGCATTGCGGCTACAGCCGGAAGGGGCATCTCCTTTCGACCACGTGCCCCGAGTGCGGGGGCACGCTTGAAGACTACGGCCGCCGCTACGGCCTGCGACCTGAAGACAAACCCCCTGTCATCCAGAACCCGGACCGTGATCAGCGGGTATCCTGATGATCATGTTTCGCTGGTGGCGACGAAAACTCAGGGTCATCGGCTACTACTCCGCATCGCGCGAAGAGACGATCTGGACGCGCCTGGGCGATGTGGCGCTGATCCTCTCACTGCTCCTTGCGTTTCCCGGCGCATGGATGATGGATACGCAGATTCGGCGCACGACTCCATCGCTGACGCTCGTGGGGCTGGTGCGATACGACGCGGGCAGGCAGTTGGTGGCGACCGTCCTCAACGAGGAAGAATCGCTCGTCATCCCGGCGGAAAGCGGTGAGTATTGGGGTTCGTTCCGTCTGGTCAGTCACGAAGAGGAACGCGGCTGGCCGCTCATGACGTCCACGGTGATTCTTGAACCCGAATTCAAGCTCACTCGCGCCGGTCGGCAGGAAACCGCTGCACCGATTACTGCGGAAGAGCGCGAGCGATTGAAGGAAGTCGTCCAGACCGCGATCGCAAGGCGAAACGAGCCCGCCTTCACCGAGCTTTCGGAGCATTGGCAATCCGACCGCGTGGCCGTTGAGAATCACCTCTTCGCCTGGGTTGGCGGCACGGCGCTCTGGTGGATTACTCTGTTCGTGGTATTCAGCGTGCTGCTGATGATCTCGCGCTTCGCAGCGATCTTCCTGACCAACAATCGCCGCGCGCGGGAGCGAATGCTCCTCGCTGAAGGCAAGTGCGCACACTGCGGCTACGACCTGCGGGGACTTGAATTCAGCGACCGCTGCCCCGAGTGCGGACAACTGCTCTGGTAGTCGTTGACCATCGCTAGAACTTCAGCACGAGTGCGCCGAACACACGCACATCGTTGCGCGGCTGGGCGGCGACCCGATCCGACTCGTACTCGTTCTCCAGGCCGAACTTCAGATTCAACCCGTTGGCCGAATCCAGGTCGATGACCCACTCCGCTTTTGAGACAATGCGAAACATGTCTGAATCGCGCAGCTCGTGGTAGTACGTGTTCGACGCAGCCAGCCGGTGTGCACCATTCAATCGCCAGTTCAGCTCCGCCCCAAGGAGGCCTTCCGGCTGAATGCGATCATCCGCGACCTGGTTTCCCAGTTCCTGCTTTGCATTCAGGCCGAACCGCAGTTTCAACTCAGCCCGCTCATTGGCGAGCGCGGTCACGC
>CBFGRU010000042.1:0-16145 GCA_965651255.1 uncultured Phycisphaerales bacterium
ATCAGCCCGGCGCACCGACCCCGCCCGGCGGCCCGACGCCTCCATCACCCGGTCCTGGCGGTCCTTCACCGGGTCCCGGCCCGGGTGGCCCGTCGCCCGGTGGCGCCCCGATCTGATTCAGCTGGGTCGTCCCTCATCACACTGACCGTTGCCGCGCCCGTTTTTCGACGGGCGCGGTTTTTTCATTCATTCGGGGCGATGTTGAACCGCGCTTTCGCAATTCATCTGCAGAGTTTGCGACTGAATCTGAATGATTCACGTGCCGGCGTTTGACGCGCGCGGAAATGCACGGGAAGATCGTGCCTTCCCCCGGTTCATACCGTGGGTGAATGTCAGCCGCGAGATTGAGAAGGAAGATCGATTCGTGACCGCAGCGAACCAGGAAACAACTCAGCCGCGCGTGGCCGTCGTCACCGGTGCCAGCCGGGGCATCGGTCGGGCGATCTCGCTCAAGCTGGCCGCCGATGGTCACCATGTCGTCCTGGTGAGCCGCTCGGAAGAATCGCTTCGCGCGGTGCAGGAAAAGATCGCCGCTGCGGGGGGGCGATCCGATGTTCGCGCGGTGGATGTGGGTGATGGCGAAGCGCTTTCGGCGATGATCGAAGAGGTCGCCTCGACGCTCGGGCGTCTGGATATTCTCGTGAACAACGCGGGCATCACGCGCGATGGACTGATGCTGCGGATGAGCGATGACGACTTTGATGACATTATCCGGGTAAACCTGCGTTCACCGTTCATCGCCTGCCGGGCAGCAGCCCGGTCGATGATGCGCGGCCGATGGGGGCGGATTATCAACATCGGCTCGGTGTCGGGCCTCATGGGCAACCCGGGGCAGGCGAATTATGCATCTGCGAAGGCGGGGCTGGTTGGCCTGACCAAGACGATTGCGAAGGAACTCGGCCCGAAGGGGATTACCGCCAATGTCGTGGCGCCGGGTTTCATTGAAACAGATATGACCGCCAAGCTTCCCCAGGCGATGAAGGATGAGGTGGTAAAGCAACTGCCGCTTCGTCGGCTGGGGCAGGCGGAAGAGATTGCGGCAACGGTCGCGTTCCTCGCCAGCGATGACGCGGGATATATCACCGGCCAGGTGATCGTTGCCGATGGTGGACTGGCCCCGTAGCTGCTAGGATATCGGCCACGCCCACGGGGTGTTCCCGACGGCCGGCCGTGCTTGAAATCGGTCGACGGGCGGTTATCGTTCGCGACATCCGCCAGCATGAATGGGCGGAGATGGCTCCCAGGAGAACTTACCGTGACGGAAGCGGAAATCGAAGCCAAGGTGATCGACATCGTCGCCGAGCAGATGGGTGTGGATAAGACGGAGATCACCCGTGAGACCAGCTTTACCAACGACCTGAATGCCGATTCGCTGGATACGGTCGAACTGGTCATGGAATTCGAGGACGAGTTTGAAACCTCGATCCCCGATGAACAGGCGGAAAAGATTCAGACCGTCGGCCAGGCGATTGACTTCATCAAGCAGAGTGTCGGCTCAGAGAGCTGAGCGGCTGGATCGATCATGGCGCGTCGGGTCCGCTGCACGCAGCGGGCGCCAACCGTCGTAGACCGGTGCGGGATCGTCGCATGAGCAGTTTTGAACGCCGTCGGGTAGTCATCACCGGCCTCGGTGCCGTGACGAATGTCGGTATCGATGTGCCGACGATGTGGCGTGCGCTGTTGGAAGGGCGCTCCGGCATCGGGCCGATCACCGCCTTCGAGCAGGGCGATGAATGGTCGGTGCGCATCGCGGGCGAGATTCACGGCTGGGATCCAGCGGTGAAGATTGATCATCGCGAGACCAAGCGGATGGATCGGTTCTGCGCGATGGGCTTGTACGCCGCCGTCGAGGCAGCGGAAGACTGCGGGATCGACTTCCAACAGGGCGATCCCTATCGGCGCGGCGTTGCGATCGGCTCCGGCATCGGCGGGATTCTGACGATTGAGCATGGACATGCGAACCTGCTCAAGTCCGGTCCGCGCAAGATCAGTCCCTTCACCGTGCCCAAACTCATGGTGAATGCGTGCGCTGGCAACGTCTCGATCCGTTTCAACCTGCGCGGTGCGAATACGGCGACGGCGACGGCGTGTGCAACCGGTGGGCACGCCATCGGGAGCGCCTATCACCTGATTCAGCGCGGCGATGCGGAAGTCATGCTCGCCGGCGGCAGTGAAGCGGCGATCAGTCCGCTGTGCATCGGCTCGTTTGCCGCGATGAAGGCGCTGTCGGCCCGGAATGATGATCCGGCGCGGGCATCGCGGCCGTTCGATCGCGATCGAGACGGCTTCGTGCTTGCCGAAGGAGCAGCCGTCGTCGTGCTGGAAGAGCTTGAGCACGCTCGCAAGCGCGGGGCAAACATTTACGCGGAGATCACGGGATTCGGCTCCTCCGGCGATGCCGGGCACATTGCTGCCCCCGACCCTGAAGGAGCGGGTGCCGCCCAGGCGATGCGCGTCGCCCTGCAGCAGGCGCAGCTCGAACCAAAGGCGGTGGACTACATCAATGCCCACGGGACGAGTACCCCGCTGGGTGATGCCGCGGAAGTTCTCGCGGTGAAGTCGCTCTTTGCCGATCACGCGAAGAACCTCTGCATCTCATCCACGAAGTCGATGACCGGCCACTGTCTGGGCGCTGCGGGGGGAATCGAATCGGTGGTGACGATTCTTGCGGTGCGAGATGGCGTCGCCCCGCCGACGATCAACCTGGATCATCCGGATGATGGGTTTGACCTCGACTTTGTCGCGAATCAGGCGCAGCAGCGGCCGTTGCGCCACGCCCTGAACAACACATTCGGGTTCGGTGGTCACAACGTTTCACTGGTGTTCAGCCGCTTTGAAGCGTGATTGACGGGGTTGGCCCGTGGTTTCTGGGGGTTTCCGGAGGGTTTCCGGGCGGTGACGCTCAACCTGACCCCGGAACGCTGCCGATAACAGGGTCATGCCTTCGCGACTGGATGGTGTTCTCAAGCTCGAAGTCCCGCTGATTGTGCAGATCGCCGAGCGCTCGATGCGCGTGCGGGATGTGGTGAATCTCGCGCCGGGCTCGATCGTGGAGTTGCCGAAGAGTTCTGAGGAGGAACTGGAGATTCTGGCGAACAACAAGGCGATCGGTTTCGGCACGGCGGTCAAGGTTGGCGAGAACTTCGGAGTGCGCGTAACCTTCATCGGGTCGCTGAAGGACCGAATCAGAGCGTTGGGCGGAGAGGAAGCCGCCGCGTCACCCGCTGCGGAAGAGCGGGCTGATCATCTCGCAACGCCGGAACCCGAAACCGCCAGCGCCTGAGGCGGTGCACCGCCTCTGAGCATCGCGGGAGTCTCGTTTCATGCCGCGCAACATACCCGTCGGTAACGGCGAATTGCTCGTCACGTTTGACGATCTGTATCGCGTTCGTGATATCTACTACCCGCGCGTCGGTATGCCGAATCACACGGCAGGCCATGTGCAGCGGTTCGGTGTCTGGGCTGATGGTCAGTTCGCCTGGGTGGAAGACCCCGCGTGGACACGCGACCTGCGCTACAAGCCCGACACGATGATTACCGAAGTGCGATTGAAGCACGAAGGGCTCGGCGTTGAACTCATCTGCCACGATGCGGTGGATTACGCAGCCCCGGTCTTCTTCCGCAAGATCATCGTGATCGATCTGCTCGGCAAGCCGCGCGATGTGCGACTGTTCTTTCATCACGACCTGTCAGTGCACGGAACAGCGGTCGGCGATACGGTGAATTACGATCCGGGCACCGCGGGGCTGGTGCACTACAAGGATGACATCTACTTCCTCATCAACGCCTGCGATGAACGGAAGTGCGGCATTGACCACTGGGCGACCGGCGCGAAACGCATCGGACGCGCAGAAGGCACGTGGCGCGATGCGGAAGATGGTCAGCTCTCGCGCAACGCGATCGCGCAGGGATCGGTGGATTCCACGGTCGGCATCAACCTGCAACTTGCGCCGAACGGTTCGAGTCAGGTCATCTACTGGCTCGCGGCAGGCCCGACCTACCAGGCGGTAAAGTCGCTGAACCAGAAGATCTGGCAGCGCACACCGCAGCGGATGATGGATCGGACGGAAGCGTACTGGCGACTGTGGGCCACGAAGGAGCCGGTGGACTTCTCACCCCTGCCCGAACCGTTTCGCGACATGTTTGTGCGCAGTCAGCTTATTGTGCGCACACAGATCGACAACGGCGGCGCGATCATTGCAGCGAACGACACGGACATCACGCACTTCGCAGGCGACACGTATTCCTACATGTGGCCGCGCGATGGCGCTCTCGTCGCCTACGCGCTGGTGCTCGCGCACCAGGGTGAACTCAGCCGTTCGTTCTTCCGTTTCTGCGGCAATCTGATCGAGTCGGATGGCTTCTTCCTGCACAAGTACAACCCGTCGGGCACGCTCGCTTCGAGCTGGCACCCGTGGATGCTGGAGAATCACGAAGTGCTGCCCATCCAGCAGGATGAAACCGCGCTGGTGTTGTGGGCGCTGAGGCAGCACTTCCTGGTCTTTCGTGATGTTGAGTTCATCAAGCCGCTGTATCACACGCTGGTGACGACTGCGGCGGACTGGATGCTGCAGCATCGTGATCATCACGGCCTGCCGAGACCGACCTGGGACCTGTGGGAAGAACGGCGTGGTGTCCACCTGTGGACGGTCGCGGCAACGATCGGCGGCCTGACGGCAGCGGCGGAGTTCGCGCGCGATATGGGCGCGTTCGACCGCGCTGCCAGCTACCTCGAAGGGGCCGAGCGCATGCGCGGGGCGATGATGCGCCACCTGTGGGTGCCCGAGCGACAGCGCTTCGCGCGCATGGCCACCCCGCTGGAAGATGGCTCGTACCGGCTCGATCTTTCCGCCGACAGCGCGAACGCGGGCATTTTCATGTTCGATGCGCTGCCGGCGAATCATCCGGCCGTTGCGGCTGACCTGGGCGCGATCCGCGATCGATTGTGGATCAAATCAAGTATTGGCGGAAGCGCCAGGTACGAGCGCGACTACTATCACCAGATCGAGCGCGAAGACCTGGAGAATGTTCCCGGCAACCCGTGGGTCATCTCCACGCTCTGGCAGGCGCAGCACCAGATCGCCCGCGCAACCGATCTGAAGGAACTGGAGAAGGCACTGAAGTACCTCGAATGGACGCGCGAACGCGCTGCGCCATCGGGCGTACTGGCCGAGCAGTATCACCCCTACACGGGCGAGCCGGTCAGTGTCAGTCCGCTCACGTGGTCACACGCGACGGTGATGATCACCGTGATGGAGTATCTGCTCAAGCATGCTGTCCTCACCGGAAAACGCTCGGGCGTCGTTGCGGAACTGGCCAGTCCCGGCCTCGAAGACTACCCGCGCTGATTGACCATGGGCGGCCGTGGAAGGGGCGGCGGCTCCAGGCCATCCGTCCGCCACAGCGTGCTGAGGGAGGCCTGCATGCGCGGCGGCAGGAGGTACCGAATCATGATGCGCATGACACTGCGGCCGAACACAATCGAGGGCAGAAGAACGAGCGCCGTCAACAGCGTGACCGCCCACAGAATCGGCTTTCCGACCAATTGCTCGCTCGCCCGCCAGATACTCACCACCGAGTATTGGCTTGGCGTAAACGCCTGCTGGAAGAGCAGGGTCCAGACGAGCAGGATTCCGCAGTAAATGATCCACCAGAGGATGAGCCCTTTTCGACGCCAGTGTATGAGGACTGCCGCCCAGACGGTTCCGAGCGCAAACGTCAGCAGGAGATGAGGCGTCAGCATCATGAGCAGTTCGGGCCAGCGAATCAGCGCGCCGAATCCGCCCAGTTCCTGACGCAGCGCTGCGATATCCTGCTGTGCCCACCACTGGTCGAAGTCGAGACTGGGGTTGTACGTACCGACGGGTGAAGTCTGCTGCTGCTCCGGCGGCAAGGTGGCGAGGTAGCTTTGTCGAATCGGTTCGTTCGCGCTGAAGGAAGTCGCCGATGCCACGCCATAGGCGATCCCAGCCAGCGCAGCCGTGCCGCCAAAGCCAAGAATGAGAATCAACAGGGTCCACATGACCAGCCATAACCCGTGGAGTTTTCCGAGCCATTGGGCGAGTACCGGTTGCTGCTGAATCGCGGCCACACTCCCGCATTCGGGACAGCGGACGATCAGCATCTGATAGTGCTGCTCGCGCAGTACGGGCTGCCCCGTGAGGTTGTAGGCGCACTGCTGGCACAATCGGTCGCCGCGCACCAGGCCGATCCGTTCATCCTGCGCCGCCGCCACGGATGGTTGGCGATGGACCGGTTCAGAAGTGCGCCGGGTCTGGTCATCGTTCATCAGGGTGACTCCATCGCGCGAGTGGCGGGGGGAGTGAGCGCAGGCAGGTGTCGCGCATCGTGCATCCACAATGAACGCAGCTTCACGCGCAGCGGCGGTGGCAGTAGAACTTGCACGTACCACCGCGCCAGCGCCCGACCGATGACCACGCCGACCACCATCGACCCACCGTAGCAAATCGTGGCAAAGGGGAACGTCCACCACATCACGATCGCATTGACCGTCAAGCTTGCGCTGTAGAAGTAGGCCACCATCGCCCGGTCGTACGAGGGCAGCCAGGTGAGAAACAGAACCCATCCGAAGAAGGTCATCACGACCATGACCATGATGCGCCGATGCAGCGGTTGACCCCAGAGAATGAGTGACCACACCACACCGGCCAGAACAAACCCGCTCATCGCAGGAATCCATCCGAACAGGGTCCACCAGGGAAACCACGTCGTCCACGGCCCCATGCGATCGAGCACCGCGCGGCCGCCAACGCGTGAAACATACTCCACGCGCAGTGGGCGGTCCGATTCCGCAGTTTCCTTCGCAATCCTTTCTTCGATCATGCCCGCGGTGATCGCATCTTCAATCTTCCCGCCCGTTTCATTCACCAGCCAGCGGCTCATCTCGAACGAGGTGATGCCCAGCATGGACACCGTCGTACAGACCAACCCCAGACACACGATCAACCAGAGGACTGCCACGAAGGGACGAACGAACGGCCCCATCGGCGGAGCAGCCGGATAGACCTCGAGCGCCGCCCGCTCACCGCACGCGGGGCAGGTCACCAGGTGCAGTCCCGTTCGCTCATCGCGGTGATATGGCTGCCCGCACAAGTCGTACCCGCACCCGGCGCAGGCGCGAACATCCAGCAAATGCGCTGTCTTCGGTCGAGCGGGCTGGGCATCGAGTGGTGTCAAATCGGTCTCGGTCATGGTGAGTACAACGAACGCGAAACTCAGTTCTGGAAAGCCAATCGTCTGCGGCGCAGGCGGAAGCGGAACATTCCGCGTCGAGCGGTGACAAAGAACCAGCGGGCGAACCGTCCGAAGGGCCAGCCCAGCCACATCACCGCCATCTGCCACGGCAGATACAGCGCGCCCTGCCACCACAGGTCTCCATCCGTCCACCGGTACGCTTCGATCAATCGTTCCGGAATGGTTGGTGTCCCGTTCAGGTAATTGCCGTACCACCAGTGACTTCCCAGGGCATCGCAGAACATGATGACAAAGCCGAACATGATGATGAAGAGCAACCACGCGCCCCAGCCGAGCCACACCTTCCACCGGGCCAGATGTGGAAAGCCCGCGGTCAGCCAGATGCCGACCATGATGGGGAAGATGAAGTAAATGATGGCGATTTCGACTTCCTGTCGAGCAAACTCCCGTCGAAAGAGTTCATCCGCGGTGTAAACCACGCCAAGCATGGAAAACAAGGTTGCGAAGAAGAGCAGTATCGTCTGCACTGCGAGCAATCCGAGCGTCCAGTCGAGCTTCCGAAACTCGCGGAACCAGAGGACCGCGGGGTGGTGTCGCTGTCGAGCCGCAAACCGGGTGCATTGCGGGCATTGAACAAGCCATATGCGAAGGTCCGGATCGCGCTGCGCCCGGACACGAGCAAGGTCATAGCCGCAATGAACGCATAGATGACTGGACGGCATACGTAACCCACACTGTAGCGAATCAGGGCGGCTGGCGCAGCGAACGGTCGCCGATGTCACTTGCTCCGATTTGCCTCATGAGCGTTTCACTGCAGGGGGAACTCGCAGGAATTCGGGGTGCATCGAGTCGCTCGGCCCGGGTAGGATGATGTCGATGTCGCTCATGTCCCGGCCCACCCTGTCGCTTCCGATCCTGGATTCATCGCCCCAGCGGCCAGTGTATGCACGGGGGCCGCGATCGCTGGAGAGCGTCAAACTGCTGCGCATCAGTGTGACCGACCGGTGCAACTTGCGCTGCCTGTACTGCATGCCGGAGGGGGGGGTGGAGTTCTCTGACCGGGATGAGTTACTGCAACCGCCTGATTTTGAGCATGTCGCGCGCGTTGCGCGGGCGATCGGCGTTCGGCACTTCAAAATCACCGGCGGTGAACCGACCGTTCGGCGCGACCTGCTGGACATCGTCGAACGCATCAGGGCAATCGGCACGGATGACCTCTCCCTGACGACCAACGGCCTGCAACTCCCGCGCATCGCGCGTCAACTGCGCGGGGCCGGAGTCGATCGACTCACGCTCTCGGTTGATTCACTGCGCCCGGACCGATACCGAATGATCACCGGCGGCGGAAAACTTGACCTCTTCTGGCGCGGTGTCGATGCGGCGATGGAAGCCGGATTCGAGAAGCTCAAGTTCAACGTCGTCGTCATCAAGGGTGTGAACGATGATGAAGTCGATGAGCTGGCTGCCCTGTCCATAGATCAGCCGTGGACGATTCGATTCATCGAGTACATGCCACTTGGTGACAGTCAGCTCACCATGCCGGGCGTCGATCCGCAGGATGCCATCGTTGACAACGAGTTGGTGAAGCAGCGCATCGCAGTGCGGTTCGGTTCGCTCATGCCCGTTGCACGCACGGCGGAAGTCGGTGTCGGCCCGGCGAATGTTTTCCAGCTGCCCGGCGCGAAGGGACGACTGGGATTCATCAGCGCGATGAGCAAACCATTCTGCGAGAGCTGTAATCGGCTGCGGCTGACCGCGACGGGTGAACTGCGAAGTTGTCTCTTCGATGGGGGAGAAGTCTCCATCCTGCCGGCGATTCGACCTGTGGTCGATACCGATGCACTGCATCAGGTCTTCGCGGATTGTGTCGTGCTGAAGCCCGAGGTTCACAGCTTCCGCGGCAACCGTGCGATGAGCCAGTTGGGCGGGTGAGGCAGGTAAGAGCACCGGTTTGTTGTAACGGCTGCGCGATGAATCCGAGCGCGTTGCACGGGCACGGCGATGCGATGCTGTCAGACTCCCCGGTCCAAAAACGCCAAAGCGACCAGACCCTCCTCTCCCGAGGTCTGGCCGCTGGCGAATTGGGGCGAACACGTCACCATGCCCGCACCGGTGGTGAAGCGCCTCTCTCTCCTCGCCCGCGCTCAGCCCCATGCGTGAGGCCGACCGCGAACCCGGAATCCGCTTCACCAATCTCTCTCCCCTGATCGTTCAGGGGCGATCGACCGCAGGAACGGTCGATCGCGGAGTGCCGTTTCCGCGCCGCTTCCCTCCCCATCCGGAAGCGGTCGCGACTCTCGGCACCGAATCCGCAGTCACTCAGTCTCACCAAATCCGGAGAAGTGGTGATCCAAAGAGACATCAGCCGCAAACTTCCCTTTGACAAGGGGAAGGTTCGGACAACAGGACCCACCGGGGTCCGATCCGGGTCTTCCAACCGCTCAACACCCGGCGCTGTGAACATACTTGGTTCCATGCCAGCAATGACGGGGCCAGCACACCAGCGGACCAACAGCGTACCACATCATGAGCGAAAAGGAAGGGAATCATCCGAGTTTTCGCCGAAGGCCCGGGTTGGGTCATGATTCCGGTGGAGAATCGGCGATGGCCTGTTCGTAAGCGCGAGGCGTATCGAGATCGAGCGTACAGGTTGAATCGGCCACCGGGATTCGCCGCACCGCTTCGGGAAACTGCTCCCAGATCGTGCGGAGACCACCTGGCGGGTCGATTTCGGCTAATCGTCCGATCCACGCATGAGGAATCCACACTGGGTGGCCACCCTTTCCGGCGTGTTCCGGCAGAGCAATGCGGGTCGGATCATCGTTCACCACCCTCCGCAACGCACCGCGCACAAGTGGGCTGATCGTCGGATGATCCGCAGGATGCAGCCAGACCCCTCGGCAGGCAGGCCATTGCGATTGAATGAACTGAAGCCCGCTGCGGATCGTCGCAAACATTGGCTGTGCGCCATCCGCCACGCGGAACATCACACGGTCGTTCTGAACGTGAAGATCCCGGAGGGATTTCTCGCGATCAGCGCTTGTCATGACGACAATCGGGCCATCAGCAACGATGTCGCGCAGATCGTGGAGTGCACTCTGGAACACCGTCTTTTCGGCTCCGCGCTCCGGCCAGGGAAGGAGAAGTTTGTCCCGACCCATTCTTCGACTTCGGCCGGCGGCGAGCAGCAGGCCGACTTCTGCCGCATGGATGTTCGTTTCATGCATGATGATGATCAGGGAAGGGCGGTTGCCGGCTCCATCGGGAACGGGCCTGAAATGGGCTTCACCCGTTCCGATCGCCGCACCTGAATCAGTTGGGCAAGGATCGAGATGGCGATCTCATCCACGAGTTCAGCGCCGATATCCAGCCCGATCGGCGCGTGAACCCCTTCGAGCGAATCGGGGCGCACGCCGCGCTCGCGGAGTTCATCGAAGATGAGTTTGACCTTTCGCCGTGAACCGATCATGCCGACATACTTTGCACCGCGCTCGACGACGGCGGACAGCGCCTGTGCATCGTGCCGGTGGCCGCGAGTGACGATGATGCAGTAGGTGTTCTCATCGATTTCGGCCTGACGGAGTGTTTCGGCGATGTCACCGGGAATCGTCGAGATGCCAGGTTCGGCGTACCGCGCGAGAAGATCAGCGCGGTCATCAAAGAGCATCACCGAGAACTCCATGCGGTGCGCCAGCCGCGCGACCGCTCCCCCGATGTGGCCCGCTCCGGCGATGAACAGTCGGGGACGCGGAGGAAGGTCAAGGACAAATTGCTCGCTGCCACGTTCGCCTTCTACCTCCAGGTTCAGGCTGGTGTGTTCGCGGGCATCCAGTTGATTGCAGATTGATTCAAGGGTGTCCGCATTGGGGAGTCGGCCGATGGCGACATCAATCGTGCCGCCGCAGATGAGTCCATCGTCCCACCCGTAATCTGAATCGAGCTTGAACGTAAAGAGGCCGGTTTCGTCCGCAGCGATGAGTTGATGGGCGCGTCGGCGTACTTCCGCCTCGACGCAACCGCCTCCCACGGTGCCGTGCATCTCAGCCAGCTCATTCACCAGCATCATCGAACCGGCGGTCTGCGGCGTGCTGCCGCGATTCTTCACGATGAGACAGCCCCGCACCCGAAGGCCATCACGCTGCTGTTGCGCGGCCAGTCGAAGCAGACTGTTCAGCGACATGCTCATTCGCCGTGCACGTAACAATGACGCCCGCCGGAGCAGGAATCGGGATGCACGGCATCACCATCGGGCCCGAGCGCGTTTTGAGATTTGGTGCACCAGTAGGCGCGTGTCTCGCTGCGCGAGTCAACCATGCCCGGCACGCCGTGCTGTTCATCGATGTACATCAGCTTGTGGCGCAGATTCAGGCAGGTGACATGCAGGCGCACCGTGCGGTCACTGGATCGGTTCATGGGGTTGCCTCCTCGAAAAGTCCGGCGGCCTTCAGAACGGCGCGACGAACGGCGACGGGCAGCAGGCGCACCTTGTACCCATTCTGGCTCATCGGCTCGGCGCCTTCCGTGGCCCGTGCGCAGGCGCGACGAAGGGCAGCATCATCGCTCGGTTTCACGCCGATGAGTGCCTCCGCCACGTTCGGCAGCAGCCAGGGAATCGGTGCGACTGCGCCCGCACAGACGCGCGCTGCGGCGATGGTGTCGCCCTGCATTTCGAGAGCGACCGCGGCTGCGACCAGCGGCCAGTCAAAGGATTGCTTCTCCTTGATCGCGTAATACGCGCTCTGCCGCGCACTGCGGAACGTGAGGTAGGTGATGACCTCGTGCGGCTCGAGTACGTGCTCGGTGCGAATGCCGCGATCAGGAAGGTGGAAGAGCTCTTCAACCTTCAGTGCGGTGCGTTCGCTTCCGGTGAGTTGTACGCGGCCGGTCGTGACCATCATCGCAATCGCGAGGTTGGATGGATGCACAATGTGACACGGTCCGCCGCCGAAGATCGCGTGAAAGTTGTTCTCACCGTTCAGCGCGTAGCAGGTATCGCCGCCCTTCTTCAGGCAATCAAACTGGGCGTGGCGGTAATACCAGCAGCGCGGCCGTTGCAGCAGGTTGCCCGCAGCGGTGGCGACGTTCCGAACCTGTGGTGTGGCAGCATCGCCGCACGCCTGCGCGATCGCGGGGGCATGCTCGCGAATCAACGGGCTTGCCGCGATCCTCGCCAGCGTTGCCCCGGCACCGATCACGTGATACCCGCCGCTTCCGGTCATGATCTCTTCGCGCTGGCCTTCTGCGCGCAGTCGTTTGATATCGATCACCAGGTCCGGCTCGATCAGTCCTTCCTTCAGGTGATCGACCACATCCATGCCGCCCGCTTTCAGGACCGGAAGCCGCCAGCGCTTCTCGCGCAGTATCGTTGAGGCCTCGTTGTAGCTCTTCGGCCTGGCAATGGCGAATGTATTCATCACGCGGCACCTCCGTTGGCGGCATCGAGCGCCGACAGCACTTTGTCGGGCGTCATTGGGAGCGATCGCACCGGCGCGCCAATGGCGTTGAAGATCGCACCGGCCACCGCGCCCGCCGTCGGTACCACGGGCGGTTCACCCAGCGACCGAACGCCCGTCTGCCCTTCATCCCAGATGACCGGTTCGATGTGTGGCATATCGCTGCTGCCGAGAATCTTGTACCACTCGAGATTCGGATTCACCATCGCGCCGGTACGCCGATCATGCCACTTGTTCTCGAAGAGGGCGAACGAGATGCCCTGGATCACCCCGCCGATGATCTGGCTCTCGACGGTCTTGCGAGACACCGCCTTGCCACAGGATTGAATCGCAACGACATGATTCACCCGCACGATGCCGGTTTCGCTGTCCACCGAAAGATCAACGAACTGCACGCCGGCGGAGTGACCCTCGCCCCAGTGTGCATCAACGTTCTGGTTGAACGTTCCGCGGCCGATGATTGAATCAGCCGACAGGCGACGACATGCATCACTCCAGGGGATGCGCCGATCATCGCCGATGACGACCTGGCCATCGCGGATCTGGAGTTGATCCGCCGTGGTACTGAGCGCCGGGGCGATGGCGTCGAGCAACTTGTTCCGAACGTCAATGGCCGCGGCGATCATGGCGGGTGCGGTTGCGCGGCCGGTGGTGGACCCGCCCGATGCGGGACCGTACGGAAGATTCGATGACCCGATCTCGACATCAATCATGCGGAGCGGCACGCCGAGATTCTCGGCCACCAGGACCGCCATGATCGTGCGCTGGCCGGTTCCGATGTCCTGCGTTCCGGTGCGCACGACGATCGAGCCATCGCGAAAGACGGCTACTTCCGCATCCGCGCGGGCCTTCCCGTTGCCCCAATCGGTCGCACCGACACCGAAACCGCGCCGCATGATGCTGCGCTGGCTGCCGTTGGGTTGCCTCTGGTGCCAGCCGATCATTCGCGCGCCGAGTTCGTACATTTTCTGGCGATTCGCATCGCGATCGAGCTTTCGGCGCAGTGCGAGTGGATCCAGGTTGCACGCCGCCGCGATCTCATCGACGACCAGTTCTTCTGCGAACGCGCCCTGCGGACGACCGGGGGCGCGCATTGCACGCGGAGCGCCGGTATTGAACTGGACATCTTCATGGCCGCGCTGAATGGCGCCGAAGTTGTATCGGCCGGATGGAATCGTCACCCCGCCGCCACCACGCGCAACGCCCACACCACCCCACGTCTGAATCTGACCGCCGAGAATCGTGCCATCGTTCTGCACGGCGAGCTTGATGAACGAACGGCTGGAAGGACGACACCCGGTATCCAGGTGCTCCTCCGCGCGATCGCAGAAACTCATGACGGGGCGGTGGTGCTTGGCCGCGACCCGCGCCGCGATCATGCCTTCAACACCAATCTGAAACTTTGATCCGAATCCGCCGCCGACGTACTCGCAAATGACTTCGTACTGCGATTGACGCAGGCCGAGCGGTTCAGCAACCTGGTCGCGCACCGCAAACGTTCCCTGGGTCGAGGCGTAGACGGTCGCTCGCTCGCCGGTGTGATCCACCATCAGGCCGTGGGTCTCAAGTGATGAGTGCGTCTGGATCTCGGTGTCGTAGGTTGCTTCGATGACATGATCCGCCTCGCGGAACAATTGAGCCGTTTCATCCGATTCCGCCGGAACTTCGCTGGCGCCGTCGGCGAGCGATGTGCGTGGCCGTTCCATCATCCAGACCGCGTGCAAGGCCCGAAGTCCGCGTTGGGCGGCGGCTTTCGATTCGGCAACAACGTATCCCACGGGATGGCCGTGGTACCGACCATCGCGGCCCATCATCTCGACTTCCACCACACCCTTTACGGCCAGTGCGGCGTCGCGATCGATCCGATCAAGGGTCGCGCGTCCGAACGGGCAGCGCAGAAACCCGATGAAGAGTTGATTGGCCGCGAGCATGTCGCGGCTGTACTTCGCAGCGCCGGTGACCTTGGCAACGCCATCGAGGCGCGATGTGTGATCGTCCAGCGATGTGCCGAGGTTGATGGGACGATTGGTCGTCGGCATCACGGTCGGCAGATGTGCATCCTGTTGTCGGGTCATGACACGGCTCCCTGGTCATTGACCGGCGGCTGTCCGGAAGCGTCGAGCACCGCGTTGAACACATTCGAGTAGGTGCCGCAGCGACAGAGGTTTCCGCTCAGGCCGTGTTTGATCTCTGCGAGCGACGGTTTGGCATTCTTCTGAAGCAGCGCGGTACACGCGACCACCAGACCCGGCGTGCAGAACCCGCATTGCAGCGCATCGTGCTTGACGAAGGCGCGCTGCACTGGTGTCAACTCACCGTTCCGGGCGAGCCCCTCGACGGTCGTGACCTCGGCGCCTTCGGCATCCACCGCCAGCATCATGCAGCTTGCGATCAATTCACCATCGACGAGTACGCTGCACCCGCCGCATGAGCCGCGATCGCAGACTTCTTTCGACCCGGTGAGGTTCAGGTGCATGCGCAACGTGTCGAGCAAGGTTGTTGATGGCTCGATGTCGCTGCTCATCGCTTCACCGTTGATGCGGAGTGTGACGCTGATTTCACCGGGGCCGCGAACGGTGCTGGCATCCTGTGCGGTTGCCTTCGTGTTTGCCAGAGCGCGCCTCGCCGGGACTGTGACGGCACTGGCCGCGGCAGAAATCCCCAGCGTCTGCATGAACATTCGGCGGGAGAAATCGGCACCATTCGGCGGTGGATCTTCGGAAGTCCGATCACGAGGGTCGGGTGTCTGATGAGCCATGCGAGTCTCCCTTTCATGCCGGCGCGAGTGCGGGTGGCTGCGCAATCGCCACCGCGGACCGGCCGCGCCGAGGTCATGGAGCGGTTCCGAACGTCTCCATCCGGTTCTTCAGCGAGACTATCGGACGGTTGCGGGACTGCAAGGCCTGTTCAGCCGGTTCTCGCAATTGTGACGTGGTCTCAACGGCTCAGTTCATCAATGCTCAACCGCTCGAGAATGGCCTTTGTGATCGGTTCATTCGCGGGCGGAAAGGAATGCGTCGCGAGTTCGGGAGCGGGAATCCAGATGCCGGTGTGATTGGTTCCATCGAAGAATCGTGGCAGTCGCATGAGGTAAACATGCAGCCGCACGATGCGATCCGGATATGAATGCTCGACAATGAGCAATCGTTCGGCCGGGACGAGTTTCGCAGGGACATCAAGGCCGGTTTCTTCTGCCAATTCTCGACGTGCGGCATCCTCCGGGGTTTCGTCGCACTTGACTTTCCCGCCGGGGAACTCCCAGTAGCCAGCGAGGTGCGACCCTGCTGGTCGACGGGAAATCAACACCTCTGGCCCATTCGGTCCGGTTCTCCAGACCGCGGCGAGCCCGATTTGATGGAACTCTGGCTTCACTCGGAGATACCCGCATGATCGAAGCAGATCGGTGCAGTTTGACGACAAAATAACGCAAATTCTTTATTCATAATGAGTTATGAATATTCACAGAAGTCCGATTTC
>CBFGRU010000043.1:0-16041 GCA_965651255.1 uncultured Phycisphaerales bacterium
CAAGGGCAACCAGCAGCGAGCGATACTCAGCCCACGAGAATCGTTCACGGGCGACCGCATGACTCACCGCCACCAGAAGCGGCTGCGACGAGTGGCCTTGCTCGGCCGCAAGCGTTTCGCGTTGCCACCATGACCATTGTTCCTGTACCCGGGCCAAGTCTCGCGAATCGGCCGCGATCGAACACGTAAAGTTCAATAATGCGAGGATCGGTCGAATGAGCTCCCGCTCGTTCTCATCCGCGCACATGGCGGCGGCGTTCCACCACCATGCTGCCGATGCCAGCCGACGGTCCGCAACGGTCCGCGCTTCAGCCGGGGAGATGACCGGGTGCGCGGAGGGAGTGGAAGTATCAGCAATCGGGAGTGATGAGGCATTCATTCGTCGTCGAGGACACTCTACCGGGTGATACCGCGTGACGCCATCAGAATCGATGCGACCCCCCTACCATTGAGGAGACCATGAAACTTATTCTCTCCAACCCCCGAGGTTTTTGTGCTGGCGTTTTCATGGCGGTTGATGTTGTCGAACAACTGCTTGACATCGTGCCGGATGAGCCAATCTATGTGTATCACGAAATCGTGCATAACAAGCATGTTGTTCACCGCTTTCGTGACCAGGGAGTGACCTTCGTTGAATCGATCGACGATGTCCCTCACGGTTCCATCTGCGTGTTCAGCGCCCACGGAGTGAGCCCGGCTGTTCGTCAGCAGGCCTCTGATCGCGGGCTTACGGTCATTGACGCCACGTGTCCATTGGTGACCAAGGTGCACGCCGAAGCCATTCGGTACGCGCGGAAGGGTTATCAGATTCTTCTGATCGGTCATCGCAATCATCAGGAAGTGATCGGAACCACGGGCGAAGCACCAAACTCAATTCAGGTCGTCGAGTCGCCGGCTGACATCCCCAACCTCATCGTGCACGATGCGGAGAAGCTGGTCTACCTCACACAGACGACCTTGAGCACGAATGACGCGGACATCATCATCAACGCGCTGAAGCAGGCATTCCCGTCGATCAAGGAGCCACCGAGCGAAGACATCTGCTACGCCACGACGAACCGTCAACACGCGGTGCGAGTTCTCGCACCTTCCTGCGATGCTGTCCTTGTCGTCGGCAGCCGCAACAGCTCGAACTCCGTGCGTCTGACCGAGATTGCAGAGAGCGCCGGGTCGCGCGCGTATCTCATTGATGATCACACCGAGCTGAATCATGACTGGTTTACCGGCGATGAGACCATCCTGGTCACCGCGGGAGCGAGCGCCCCGGAAGATCTCGTGCGAGATCTCATCCTTCACCTTATTGAAACTTATGGCGCGACGATCGAACAGCATGCGGTCTTTCGGGAGGATGTCGAGTTTGGGCTGCCGGGTTCACTCAAACAGTTCATGCGCGCCAACGCCGTTGATCCGACGGAGAGACGCATTCATCGCGATGATGACGGCGAGGCCCTTGCGCAGTGGCTTCGTCCGCGCGGCGTGTCTCTGCAAACCATTGATCTGACCATCAAGCAATCCTGATGCGCCCATGAAGAACGCCATGCCCGCGCATTTCTTTGATCTGACCCCCCAGGACCTGCGCACGTGGTGCGTTGAACGCGAGATGCGCCCTTATCTGGCGGACCAACTCCTCGACTGGGTCTATCAGAAAGGCGTGGTCGATCCGCAGAGCATGAGCAATATCAGCCGCCGGGATCAGACGCTTCTGCAGGAGCATCTCATCTTTCTGCGAGGCGATGTCGCGGCACATCAGCGCGCCAGTGATGGGACTCAGAAACTCCTCCTCACCTGGCCCGATGAACCCCGAAGCTCGGCCTCTGGCTCGCTGCCGCAACTGGCGCGAGCCCGACAAACCGAGTGCGTGATGATTCCCACGGAAACCCGCCGCACCGCATGCATCTCCAGCCAGGTGGGCTGTCCGGTTGGCTGCGCATTTTGTGCCTCCGGCCTCGGTGGTCTGGAAGGCAACCTGACCAGAGGCCAGATCGTCGAACAGGCATGGCGGCTGAACTGGCGCTCCGGACCGGACCGTCTGACCAACATCGTGTTCATGGGCATGGGCGAGCCGCTTGCCAACTTTCAGAGTGTCACCGATGCCATTCGCACACTGAACGCGCCGTGGGGCCTGGGCCTCGGTGCACGCCGCATCACAGTCTCCACGGTTGGCCTGCCATCAGCGATTCGCAAGCTGGTGAACTTCGAGATTCCCGTGACCCTTGCGTTGAGTCTGCACGCACCGAACGACACCATTCGCAGGGAACTCATCCCCTGGGCGCAGTATTCAACAATCGCCGAGTTGCTCGATGCCTGCCGGGAATATTTTGATCGGACGGGGCGCGAGATCACCCTTGAGTACATTCTGCTGCACAAGGTAAATGACCGTCCTGAGCATGCGGAAGAACTGGCGCGCGTTGCCCGGCGTCTGCGCGCGAACATCAATCTCATCAGGTACAACGAAGTGCACGGCCTTCCCTTTCAGCGCCCGCAAAGCGATGATGTGCTTCGCTTCCAGGCGGTGCTGCGCACACATCGACTGAATGTCCACATCCGCGCAAGTCGCGGTCGCGACATCGCTGCTGCCTGCGGTCAGCTTCGCCATGAGAAGCGTCAACTCGCCGCCGAGTCACGCGCTGCATCATCATCTTCCCAGTCGTCTGACTCTTCTTCAATCTGATTGGCCGCCTCATTCGGTTCAAGTATCTGGCGCAACTGTCGAATCGAGATTCGCTGAAGTCGGTCTTCGGAAGTCAGCGCTGCGAGTTGGCGGAATCGTGCAGCCCACTCGTCGTAACTTCCCTCATGCAGCACCGGCAGTCGGTCCAGCAGCGAAAGCATGTACTGGCGTCTTGAGCGCTCGGCCTTCGTGCCCCGCCATCGAGCCGGCATCCACGCAAACAGTGCGCGAACCGCGTACGCCGTCCAGTCGCTGGAGATAAACTCCAGCCGGGCGCGATACCCAACCGCAATGACTTCCAGCCGATTGAGATATCGACGGGTCAGCTCATCACCGCGTGGCAGTGAAATGCGAAGTCCGGTACGAATTCGGTGTCGATGTTCCAGACTCGTTGCCAGCCGTGCAAGGTACACACTGTCGCGCACCAACAGCAGGTCCGCCAGCGGAAGTATGGCTCGCCGTGTGAGGATGCGTCCCCGGTCGCCACGGTCTGACTGATACAACCCGTGGATGAGATCAAAGTACCGCTTTGCATGCTCCGGCCCTCCCCAGAGCATCAGTCGATACAACGCAACGACCAGGTCCCGGCACGATTCGCGACCACCATCCGTCTCAAGCATGCCGGGCATCTCGCGGCGCAAGCGGTCGATGAGTCGTCGAAAGACGGCGGCGGAAACCTCACCGCGCCACCGCCGCTTGTACAACGCCAGTCCATAGCGCCGAATCATGCGATCAAGCGGCTCCTGTCGTTCCTCCTGCGCGCGTTCAAGCGGGCGCGGATCGATGGTCAATCGCCGACCAAACTCGAACGCAGCCATGCTGCGCCCATATCCCCCCTCTTGCGCGCGATTGATGGCGCGCTCCAGGCAATCCAGCGTGACCGGAATCAATCCGTGCTGAAACGCGGCACCGAGCAGGACGAAATCCACCAGCCGATCAGTGCCGAATGCGGTTCGACACGCTCGCGAAACATCGCCCAGCAGACTCGGCAGAGCGCCCGCGCAGGTGTGCAGCAGGTGAATTGCGTCGTGACGAGGGTCACTTCGTTCCTCGCCATCGGCAAACTCGGTGATTGTTCCAAGGTCGGCAATCACATGCGTGCGCTCCGGCGATGCAATACGAAACGCCGGGTCGTTGCCGATCGCGTGGAGACCAAGCACCGGATCGGCGGCGAGAATCACATCCGCCTCGCCCCACGGAATCTGTGCGGAAAGCGGCGGCGGCTCCTCATCGTCGCGCGGATGCGTGAACAGGACTTCTGCCCATCCGGAGCGGTTGTGCGTGTTATCCGGTGCGACCGATCGTGAACGAACATGGAACCCCATCGCACGACCGGCCTGCATCAAAACGCGCGCGACGATTCCTTCGCCCGGTCCGCGCGTGCCGGCCAGAAAGGCGCGCCATGCCGGCTTCTGAGAGTGCAGAATCGTGGGAATCGGGAGTCGTGCGCGCTCCTCAAACAGCGATTGCATGACTGGTGGCCGACTTCGCACGACTTCGACCATCTCATAGCGCGGCCGAATACGAACACGAAACCACCGACGCTTGCGAAGCGGCACACGATCAACCGACACGCCCGGTTCAGGGAGCGACACAATCGCGGCGGATGTTTCATCCGGTATCCCCAGTCGCAATCGGCATGCGTCTTCTACCTGACGCACCCGCCGCTGAACCGGCTCGAACCCGAGACGATCGACTTCACCCTGCGGCTGTCGGTGATGATCGCCGCCGGGGACCGCGAGTTGTTCCCGCAGCAGCAAGACTCGCACCCCTTCACCCGTCGCAGCCGCACGGAGTTCCTCGCGTAATCGATCCAGTTGATCCAATCCGACGACGATCACCTGCACGGGCTGGACAACATCCCCGGGCAACGATGCTTTCGCAAGACGTTCCAGATCACCTGCTTCAAACGGCGGCGATTCGAGAACAAGCATGATGCGCGGTCGTCGCTCGAGCGCTGCCTGCCTGACCGACCAATGTCCTTCGCGCGCAAATCGTTCGCCCGACCACCACTCGATCATCGTGTACCGCGAATCGCCAGTGGGCGTGGCATCACCTTCTTCAATCAGGACGATACGCCGCGGCTCACCGGTCTCCGGATCGACTCGTTCGGCAGCCCATTCACGAACATCATGAACCATCCTTCGAACGCGCGCATAGGGGCTTGGCGCCGCGTTGATCAGCCGCGTGACGAGTCCATCGACGGCGGCGCGATCATCGGTCGGCACCAATCGTTGAGCGATCTGGCGGCCCGGTCGTACCCGATGCAGAAGGTGCAGGATGCGCCGCGCAAGAACGGAGGGTGACAGTGCTTCGCCGGGCAGAAGGGTCGGCGATTCACCATCATCAGTCGGAGGAAGACGACGCCCCCAGAGTACCGCCGGCCGTTCTCCGCTCCGGCGCATCTGCTCCGCGATCTCAAGGACTTCCGCTTCGACCGAACCGGGTCTGGTCTCAAGGACCACCGCACTCTCGCAACGAAGCAGAAATCGACTGAGGATCGACTGATCAAGCGGGCGCACCATGCCCAACTCGAGAAGCGGTACACGGCCGAAGAGTCTCAATTCATACAGCAGATGCTTCAGCGACATGGCGGCCGGCCCGGCCATGATGAAGCCCACCGGAACACGCTCTCCGGGACTGGGCAGATTGTGCAACTGCGAAAGCTCCAGTCGCCGCGCGACGCGCAACACATCGTCACTCTCCGGCAATCGCACCTTTCGGCGACGCCGCTTGAGCATCGCCTCAATGTCCGTCGCGTCAAAGACCCGGTTCGGCGCACCGGCCATCGTTTCGGTTGCATGCAGCAGTTCACGATACACGATGAGAACACTCGGTCGCCTGCTGACCCGCGCCAGACGCAGAGCGTGTTCCATGTTCGCGCGCAAGGTGCCGAGATCGGCCGGTTCCAGACACGCCAGCCCCAGTCGCCCGGACATCATTCGCGGGCAAAGCCAGGGAACGATTGCCGGATCGTCTTCGACGAGGATGGTGCAGGCCCCGGGACCCAGTGGTCGGTCACGCATCGACGCCACTTCCGCAATGGCTTCGTCAATCTGTTCGTTCGGCACGCACGCCACGGCGTTCCGTCCGTGACCCGTCGCCTGCATCGCCAGCCGAACACCGCGTGCGGCGGTCGGAACGGACTGGGGAATGATGCCGTTTCGTTTCAGAATAACTGCGTTGCGGTCATCTGCCGCCAGCGTGAGTATCGGAAGGAAGGCCGGATCTCGCGTGACGAAGATCGATTCGATCGGAAAGTCCGCTTCCAGCAACCCCTTCAGGATGACCTCGAACGCGGTCATGATGCCGAGGCCGTCGGACAACGCGAGGGGCAGATTGACGGGAACGGAGAATGCAGTCACAGCAGAACCGATTGTACGAAATCGTTCGGGTTGTCGTCGGCCAAAGAATTTCGTACGCTGGACGAACAGCGGACCGTCTGTTTGAGGACACGGCCAATGAGAGTCGCACCATGATGCAGGAGGCGCAGCCAGGCATCACGCCGAAGGGAATCGGCGGAGGTGTGCAATCGCTCGCCACGAGTCTTTCCCCTCATCTGAAGAAGGCCTGCGACCATCGGATCAGCGACATCACCTGGTTCCGCACCGACTGGCAACGTGGCGGCGCGGCGACGGGCTCCGCAATGTTCACCGATGACAACGGGGTTGAGCAGCCGGTGATCGTCAAGATCCCCGTGGGCGATCGTGAATTGACCTGGACCCGTCGGCTCCAGTCTGATGAGCCGAATTTGATTGTTCCGCGACTCTTCGCCTCGGATGATCACCTGAACGGCTATGACTTCGGCTGGCTGGTGATCGAGCGTCTGCCCCACGGGCCGCTCGGGGCGGCCTGGCGGGATGGGCACATCCCGCGCATCGCCGAGGCAATCGCCCGATTTCATGCGGCTGCATCGGCGTACCCGATTGATCGCGAACCACGGATCGAGGATTGGGATGAATTGCTCAGCGGTGTGCGTCAGAATCTGAAAGACAACGCCATCGATCGCAAACAGCAGTGGACAGCGGCGGTAAAGACATTGCAGCAGCGTCTGGATTCGCTGGTCACCGAATGGCGCGCCCGCCCCATCACGGGCTGGCTGCACGGTGATCTGCATATTGCCAATGCGATGAGCCGCGTCGGGCTGGAAGATGGACCGGTGTGCCTGATTGATCTTGCGGAAGTTCGACCGGGACACTGGATTGAGGATGCGATTTATCTTGAGCGGCAGTTCTGGGCGGTGCCCGAACGCATGAAGGAGTGCAAGCCGGTCCGCGCCATTGCGGATGCCAGACGGGCCCTCAACCTGCCGGTCGAAAGTGATTATCCGCGTCTGGCGCTGATTCGTCGCGCCTTGCTGGCGTCGACGGCACCCAGGTTTCTGCGATCAGAAGGCGATCCGCGGTATCTCGCGGCCTGCCTCGATCGGCTGGAGTCATCACTCGCCCAACTCAAATGAACCGGCGTTTGCTGGGGTTTCACGGGCTTCCTACCATCTCACCACCTTTGACTGACCCGAGATTCGCGCAGGGACCCCGCATGGACAGCAACCGCCTGAAAGAAGTTCAGCAGACCGACATCTCAGAGAGTCGGGTGAACGAGGACTTTGTCGATTGGCTGAAGAACAAAGGGCCAACGTGGCTGCTTGTCATCATGGTGATCCTGTGCGCCTGGGTCGGTTGGGATCGCATCAAGAGCATGCGGGTTCAGAAGCTTGACCAGGCGCGAATGGAACTGAGTGATGCGTTCAGCCCGGTCGATCTGCAACGCATCGCATCGGATTATGCGAGCGTGCGTGAAGAGGCACTGCTGCGTGCTGCGGATTTGTATCTTCAGTCGGTGCAGACCGGTCGAACGATCGCCAGTTCGCTGACCCCGTCGGAACTACCGCCTGAACTGACGGCCGATGAGCGGGCGATGGCCATTACCGAAGGGCGGCGGCTGTACAACGAATTGCTGGATGCCACGAAGGGCGATGCCGGGAAGGTCCTTTTTGCAGTGAATGCCCAATTCGGCCTCGCTGCACTGGCGGAGTCGGCGGGTGAGTTTGACACCGCCCGTGAGCACTACACGCAGGCCGCCAACCTCGCGCGGGATCAGTTCAACATGCTTGCCAGCCAGGCCGAGCAGCGACGGGATGCACTGTCTGCCTTGCCGAAAGAAATCGTGCTGATCGAGCGAACAGCCCTTCCGCGACCCGAGATCATCGATCCATTGCTGCGAGACTTGATCCAGGTGCCCGATGCGGAGGAATCCGCGACAGATGGCTCGGCGGGTGAAGGCACCGATTGAGCGCGGTGCAGGCACGACCATGAACGACAACACGCCTCCCATTCGGGTCGTGGCCGACCTGACTGATGATGTCGTCGGTGTTGGCGGGAAGGTTGATCAGCAACGTCTCTTTGAGCTGTACGAGCAGCAGACCGAGGGCGAGGATGAAAGCCCGATCGCGGTGCGTTTTACGTTGACGCGCGACCTCAACAAACGGCTGGACCGGTACCTCGTCGACCGTGTGCCGTTTCTCAGCCGCACTTCACTGCAACACCTCATTCACGAAGAAGCGGTGACGGTGAATGGTCGCGTGCCGAAGCCGTCAACGAAGTTGCGCAAGGGTGATGAAATCATCGCCGTTCTCCCGCCCCCGCCAAGCACAGAGATTCCAGCAGAGGATATTCCGCTGGATGTGCTGCACGAGGATGACCACCTCATTGTCATCAATAAAGCATCCGACATCATCGTTCATCCTGCGCGGGGGAACAAGACGGGGACGATCATCAACGCGCTTGCGTACCACTTTCAACACCGCTCGAGTGGCGCGCTCTCAAGTGTTGGTGAAGAGTTCACTCGGCCGGGTGTTGTCCATCGACTCGATCGGTTCACGACCGGTGTCATGGTCGCCGCGAAGAGTGATACCGCGCATTGGCGTCTCGGCCGACAGTTCGAGTTGCGCAAGACGGAGAAGCGGTACCTTGCGGTGGTTCATGGCCGCCTGGAAACGCACGCCGATGTGATCGATGTTCCGCTCGGCAAGCACCCGACGGCGCGTGAGAAGTATGCGGTTCGCTGGGATGACACCGGGAAGCCATCCGTCACGATCTACCGTGTGCGCGAAGTGTACGAGAACTTCACGCTGGTCGAACTTGAGCTGAAGACCGGGCGCACGCACCAGATCCGTGTGCATCTTTCGCATCTGGGCTACCCCATCGCGGGTGATGACATGTACGGCGGCAGTCACCTGGCCATGGGCGACGTGGATCGGTCAGCGGCCGATCCGACCGTCCTACTCCTTACTCGTCAGGCGCTGCACGCCTCACTGCTTGGTTTTCATCATCCAATCACGGATGAGCCGGTTGAGTTTCAGGCCCCTCTGCACGCGGATATGCGGAATCTTGTACACATACTGCGCGCGACACAATTCGTGAGTGCGCCGACCGTCGCGGGAACGCGACTTGATCTTGACCGAATCGTCGGCCCAAAGGGGTAGGCATTGCGCCGGTTCAACGCAACTTGATTGACACCAAAGCGATCATCGCCAGAACCACGCTCAACACCCAGAAGCGCGTGACGATCTGCTGTTCGCTCCACCCCCCAAGGTGGAAGTGATGGTGAATCGGCGAGCAGCGAAAGATGCGCTTGCCCTTCGTCCATTTGAAGTATCCAACCTGCAGGATCACACTGGCCATCTCCATGAAGAAGATGCCGCCGATGATCAGCAACAGAATCTCCTGGCGAATTGCGACTGCGATGTAAGCGAGCAGTCCGCCGAGCGGGAGCGAACCGGTATCACCCATGAAGACCTGCGCGGGTGAACAGTTGAACCAGAGAAAGCCCAGACATGCCCCCGCCATGGCGCCGGTGATGACCATGATTTCCTTCGCACCGCTGATGTACGGAAACATCAGCGTCTGGGCAGCACTCTCGCTTCCGGCGATGTAGCAGAGCGCCATCATCGCAAAGCTGGCGACGAGCATCGTCCCCGCGGCAAGTCCATCCATGCCGTCGGTCAGGTTCACCGCGTTAGAGGTTCCAGCCACGAGCAGCATCGCGATCGCCATGAACACCGGTGCGGAAAGAACCAGCACGCCCGTTTCGATCTGAAACGTTCCTGGTTCGTACGTTCGCTGGAATGGCAGGGTGAGAACATGCAACTCATCCGCCGATCCGGCGCGATAGAGAAACACCCCGACGATGACGCCGAGCCCGAGTTGAAAGAGGAGTTTCTCCCATGCATACAGGCCTTCGCGCGAGCCGGGCGAGCGACGGGCGGCGGTGAGCTTCAGCCAGTCATCAACACTGCCCAGGAGCGCGAGCCAGACCAGCACAATCAGGCCCAGGTGCACGTAGCGGTTGGTCAGATCGCCGAAGAGCAGCGTTGTGCTGAGAATTGCCCCGCAGATGATGATGCCGCCCATCGTCGGCGTGTTCGCCTTGCGGGCCATCAACTCGTTCAGGTCACGGTTGTAGAACTCCGGGGCATCACCCACTTTCTGCTTGAGCAGCCAGAGGATGATTCGCTTGCCGAAAATGAGCATCAGCGAGAAGCTCACCACGACCGCCACAAACGCGCGAAACTCAAGCTGATACATCACCGAAACCAGCGGGTACAAGCCGATCTTGTCCAGCCAGTTCTGAAGATTCTGGTTCTGAAGCAGGTTGTAAAGCATCGTGCATTCGCCGGGACGGATCGGTTGTCCTTATCGGCCATCAGCGGCGAGCCAGTCTACTCTGCGGAGGTGATGTTGGCTGGGGCCCGATCTTTCAACAGTTTTACGATCCGCTCAATGCCAATGCGGCGCGACCCCTTCAGCAGGACCGCATCTCCCGGCTTCAATTCACCCACGATACCTTGCAGAACATCCCTCTCGGGCTTTTCGTACCATCGCACGAGCTTCTTTCCCAATCGCTGTGTCGCTGACTTTTCCGTGTAGCGCATGAGCGGCCCGATGAGGTGAATCTGCATGAGCGGCGATTGCTCGTGCAGCGCCAACAGGCGTCGCCCCAACTCGGTATGCAAAGATCGGGCCTCTTCCCCGAGTTCCAGCATGTCACCCAGCACCACGAGACGACGCTCGGCATCTTGGGAGACCTCGGCGAATGTGTCGAAGGCCGCAGACATCGATTCGGGGTTGGCGTTGTAGGCATCATTCATTACCTGGACGCCGTCGATCACCTCCACCGCCTGTCGCATTTCCGCCGGTCGGGCGGCAAGCAGGCCGCGCTGAATCACTTCATCGACCAGGCCGAACGATCGCGCGATCGCAATCACCGCCAGCGCGTTCAACGCATTGTGACGCCCGGCCAACGCCAGCTCGAAGCGGTCGCTCCCATTCGCTTCGAGCCATTGGCCTCCGGTTCGGAGTGGTCCGCGCCCCGTCAGTTGCAGGTCATTTCCGCTCTCAGATCCGAAGCGCAGCACATTCTCGCGGCCACGAAGGTACGGCCGCAGAAGAGGCATGTCTCCGTTCACGACCGCCATCCCGCGCAGCTTCATTTCACGAAGAATGCCCGCCTTTTCTTCCGCAACCTTCTCGACTGTGCCCAGCCCTTCGAGATGACCGCGCCCGATCAGCGTAATGACCGCGACATCCGGCTGCGCCAGGCGCGTCAGGGTTTCGATTTCACCCGGATGATTCGTCCCGATCTCGATGATCACATACGCATCATCCGGCGAGGCGGCGAGCAGCGTCAGTGGTACGCCAATCTCGTTGTTGAATGACTTCGGCGCGCACGTGCCGCTCATCGTCTGCCCGAGCACGGTGTTCAACATCGTTTTCGTCGTTGTCTTGCCGCACGTTCCGGTGATGGCGATGATGCGCGGAAGAACCAGTTGATCCCGCCAGGCGCGGGCAAGCGATGTCAGCGCAGCGCGAGTTGAAGCAACCTGCAGCACGGGCGAATCGGTTGGTCCATCCGATGCCGGCCACCGCTCGACCATCGCCGCTGCGGCTCCGCGCGCAAGCGCTGAAGAGACATGATCATGTCCATCATGCACATCACCCCGAATGGCAATGAACAAGCGTCCATCCTGTTCCTCGCGCGAGTCGATCGAGACGCCGCGGAAGACCAGGTCACCGCGGACGGGCTGTACCCATCTGCCGCCCGTTGCTCGCTCGACAAACTTGGCGTCAAATCCATTCATGCAACCTCCGCGCCGGTTCGACGGGCGGCGAGCGCTTCGCGTGCGACCAGCCGATCGTCAAACGGCTGCTTCGTCGTCCCGAGAATCTGATAATCTTCGTGCCCCTTTCCGGCAATGACGATGATGTCGCCTCGCTCCGCCAGATCAATCGCATGACGAATCGCCTGCCGACGATCGACCATCGACTCGCTCGGAATCCGTTGATCGGTGGGAAGCCCCGATTCAATCTCGCGAATGATCGCGGCTGGATCTTCCGTCCGCGGATTGTCACTGGTGATCACGATCAGATCAGCGTGCTTCGCAGCGATGTTCGCCATGCGGGGTCGCTTGGAACGATCACGGTCCCCGCCGCAACCGAAGACAACGATCAACCGGGCACCGACCGGCACGAGCGGCCGCACCGCGCGAAGCACGTTGTCCAGCGCATCATCGGTGTGCGCGTAATCGACCAGAACACTGAAACCATCTTCTGTTTCATGAACCGGCTCGAGTCGGCCGGGCGGAGCCATCGCTGTCGTCAGCGCGGTGCGCAGCGCATCACCCGAAACTCCGAGCGCGTGCGCTGCCCCGGATGCCTGCAGTGCATTCATCAGATTGTGCCGCCCGACCAGTGGCAAGTGCACGCGGAATGCACCCCACGGCCCGCGAATGGTTGCATCCATCCCCTGCGCGGTGAACTCATGCAACTCCGCGAGCAGATCGGCTCCGTGGTCGGTCAGTGATGCCCGCCAGACGTTCGCACGGCAATCGCGCACCATGCGGTCGGCGTGCGGGTCATCGGCATTCACGATCGCCGTTGCGTCGGATGAAAGCGCCGTGAAGAGCATTGCCTTTGCATCGGCGTATGCATCCATCGTGCCGTGATAGTCCAGGTGATCGCCACTGAGGTTCGTAAAGATGCCGACCCGAAACGAAAGCGCTGCAACGCGTCGCTGAAGCAGCGCGTGGCTTGATGCTTCCATCGCACATGCACGGCAGCCGTTGTCAACCATGCGGCGAAGCAGTCCGCTGATTTCGATGGCCGGTGGCGTTGTCAGTGATGCTGCACTCGCGCTCTTCCCGTCGTGCGTCTCAACCGTCCCGATGAGTCCGCAGGATGAGCCGCTCGTGTCAAGAATCTGTTTCACAAGGTGCGCGGTGGTGGTCTTGCCGTTCGTCCCCGTAACACCGATCAGCGACAACGCCCGGCTGGGCTGACCGAAGAATCGCTCCGCCAACTGGGCGGCCACCAGGGGTACATCCCGGGCTATCAGGATCGCCACGCCAGACGGTGTCGCCGGAGGCGTTTCGGCCACCACGGCCACTGCGCCGCGGCGGATGGCTTCCTCCACGTACTGTCTGCCATCACTCACCAGTCCCGCACGGGCAAGAAAGAGGGTCCCGGGTTCAACCCGGCGACTGTCCTCAGTCACCGCACCAACCACTGGGTCTCCAGCCGATGCATCCATCCGCTGAACGTCGAGCCCCGCGATGAGTTCATTCAGTTTCATGTCGTCGTACACCGCCTGCATTCAGGGCGCGATGGTCTCTTTATCATCGGAATGCGCATCACTCTGAACGCAGATTTGTGCAGAAGTATGTGCCATTCTGCACTCGTCAGCCGCTCTTCCGGGGGAGAATGAGCATGGCATCGCCGTAACTGTAGAAGCGATATCCGAGCCCCACCGCTTCGGCATACAGCGATTTCAAACGCTCCAGTCCGACCATCGCGCCCACAAGAGCGAGCAGCGTCGAACGCGGCAAGTGAAAGTTCGTCATCAGACCGTCCACCAGGCGAAACCGATACGGCGGAGCAATGAGGAGTTCCGTCGAGCCCGTCAGATCACGATCGCATAGCTCACCGGCGGGTGGAAGGGATTCCAGCGTCCGTACGGTTGTCGTCCCGACGGCAATGATCCGACCGCCTGCGGCACGAGTGTTCAGAATCTTCTCAATCGATGTTCGGGAGACCTCGAACCATTCCCGGTGCATGACATGGGCATCGAGCGTTTCGGTCTTGATGGGCTGAAAGGTGCCGGCCCCGACATGCAAGGTCAGTTCGGTCCGGCTGATCCCGGCGGCATCAATCCGGTGCAGCAGTTCATCGGTAAAGTGCAGGCCCGCAGTCGGAGCCGCGACCGATCGTCGTCGGGCAAGGTCAGCGTAGACCGTCTGATACCACAGGCGGTCAAGCGAATCGACATCCAGCGGCGTTTCGTCGCGCGCTTTCAGGATGTAGGGCGGCAGCGGCGTGTGGCCGGAGCGGTCAAGAACACTCTCAAGCGACTCATTCGCACGCGGCTCAACGATCCATGCCTCGTCCGATCGATCGATGAGCACGAGTTCATCGCCCGTTACATCTTGCTGAGCATTGACCAGTGCAAGAACCTGACCGGGGCGAAGCTTGCCGTTGCTCTTGAAAAGGCATCGGCCCTGGCGTGCGCTGACCATCTCGAGAAACAGCCCCTCGACGCGGCCACCGGTGTCGGCCCGCCGACCCACCAGACGCGCGGGACAAACCGCCGTGTTGTTGAAGACCATGCAGTCGCCGGCCTGAACGTATTGCGGGAGGTCGCGCACCCTCGCGTGTTCAATGACTTCACCCTGGTGAGAAACAACCATCAACCGCGCAGCATCACGCGGCTCTGATGGCCGCGTCGCAATTCGGTCGGCCGGGAGGTCGTAATCGAGTTCATCACTGCGCATCGTTCTTGCGTTCCACCGATGACGCTCCGCAACACCGGCGATGCGTCGGCACCACAAACCGCGCCATCGGAACAATCGAAACGACCGGCCCATCGCGCGAAATCCATCCTTGCTCACTGCGTGGCGCGATATTCTCGGTCGTGCGTACTCGTGGAACAGGTGTGCCCACGATAGGCGCATCGACTGCACATCGGTGAGAGTGCGAATCGAAAGAGCAGATGTCCCCGGCTTGCCCTCGCCAGCCACCGTTCGTCGGTGGTGGCACCATCACGCGCCGTTGCCAATCTGCACTCCCCCGGCGAAGTCCACGACACCGACTGATTGCTATGTGTCATCCCGGACTGAACCGGCCCTGAATGTTGCCTGCATGACGACGACGACGAATGAATCTCGACCGACCTATGCGGTGCTCGCCGTGGGCGAAACTCCGCACTGGAAGTCGGAACCTCCACCGCCTCCCCGTCGAGCGTTGGCCATGATTCAATATGACTACATAACGAACTCCGGGTCGCTGATCGATGTACTCGCCTGAGATGGGTGGGTGACGCCTACGTATCGGGCAGTGTCAGCACCGTAATGATGTCATAGATCGCATGCGTGGCGACGACGATGCCGAACCCGCGCCAAATGTAAATCAGGCCGAAGTAGCACCCCGCCACGAAGAAGAATGCCGTGCGCGTCGTCGTCAGATGCGGGTGGTACACCGTAAAGAGAATCGCCGAAATCAGGATGCCGATCGTGGCTCCCACCACTTCCTTCTGTTTCGCGACATCAACAACAATCGCATGAATGACGGCGATCACCAGCATGCGAAAGATCAGCTCTTCATACAACCCCGCGCCGACCGAAATCGACAGTCGCGCGAGCACGCTGTACCGCGAGATGTTTGTTGGGTCATCGCTCAGCATCAGCGCCGGCACGGTGAAACGTGCAATGATCTGACTGAAGACGAACAGCGGCAGCACGAGCAGGGCCGACTCGATCGCCATCAGCCCGAGCGCGCGAGCATCAATCGTCCACTTTTCCCGCGCCAGCAGATGCCAGACCAGAAGAACCACCAGCAACACCACACCGGGAAGGTACATGCCAGCAGGGTACAGGCCGAACGATTCAAAGAACTCGCGCAGCCGCCGGTGCGCGTCGATATTGACACTCTCGGAGCGCAGGACCGAAACGAGCGCCACCTCGTACATGAGCACGAGCGGAAGCAGAAATACCAGAATCTGGAGCGGCCGCCGGGTCGTGACCCAGTACCGCGCGAGCGCGGTATTGGCCGAATGATGCGAAGGAGAGGATCGTCGTGCAGAAGTCATGGCGGCGCGGGACGGCGCCGGTCTACCGGTTGCGACCGGTTACGCCTTCGCCGTCTTGAGTTCGTTCAGACGACGGGCCAGACGCGACTTCTTTCGCGCGGCCATATTGCGGTGAATGGTGCCCTTGCAGGCAATCTTGTCCAGCAGACCCGCGGTCTTGCGGTACTCCGTCTCGGCAGTTGAAACATCCTTCTCCTGCACCGCGGAAAGGAACTTCTTGATCTGCTCCTTGA
>CBFGRU010000044.1:0-15947 GCA_965651255.1 uncultured Phycisphaerales bacterium
CGGTTGCAGGGCGTGTTTGCGCGTGATCTGACTCGATGCGTTGCGGAGAATCACTCCCGGCCAGCCGATCAAAGCGGCCGCCATTTAGTAACTCTTCTGCCCTGACCAGAAGGCCGATCAATTCATCTGCTGCATCAACGATCCAGGTGACGTTGTCAAGATCCCGTTCAAGTTGTGCGCGTTGCTTCTCAAGTGAGGAAAAGTTTGCACTCAATTGCAGTCGCCGGTCGGATCGCTGTCGTCGAAAAACGCCGAGTTGGTTGAGAAGGTTCAGTAACTCGAACGCATCAAAGAGTTCTGCCACCTTGGCCCGGTGCTGCTCCATGCGTTCGAAGTGACGATCCATTTTGCGTGAGTCACGCTGGTCCTGCATCATCTGCCGAAGGAGCGATGTGGTCTTTCGTGAGACCGACTGCAGCGAGGCGACATCGTGCCGGACGGATTTGACTCGCTCGCGTGCTTCGGTCAGACGTCGGCGATCAAGTGACACCGGCGGCGACGGAAGCTCCGGCATCTGATGCTGTGCGAACTGCGCGAGTGTGTCCGCCAATGTTCGCGTTTGCGTGTGTTGTTTCCTGACTCCGCCTTCTGTTGCATCGATGATCAGTGCGCCTTGCTCTTCGGCCTCGGCAAAGTCGCGCTCGAACTGCTGCAGATACGTGAGCATCTGCGCATCGGTGTAGATGGATTTCCCTTCATGATCGACCGACTTGTGCAGATGAACACGATGGCGGGCGATGCGCTGCCACTCCATCATCTCGATCGTGTTGAATGGATTCAGTTCCGGCGCCCAGATGTCATGGATCGCGGTTCCGCGCGCATAGTACAGTCCGTCGGTGAACCCCAGATCCTGCCCGATGAAGGCAATGGGGTTGCATCCCATGTAGCGTGCAAGGTAGAACGCAAGGTGTGCGACCGTCGCGCCGGAGGCAATATTGCCCATGTCGCGTGCGAGCGGACCAAGCGCCTTATCGAGAAAGCCGTTGCCCACACACCGGATTGCGCCGGGGAAAGAATCAAGTATGATCGGGTGAGCTTTGGGTTCAGCAACAAGTGTGACCCCCTCGACCATGCCTGGCGTCAGACCTTCGTAGAAGCGTTTGGAGATCTCGTGATAGTCAAGGGCGGTGACGAAGTGGGGGCGGATACCGGCTTCCAGCAGCGGTTTGAGCGTTGTCTGCACCGCGATAATCACGCAGCGGTCGCGCACCCCCGGCTCAGCCAGCAGGCCAATGTTCTTCTGCAAACTCGGGCCGGCACTGACGATGACCGCCAGTCGGTCTTCAGCGACATTCTTCAGATCCGTGAGTCCCGGCACCTGGACGTAGTGGTCGAGATTTCCCAGCAGATTTTCGATCGTGTTGTGAGAGCGAACAAGCGTTGTAAGGAGGGTCGTCTTGCTGGCGCTCACGAACTCGCGAAAAACCGAAGTGAATCGCGATGCCTGCTCACCGAGTCGCGCGCGATGTGCGGGGTGCTCAAGGATGGCAACCCCCTGGGCGACGATCGATTCTGCTCCGGAGAGTTTCCGTGCGATCGCAGCCCGATCGTTGGCATCATGAATCCAGATGACGATGGCCTGGTTCAGCCAGCCGGTCAGGTCAACTCGTTCGAAGACGGCGCGCACGAGTGACAGGTCCGGCTCAAAGATGACAAGAACCCCCGATCGGTCAACCCGCTTGGCCAGTTGCTCGGCGTGGTGTCCAACGCCGAATCCTAAAACAACGAAGACCGCATGTTCAAGGACATCAACGCTCTCTGCCAGCCGAACGCCTTCCTCGTGTGGGCGGTGCCTGCTCGCCAATCGCCGTCCATCGAGAGAGCCGGTCAATGTTCCGTCGGAGGCGGTTTCCCATTCAATCGCCGCGGGTGATGCATGGCGTACCGCCGCCGCGAAATCGCGGTTTGCCGGGCCAAGGCACGCCAAGTTGCGCTCGAGATAGGACAGTATCAGCGTCTCGGGCATATCGTCGATTGCGTTGATCTGGTGGAACCGTTATCCCCACGTTATCGGAATGTTTGTGGAGATGCCTGCAACAATGCCTGCCCCGCCACCCGTTTCTCTGATTGACCGATTTCTGTTCGAGAATCCGTGGCCACTTTCCATCATCCTGCTGCTGATCGCGGTGGTGATTCTGTATGTGGCCGTCACGCAGGGCAATACGAAGCGACTGCTGTTCGGCTTCGGCGCGCTGACGCTGGCGATTGGCATCTGGCTGTTGGCGTTCTTCACGACGACCCCGGCTGAACACGGCGAGCGCATCACCCGCGAGTTTGTTCAGCATGCGGTCGCGGGTGACTCTGCGCAGGCGATGCTGCTCTTCGGTCCCGGAGCAACGATGGCCGTCGGCAGACCTGATAATGTGGGCTTTGCACTGGCATGGATTCGTTTGCGGCTTCAATCACTCAGCGGCGATTATCCAATCCGTGCCAACTACATCACGGGTCTCGATGCCTATTCAAAGAACAGCGAACAGGCGGTTGTTCACCTGCATTGTCTGACCACGTTTGATACGGCGTACACCGTTCCCACCAAATCATCGTGGGTGATTTTTGTCGATCGGCAGCCGGATGGTACCTGGAAGATCTCACGGTTGACCGCGATACAGATCAACGACGAGGTACCGCGGATGACGTGGTTTCCGTGACCATGGGCGGTCGATGTTCAGCCGGAAATGCGACCGCCTGGTTGAGCCGAGTGCCATTCTCGACATCCTGCACCCCGAGGAACACCTGTTCGCCGGCGAGGCGGCGCAGGCCGTCTTCGAGATAGAACGTTCGAATCGCGGTTGCACCGGGCGCCAGCGACGACACGATTCGGCGTTCACGTGGGAAGTTCGGCGCGAGCAGGTAGGCATCGAGCGTGAGCGGCGCACTTCCGGTATTCGAGATGAAGTAGTCAATCACGACATCGCGCCGGCCGTTTGGTGTGGTCACGATTCGCCAGAGCGGTGATGCGTTCACCGATGGCATACTGATTTCAAAGTCGACGCCGACGGTGAAGTGGTAGGTGGATTCTGCCTGCAACGAGAGATCAAGCGATATCTGCTTGGGGCCGGTGAGTTCCGATCGGCTGAAGGTCAGCGTAAAGGGAAGTCGAATCTCTTCGTTCGGTGCGATGGCGAATGTGTGACGCCGAGGCAGGTACTGCCAATCGCTGGGTTCCCTCAAGTGCACAATGCCGGTGATCATGACCGGCCATGGATTGGTCAGGACAATCTCGTGTTCATGAAGTTTCTGCTCGCTGGTGACAATCGCAGGCGTGATTGAGAGGCCCTGTCGAAATCGTGCCAGATCCCGGTCAATGCCTTCAACGAATACCGGGAGGTCGCCGATGGGAATCGTGTGCTCATTGTTCTCGAGTGCGACGGTGGTACGATTGCCAAAGACATCAATGATTGTGATCGGGCCGTTGGCCAGTTTCGCGCGAACCATCGTCTCATACGCAATCGCACCGTCACGCCACAGAACGAGACGTGCATCGCGGGAGTGTTCTGTATGCTCGATGAGCCAGGCCGTCACATCGCGAGCAATCGGAACTTCCCCGGCAAATCGTGAACCATCGAGGAGTGACCCGAGGGCGCTCCAGATCGCCAGGATTGGATCGGGTCGTTCACCGTTGGCATCGACCCACGGTGAAGGCAGAAGCAGAGACGGCGCACCTGCTCGCCAGAGCTCGAGCGCGCGACGACAGGCATCGGCCAACCGGGCAGCCGATGTAAATCGGTCGGCAGGTAAGGGCTCGACAACGACGATCATGTCGGGTGAATCGTCCGGCCAATGTTTGGCGAATTCACCGAGATAGGCCGCATCAAGTTGATATGGTACGCGCACCGCGAGGCTGCTCTTTGACCCGGGCGTCAATTGATTCGTCGATTGTTCAGCGCTCCACGGAAACAGAACGATCGGTTGGGAGACGAGTCGCGCGAATCGCGATGAGAGTTCGGCGGCAGATTGTTCAAGATCTGTCCGCCAGAATGCGACTGGTTCATCTCCCCGGCCGATCTGCCAGCGCCTGATTCGCTCGCCGAGGTTGACGAGCATCGGTTCAAGATACGGCAGCCATGCATCGGAAAGGGTCAAGCCATCGAGCACCTGTGTCGGATCAACACCCGCTTCAGAGGCCAACTCATGCGGCAATGACGGAAGCACGAAGACGACATCCACGCCACGGATAAGCAGCGGCTCCACAATCTCACGCAGCGCCTGGTAGTGAGCTTCGACATTCACATCTTGAAGATTCGGCGTCCAGGCCGGAATGACCGTTGTGCCGAGGCCGAGTTGCAGAAGCAGGTTTGCATCATGCTGCAATCGATGGACGGGCTCAGTTTCCAAGGAAACGCCGAACTGGGTGGAAGTGGCGCGATGAAGCGAACGGGCGGGTATGACGATGAAGTCCCGTCGGCGCTGTGCGATGATTCCACCTGATTCCAGAACGTCGATTTCAGCAGAGTAGTAGCCGAATCGGTCAACGACGAAACGCTTTTTCACATTGATTGTGCGGCGGCCTACCGGCATCGACTCTTCCAGAATGACTCGGCCGCCGAGGTCGCGCACACGAAGATTCGCCGTGAGCGATGCAGCCGTCATGTCATGCACGGTAAGTTGCAACTCGATTGGGAGGTGACGCTCACCCTCGGCAATGAATGTATCGCCGGGCGTGCTCGTTTCGATTTCAACGCGCGGTTCATGTCGAACGATGAGGTCATCAAAGTACACGTGGCCGCGTACATCGCGAAGCTGGGGTTGGCCCGGCACCGCGGTTTCATACTGAATTGGTTGCAGGGCCTGTAGTTCAATGACCAGGTCCGCCGCGGTTGTTGGGCTCGCCGGAATGCGGATAGCCACTTCCTGCCAATCGCCATGGGTGTTCAGAAGTTCGCTGGTGACCGTTGAGTCTTCAATTGGCCTGCCGTGCTGGTCGTACAGCATTGCGACCAGGCGGGCGCGGGCATGTTTGAGCCCTTCGGTTCGAATGAACACCGAAACGGTGTAGTCAGCGCCGGGCAGTACTGGAATCACCTTGGGAGGGACTCGAGCAGCCATGGATGCGCCATCCAGCGCGAAGGCGAAGCACCAGTTGCCGGTCACTGGTTGGGTGCGGGTGAGAACCATTCGCCCGAAAAGTGGAAACCCTGGGCGCCCGGTCGTCGAGTGGTCAACACCATCAGCGGAAAGCGAGGAGGTCGGCCCGATACGGTGGAAGAAGGCAGGAAGGTCAACCGGAGCTGATTCGCGGTCTTCAAAGTCAAAATGGCGAATCGTCCGACCGAGCACTCCGTGCAGATCGGTTGCCTGCGATCGGTCGGCGTCGCCCGGACCATCGATCCTCGGTGGCATGATCGTCTGTCCCGTCGCACCCGGCATCAGGCAGAAGGCCGCGAGAATGACAAGAAAACAGCGCATCTCTGCAGGAATATCGGTCGTTTGATCGGCATCCTTGACTCATGCCGATAATCAGTCGGTCGTCACATGAGATCCATCCTGCGCACCATCTTTCTCTCCGTGCTTGCTGCCGCGATCGTGCTTTCGGCGGGGTATCTTCTGATGCTCGACATCAAAGATCGCCGCATTCGCGAATTGGAGGCGATCGAGGCCGAGATGCGGGCGATCATCGCTCGGAAAGAGGCCATGATCGAGCGGCTTGGCCGTTCCCGCCGCGTCGCCCATCTGGAAGTGATCGCGCAGTCACATCATCCATCCACGGGACGGGTGGAGACAACCGAAGTGGCGTTCATCGAAGTCGATGACCGTGGCAAGGAACTCGGCCGGCAGAGCTTTACGGTTCCCGGTGAGATGGTGTTTATCGACTGCTGGACCGTGAAGTTTCGCTCGGAGGATGTCGCCCACGGCCATCCGCTCCGAGGGCGCACACTCATACTGTTCCGCAGTCTGTTCTCCGAGCGGATGGCGCCACGCGACGGCCTGACGATCGACACCCCTGGCGCAGCTCCGCTGGGGTATGCCGGCAGTGAACCGGCCATCTTTGAGCAACGTATCTGGCAGAACTTCTGGGAGATTGCCGGCAATCCGTCCGTCGCGGGGCAGTACGGCGTGCGAATTGCGCAGGGTGAGGTCGTCTACCAGCGCATGAGGGCAGGGGAGTCGTACGAACTGATCGTGGATGCGGCGGGCGGCATGAATCTCAGGATCATCTCGCCGGATGAACGCGCACTTCAACAATCGGGGTGAGACCGCGCCGTTGGCTACACTTTGCACATGGCTTCCTCTCGGGCACTCAAGCAGATTCACCAGCGTGTTGTTGAATGCGTTCGGTGCCCTGAGCTCCGCGAGTATTGCGAGGAGGTCGGCAGAACCAAGCGGAAGGCATATCAGGAATGGGAGTACTGGGCGCGACCTGTACCCGGATTCGGTGATTCGGCTGCCTCGATCATGATTGTGGGCCTCGCCCCGGCTGCGCACGGAGCGAACCGAACGGGTCGCATGTTCACGGGTGATCGTTCGGGTGACTTTCTGTACGCGGCGCTGCATCGCGCCGGACTGGCCAATCAACCTCGCTCGACAGATCGAAACGACGGCTTGGCCTTAGTCGATACGTACATTTCGGCGGCCTGTCGCTGCGCTCCGCCGGGAAACAAACCGACGACGATTCAGCAGACAAACTGCATGCCGCACCTGATGGAGGAACTGCGATTGATGCAACCGCGAGTTCTAATCGCCCTCGGAGCAATCGGGTGGAACGCTTTACTGGCGGCCCTAAGGAACCTCCATGTCTCACTTCCACGTCGTAAACCAACATTTGGGCATGGTGAATCAATTGAGTTACAGTGGCCGGAGAATGACCGCAAGCAAAGGTCAGGACTCACGGTTCTGGGTTGTTACCACGTGAGTCAGCAGAATACTTTCACCGGCCGTCTCACAGAACCCATGCTCGATGCAGTGATCTGCCGGGCCAAGAACTTGGTTTCCTGATTCCCGACACATCGGTGGCGACCACGCAGGACCAGGTACACCATCGGAGGCCCAATGCAGCTACGCTTCCCGCGATGAAGATCTTTCTGACCGGTGCAACAGGTGTGATCGGACGGCGGCTGGTGCTCGATCGTCTTGAGCGCGGCGACCGGTTGGTGGTCCTCTCTCGGGATGGCCAACGGGCGACGCGGCTCTTCGCGGCCGATGTGAATCCAAACATTGAAGTGGTGGAAGGAGATGTGACCCGACCCGGTGAGTGGCAGTCGAAGATCAGCGGGTGCGATGCCGTGATTCATCTGGCCGGAGCGGGGGTTGCCGATCGCCGTTGGAACACCGCATACCGGCGCGTGTTGGTTGAGAGTCGGGTGGAATCGACTCGACAGATTGTCGCCGCGATGGAATCAGCTTCATCGCGCCCGCGCGTTCTCGTCAACGCATCCGCGATCGGCTTCTACGGCGAATGCGGCGCTGAGGTCATTACGGAATCAACGGGCGCGGGACAGGGGTTTCTCGCACACTTGTGCACGGTGTGGGAGGATGTTGCCCAAACGGCTGAATCGCTCGGTGTGCGGGTTGTTCGTGCACGTATCGGGATCGTGCTCGATGAGAAAGGATCCGTACCCCGCCGAATGATCAAGCCGTTCCGGTGGTACATCGGAGGAACGATCGGCCGGGGAAAGCAGTACTGGTCGTGGATTCACATTCGCGATGTGTTGGGAATCATGGATCTGGCCTTACGCGATTCGCGGGCGCATGGCGCGATGAACATCACCGCGCCCAACCCGGTCACGCACGAAGAGTTCTGTCGTACGATTGGCGAATTGCTCAATCGGCCCTGCTGGATTCCGGTTCCACCAAGTATCGTGCGAGCTCTGCTGGGTCCGTTCGCATCAACACTCAGGACGAGCGCGCGTGTCGTTCCGGCTGTTGCAGAATCGTTGGGCTACGTGTTCTTCTATCCTGAGCTGAAACCGGCGCTGGCGGCGACGATTCCGGGTGTACGTAAGCAGGATGACTCTCCTTCGCCGATCCGGCAGTTGACGGTTTCGATTGACCCGGCGCCACCGCCGGTTGACGTTCGCATTGTTGAATCCAATGTTCGTCCGACGAAGCGAATTCGGTTGCTTGCGTTTGATGTGGATGGCACTTTGCTGAAGTCTGATGGTCGAGTTGGGCAGGGCGCAATTGACGCACTCCGCGCGGCACAGCGTGCCGGGTGCGTGGTCCTGCCCGCCAGCGCTCGTCCGCCGCGCACGACACGCGCCCTGGTGCAAGCCATCGGGATCGCCGGTCCCACGATCAATTACAACGGCGCCGTGATCTGGCATCCACAGGAGGAGCGTGCGCTCTATCACCAGCCGATCGATGCGGACCTCGCGCGCGAAGTCATCGTTGCGGCCCGAGCGGTGGTGCCGGAATGCATCGTGAGTGTTGAGATACTTGATCGCTGGTACACAGATCGAATCGACCCTGCCCGTCCGTTGATCAGCGAGCCGGACTACGTCGGGTCATTCGAACACATTCTCAAGCAGCCCGTGACTAAGATCGACATTCACACGAACCGGGAGGCGCTGGCACACATCGTCGGTGTGTTGCGAACAGAGTTCTGGTCAACGAAGCGCGTGGCCATGTTCTTTTCTGAAATCGGACTGGTGCAGATCGTCCATCCCCTCGTGGACAAAGGCATCGCGCTGCAACGCATCGCGGGGCGCATGAAACTTGAACGCGATGAAGTCATGGCCATCGGAGACGGCCCCAACGATACCGGCATGATCGAATGGGCAGGATTTGGCGTGGCGATGGGGAACGCCGATCCCTTGCTTCGCACCTTGGCCAAGGCCAGTGTGCCGAGCAACAACGACGATGGACTCGCCCGAGCGATCCACCGCTATGTTCTGCAGTCCTAGTCGTCGCAGTCCTGGTGGGTGTACGGGTAGTCGGTCAGATCGGCCGACGCGGAGCATCGCCCGGGCTGACCGCTCGCAATGAACGCATGGGCGGTTCGTCGCGCGGCGCGGCTTTGGGCTTCGCCGGCACCGGTTCTTCTTCATGTCGGAGCGTTGCGGTAAATGCACCGGCGGTACGACCGCCGCCGACTAGGGACGATGCTCTCGTGTTCGCAACTTCCTTCTCGAGTTCCGGGTCCAACCGGTAGTCTTCCCGGGGCATCAGCCCGGCAAAGGTTGCGCTGCGGAACCGAAGCCCGATTGAAGCGATGCCAGCCATGCATGCAACCGGCAGCAGCAGGTACTTCCCGAAGAAGATCACCCCGCCTCCATCACCGGCGCGGTAATGTTCAACTTCCAGCATCATGCTGTCGTAACTGGTGAAGATGCCATTGAACGGCATCGCTTCGATGAAGCTTCCCAGAGGCAGCACCAGCATGGTGATCACGATCGCCCAGACAAACGAGCCCACCGTGCGTTCGACACCCGGAACACTCGCGCCGGCGGCCAGTACGACTCCCAGGCCGAGGAGTGGCAAGAGCGCAACACTGGCAAGGATTCCAAGTCCGCTGGCAAGGTCCGTCTGGATCATGAAGTACTGGTTGTACTTCGAGAAAACTCGATTCACTTCGGCACCGGAGTGGTCGAGGGTGACAGAATTGTTCTGCGACGATTGAATTGCCTGCCGGCGGACTTCCTCGGGGCTCAGGACGCGCGGCGGACCGCTTTGTTCAGTGGCCGCGATCTTCTGATACCGCAGATCGGTAAAGCTCGCGAGCGACCACGTCATGACCTGAATCAGGAGCGCCACACCGACCACCCAGCAGCATGCAGCCACCGAATTTCGCAACTGGGCCAGGGCCAGGGCCGAATGTCGAGTCGGCGAGTAGCTCACACATTACTTCCGGGATTCGAGTCTTCTGGTCGTTACGGTCCCTGCCATCCATTACAGGGCGCGGCCCCATTGAGAGCGGTGGCCGTCGATTCGGACCATCGACCTCGTAAACCCGAAGGTTCAGCAGAATCCGGAAGAGTTTCGTGATTGAAAGAAGAAGCGCGGTGCGCCGCGGGGTTATCAGCCGGTGGTCGAATGCAACCTTCTCGGTGCAATCGCGAGTCTGGATCTCGCCCCGATCGGCTTCGTGAATAAGATCACGAAACGTCTCTGCGGAGGATTTGAGATGCGCACCCCGCCCACACGCCCGGAATTGAATGCCAACGACCCCGGCTTCTTGTCGGCGGTTGTGGACGGGACCGCCCGATTGACACCGGAACAGGCGATGCAGCTTTACTCGGAAATGCCGCTGCACGAACTCGGGCGGTGGGCGGATGCCCGAGCACGTCACCTGCACGGCAACCACGTCCGAACGTACGTGATCGATCGCAACATCAACTACACCAACGTCTGCACTGCCAAGTGCACGTTCTGCGCGTTTCGACGTGATGGCGATGAGCACGATGCCTACACGCTCGAGTACGATGAACTTCTTCTGAAGATCCAGGAACTCGTTGATATCGGTGGAACGCAGATCCTCATGCAGGGGGGCATGAACCCGGACCTGCCTCTCTCGTGGTATCTGGAGCTTCTTTCGAGAATCAAACAACAGTTTCCAAAAGTCCATGTGCACGCGTTCAGTCCACCGGAGTTCATTGAGTTTGTTCATTTCTTCAATCCGCCCGGCGCAACGCTTGCCGACAAGATTCGATGGGTGATGGTGCAGTTGAAGGATGCGGGCCTTGACTCCGTACCGGGTGGCGGTGGTGAGATCTTTGCAGATGCCGTGCGTCGAAAGATCGGTCTCGGCAAGTGTGATGCGGAAGCATGGTTGACCACGATGTATGTCGCGCACGAGCTTGGCATGAATACATCTGCAACCATGATGTTCGGTCACATCGAAGGGATCGCCGACCGCATTCATCACATGGAACTGGTTCGGCGGTGGCAGGACCGGGCAATCAATGATTTTGCACGGGATGGCGGCGGGCGCTACATGGCGTTCATCTCGTGGCCGTTCCAGCGCGAGAATACACCGCTCGGGCGTTTGAAGGAGTGGGGGCAGGGCGAAGGAGACAATCTGGATCAGCCCTTCCCCGGTGATGTTGTCGCGAAACTCGACGGCTCTGGTGGGAAGTCCGCTCACCCTGAGTTTGGTCGTCGACTGCGCATGGCGGGGTCAACCGCATATCTGCGCACACAGGCGCTGTCACGGCTGTACTTGGACAATATATACTCGATCGGCGCGAGTTGGGTGACGATGGGGCCTCACATCGGGCAGGTGGCGCTCAATTTCGGCGCGAGCGACATGGGCAGCGTCATGATGGAAGAGAATGTCGTCTCTTCCGCCGGTACAACGTACTGCCTGAACGAAGCGGTCCTTTGTCGGTTGATTCGCGGTGCCGGGTTTACGCCAGCTCAGCGAGATAATGCGTATCGCCTGTTGAAACTGCATGACACAGCCGATGCACCAGACCTGTCGGTGAAGGACTGGGCAACCCAACGCGCAAAGCGACTGCACATTGAAAAGCCGCGTGACTCCGCTGAGCCCCAGAGCGTGACCGTTAGCGTGAAACGAGAAGAGGCAGCATCGAGCTGAAACGGAACGATTGTCGTTTCGCCCATTTGGTGCGAAATGTCGTGGTAGCGTTGAATCTACTCAGCAGAACGCGATGCGCGTTGTACCGCCCATCGCTGATCTTCTGGAATCGCGCGGCCGCATTCCGGGCATTGATCACCGTGCAGTTGGTACAGCAGATACCCGCACGCGCAGCGCGGCTCTTCTACTTCGAGGTGGATTCTCAAACGGCAGTTGATGCAGGTATTCGCGCCAGACTTCATTGCTTGCATCGTCTGACAGCGCGGGCAGCGCACTTCAACTGCAATGCGTGACGGCACTGATTCACCGGTTGTTCTTCGTTTGATAAGGTCGAGAATCGCCAGAATCGGTGTAATGATTGTGCCGCAGGAAACGAGGATTGCCAGGATACCGATCAGCCGCGCGAGCCACTCTTCAAACCACTCAAACCACACCATCGTGGCCCCGATCCATGTCAGCATTCCGGCGCACCACCACGTCGCGATGCGCACAATGCGGAAGGCAGAATGATCGAGCCGCAGCACATCGAGCAGGCCGAAGTGCATCACCCACAGCGCGATGAAAGTTGCGGGAAATCCGATCTTGAAGATGAGTTGATCCCAATCGAGACCCAGGGTGTCCCACGAGTAGGGGCTTCCCCAGATCATCGGCATCCAGACAATCCATGCCAATGGTGCTGCGACCACTCCAAGCCACATGAATGGAACCCGCCGACCACGTCCAATGACGATCGAACAGGCCAGTGGCGGCAGACTGTAGAGTCCAAGCAGCAGAGCAGTCAGCAGCACTTCCTCATCACGGGCGATGAGATCCGGGAGCAGAATGACCACAATGCCAACCAGGGCGGTGAGTGCGAACGAGACGATCATGATCCACAGGAATGCCGTTCGCGTGGTCATCAATCTTCTCCCTGGGTGCTTGCTGTGGCGGAGGTCAGCGGCGGCTTCCACATCTGATCTTCCGGTACATCGCGCCCGCATTCGGGGCAGCGGTCACCAACAAGTTGAAAAAGCAGGTAGCCGCACGCACAACGCGGCTCCTCAACTTCCACCTGCAACACGCCGCCACACTCACGGCACTTGCTGAACCCATTGCTCGCGAGGATGGATTCGTGACAGCGGGGACAAGTGAATTCGAGTTCCACGCGACGATCCATGGATTCCGGGTCGGCAGCGCGTTTCGTTTGGAAGGCGCGTGCGATGCTGTTCGTCACCATCAGTCCGCCGAGACAGACAATACCTCCGAGCATGCTGGCGGCCATGAAAGTTTCAAACCAGCGCGAAGGAATGAGCGGTTCACCTTGTCCATCGGTCCAGATGGCGATCAGTCCCGCCAGTACCGCCAACGAAACGCCGAGCAGGAAGATCATCGCGGTCGCCTTGATCGCCACGTGCGTTCGCGGCAGGCAGATGAAGTACACTCCGAAGCACACCGGCGCAAGTGAAATGATGCCGGTCCCACCGAGGCGAAGCAGGAACTCACTGATGCTTTGTGCATCACTGGACCACAGAACCGCGCCCACAACGGTCAGCAAAGATGCTATCCAGATCGCACCGAATAACACGTGGCCGAAGAGTGCGATATCTCCCCGACGAATGGGTTGAATTGTAATGAGGGTCAGAATGCCGTTGACAAGCATGATCGCGGCGATGCGGAATCCCGCGTACTCCATCACTGCGATGTCATTGGTCATAATCGACCAGAGGGCCAGCACCGTGCCAAGCGTCATACCACCCAGCACCGCTCCGAGAGAAAGGCGCGTTTCCCAGCGAATCACAGTTTCATTAGGGAAACTCATGCGAGATTCACCGTGATGCGTAGACGGCAATGCACACAGACATCGCCTCCGGTCAGCAGACGGTTGGCATGACCGCAGCGAGGACAGGCGGCGGTAAACCCATGACGTTCGGTAACAACCGCATCAGCTTCGCCGGTCAGTTCCCGTCGCTTCGTAAGCACGACGAGGGTGATGCACAAAAGTGTGGCCACGATGGCCAACGCTCCTGAAAGTCTCGCGATCAACTCAAACCAGCGGCGTGCTCGCAGCGTCGCAAACTCGAAGAAGATCTCCGTCGCAAGACTCCACCAGATGAGCGCAAGCAATCCCATCGCGGTCAGTACCACCGCCAGATCAGCCGCAGCACGAAGGATAATCAGTCCGCGATGCAGCACCACGAGCCGATGGATCGACCCGATGATGCCAAGCATCCAGATAAAGAAGAAACCGGAACCGGCCCAACGGGCGTACATGGCAACATCATCGCCAGCCCCGCGCAAGGCAGCAAAGGTCTGCATGATGATCAGCCCGATCGTGAAAACGGCCACGGGGACACTGGCCCACATGAGAATGACCAGTCGTTTCATCGACGCGGCGCTGAGGCAGAGCTGGATCCCTCCGAGTGTGATCGTGATCCAGAAGATCGCCATGCTCCAGACGGGGCCGCCGCCCAACAATCCACCCTGCACGACCTCGTAGGCGAACATTGCCGCAGCGGCGACAAGCCCGAGGAGAATGACACCATGAAGAACGCGCAGCAGCAGGGTCATGGTGCATGACTCGAGGTGTTCGAATCAGGATTCTCCGGTGGAATCCGGTGGAGCACCGTGAACGGATCGGGCAACGGAACAAGGCCGTACTTGCTGCGCACCTGGTTCTGCTCGATCAATCGCTGCGGCAATTCGCTGAGCGAGAACGAAATGACTGCGCCGTTCGTGGTACCGACGTGGATCGGGTCGTTCTTCTCCATATTGGCATCCGGATCCCACGACTGAATCACCACCCACAACGCGGGGTCGAGCATCTGACTGGGAATGCCTGAGTAAGTGAACACATAATCGCCGAATCGGTAGGCCGCGACATCGGTGGGAAGATCAGCCGCCAGAAGTCGCGCATCGGCGCGGATCGTGACCGCATCAGCATCAAGAAGTTCATCGAGCGTACCCGATGGTGTCGGCACTTCCTCAAACAGTGTCAGCGAATCCGCCGTGACGAACTCGTGGGGAAGGAGGAGTTCGTTGCCCGACAATTCGAGCGCGTGCGTCGGATACCGATCGTTGTGGCTGAATGCATATTGCTGCAATGCGGCGGCCATCTGCCGTGTCTCACCGGCAGGCGACACCGGCCCGACTCCAGCGGCCGGCGGGGGAAATCGTCCCACTGCGGGTGCCGGGGCGTTGATCGCCAATACGATCAGCCACGCATACAGCGCGATCACAATCAGCAGCGATACAACCGGAAACGCCAGCGCCGCCAGGATGGCGCGGCCGCCGTGCACGCGGTGCGCCGATGCCAGCATGATGCATGCGCTCACGATCCACCAGATGAACAGCACCTGCCCGCCACAGTTCACGCCGACGCAGGGAACGGCCATCCCCGCGGTCGTCCCGGATGAGTACAGAATGACTTCAAACGTTCGGGTGAGTCTTCCACCTGCTTCGCCGGTCAGAAGCAGTACACCGTGCGCGCTCAGCGCCCAGAGCAGAATGGTGAGCAGCGTCAGGCCGACATGGGCTCCGAGCATGATGGCAGTGAAGGCCACCATGTCGCCCATGCCGCCCGCACCGCCTCCGGTCGCGATGACAATGCCGAAGAGCGCGATGGCCGGCATATACCCCAGGACAATGATCACGCCCATGGTCGCGAGGGCGAACCGCCACGCTGCGCCGCTGTTCTCGTTGTTGGCAATCGCGCGGCCGAGTGCGCCGGGCATCACCATCGACTGGCCGACCGTGCGGAACCAGCGTGCGATTGCGCCGCGCCCCGTGCGGGTCATCCACGGGTGTTCATCGACCGCCGTCTGTTCTTCGCGCACGCCGTCGGCCGGTCGCAGCACCATGTCATCCATGTCACACGGCTGGCCGCACGAAACGCAGGCAAACTGCTTCGGTACGAGCGCCCCGCGTTCGCCCGTGCCGTAGTACGACTGATCGCAGTGCGGGCAGCAGAACTTGACACTGTTGCAAACAAAATCAAACTCGCTCGGGCGAAAGTCTCTGCCGCACTCTGGACACTGTCTCGCCCGGAGGTTCCATAATGGATAGTCGCATTCTTTGCAGCGCATGCATCAATCCCACATTCGCGCTCCGTCGGTCAATCCTCCGGCGCATTCCTCTTCACTCGTTCCCGAAACGCCTCGATCAGTTTCATCGTCAACGGCCCGACGGCACCGTTCCCGATCGTTCGCTCATCGATTCTGCTCACGCCGATGACTTCCGCCGCCGTTCCGGTCAGGAAGACTTCATCCGCCGTGCATACATCATCAAGCGTCATCATCGTCTCTTTCACCGGCAACTTCAGGGCCGGAGCCAACTCCCGCATCACAAACTCCCGCGTAATGCCGTGCAGAATGCCCGCATCCGTCGGCGGCGTGTGAATCACGCCATCCCTGATTGCGAAGAGGTTGTCCCCCGTACACTCGCTTACAAAGCCATCGGTGTTCAGCATGATCGCTTCGAGCACACCCGCTTCGATCGC
>CBFGRU010000045.1:0-15868 GCA_965651255.1 uncultured Phycisphaerales bacterium
AGAGTGATCAACCGGGAGAATTCCCGATCGCGACGTCTTTCCGCCTGGAAGGTGGTGCGGTTCTGACGGCGTCACTGACGGGAGGCGATGTCCTTTCCGCTGACGACATCGCTGCAGTTGTCATGCCGCCATCTGTGCAACCGCGTGTACTGGCGATCAGCGCAGATGGAGGGCTTGATCCGTACCTCGAAGGGTTGTTGTCGGTTTTTGATGCTGCATCCATCCGAATCCTTCGCCACGACTCCGTTGAAGCACAGTCGGTCTCCAGCGCATCGATCGCGCTCGATGTGGATCTTGTGGTGTTTGATGGAGTTGCGCCATCCGGCTATCCGTCGGTGCCTTCAATCACGTTCGGCGCATACCCACCAGAATCCGAGCCGCGCCAAGGCACGACCAGCGGTGGGCAGCGGATTCTCAGCTGGAACCGACAACATGCGCTGATGCGCAACGTCGAACTTGATGAACTGGTGTTCTCATCCCCGGTGGTGTACGAACCACCAGCCGATGCGGTCATCCTTGCGCAGGGTCGTGAAGCGCCAATGATCACACTGGTTCGTCGAAACGATCAACCGCACATTTTCGTCGGGTTCACGTTGGCTCAGAGCAACTGGCCCATCCTTCCGAGCATTCTGGTTTTTACGCAGAACCTTCTTGATCGTGTGGGGCTGGGGACCACCGGTCAGAACGGGCGCAGTGTGCGGCCGGGCGATCCGGTTACGGTGCGCCCGCTGCCCGGAACCCGCGCGGTTTCGATGCGCGGCCCCAACGGTGTTGCCAGAACATGGACGATCGGCGATGGTGAAACGGTCATGACGCTGCCCCCTGTCACTGCGGTTGGACTGTACTCAGTGGAAGGTGTTCCTGCCGCCGACGAAAGGATCGCGGTGAGCATGCTGAGTGATCTGGAGTCAGACGTGCGGACGAGGATGTCGGTGCGAGTGAACGCGCAGGAGATTGCCGGCGGTGACATCGATCGAGTTGCCTCGCGGGAACTCTGGCCGTGGTTTGTGCTTGCTGCGTTTGTACTGTTTATCATCGAATGGATCGTGTACTCGATGCAGACGCGCGTGAGTTGATTCTTCAGGAATGTCCGTTTGAAACTCGCTACGCTGGTGCATTGCACAGAGGAGTGCCTACGAATGAAGTCTTCACAGGTCGCGGCAGCCGTGATCATCGGATCGGCTCTCGGTTGTTCGGTCAGTGCACAGAATCACGATGAGCCGATCACCGACAACGCACGTCGCCCGGTGAACGGTCAGACATCGAACGGAGGGCTCCGCATTTCGTTTGATGCGGCGATCGGGTACCAGTTTGAGACCGATCTGGATGACGACGGTGACTACTCCGTTTTCCGATCGGGTGCCCGCCTCAACATCGGTTCACAACTCTCGGATTCTGTCGGCCTGAATCTTCGATTGCGATATCGCCACGATGATTTCGACTTCTCCGATGATGCATTCGGCCTGACGGAATCACCGTGGAGCGGCATTCATACCGTTGGCATCGATGCAATGTTTCAGGTCGGTGTGAGTGATGAATTGCGCCTCTTCTTCGGTCCGAGCGTGCAATCGGCGTGGGAGTCAGGCGCGGATTTTGATGATGGCATCACCATCGGCGGCACGATCGGATTCAGTTATCGCGTGACAGATGACCTGACGCTCGGCCTGATGGCCGGCATTCGTGATGAAATCGAAGATGATGTTGATGTCATCGTTCTGCCTCTGGTGGAGTGGGACATCTCCGACCATTGGCGCATCGGGAGCGTTGGTGGTCCATCAAGCTTCCTCGTTTCTGGAGTGCAGCTTTCGTACCGTCCTGATGATTCGTGGCTGTTCGGACTCGGCGCCGGGTACAGCCGGAATCGCTTTCGCCTCGATGACGATGGTGTAGCGCCGGATGGCGTGGGGGAAGAGTCGGGTGTACCCATCTGGTTTGGCATCGGATATAGACCATCGAACACCACCGAACTCGACTTTATCGCCGGGCTCCTGATCGGCGGCGAACTGCGGCTTGAAGATGATCACGGCCGCACGATTGAAACGGAGGACACTGATCCCGCGCCGTTCATCGGCGTTGCAGCGCGATTTCGATTCTGAGTCGAGGGTTCAGCGCGGCAGGTCTGACCACAGTGTGGTGTCAACATCAATGCGCCCGGGATCGAACGACCAGGAGGGAATCGGGTTCGGGCTGGTTTCCACCGTGGTCGTATCGCCATGCGATCGCACGAACCCCATCAACACACCTTCTTCAACCGGATAGCCAAGCCATGCATCGGGAAGAACGATGCGACAGAACCAGCGGTCGCTGAAGCTTCGCCGATGAATCTGCATCGTGCCATCATTGATGCCCTGCCACTGTCGGTGCAGCCCGAGTTCGGGAACGGTGAGCACCACGGTGGGATTCTCTTCCGGGCCGAGGAACACGGTGATTGCTTCTCGTCCGGCGACTTCCTCAACACGGGTCAGGCCGGCGAGCGGATACTGAGCGGGATCGACCATCAAAGGTGGTACCTCGGCGTTGATTCCGTTGATGTCGATTCCGGTACTCTCCTGGATGCGTCGCTCGATGTCAGCGGCGATGGCGGGGTCTTCGCCATCAACCGGAGGCGTTGGATCATTGGCATCGACGATCATCCGCTCGCTGGTGATGGTCTGCTCGGGCCGAAAGCAGGTGATGAAAATCTCCCACCGGCCCCCGAGTCGCCGCAGCACGGCGGAAGTGCCTCGATTGAGCCGAAGCGGAATTGAATCGCCTCGGCGGACTTCGGCCACCGTGAGCGGCGAATGGAATGGGAAGAAGTACAGCCCGGGCGGAATCGCGGGTGACGCCGGTGGCCGCACAGTGAACCGGCGTACTTCGCCCTCCCAGCGAATCTGAAGCAGGGGTGGCGGTCCTCCGATCGGACGGCCGAGAACATCCAGCTCTACCGGCGGGCGATCCAGTCGTACGCGCGTCAATTGCCCGGGTTCCAGGCCGATACCGATGGGAAACTCCTTTGCGTTCCGCACGGGGTCAAGGAACTCCCATCGAAACTCCGCCAGTGTGAATTCATCACTGGTGTTCACCACGGCAAGGTGAATCTGCGAACCGTGGTCCCGTTCTATCCAATAGAAGACTGACTGCCGCACCGCGAGCCAGTCGCGCACTTCCTGCGTGATGACTGCATCTTCAGACTCGACGTCGAGCAGGGCGCTCAGCAGGCGACTCAGCTCCGGCGGATCTGCATCCCATGCCGCAAACTCAAGCACCCCATCGCGCACGATGCGCGTCAGTGCCATTCGACACGCGCGGGCCACATCAGCATCCACACGGCCGATGCGCTCAAGCCCCAGTCGCCAGAGGTCTGCGTAGTACATCGAGATCAATTGTTCGATGCGCGTTCCGGTCGGAGGCGGCGGGGCAATGCCGTATCGATCCGCCAACTGCACCCATCGCCAATACTCAAACGGTGATCGCGCATCGGGCCGATCGGGTCCGCTGCGACGAGGCATCGTTTCGACCACCATCTGGTCGGTCTCCCAGCGCGAAGGGGAGAGAGGACGATCAAACCATTGCGGTGAAATGTCGCGCCGAAGAATCCGCAATGCACCGGAGACTTCTTCCGGAAGGCGCGCGATGAGAAACACGCTGCCGCGACCGGATGAAGAGTCGTCGGATGGCTCAATCGGCCGCACCGTGAGTCCCATGATCTCGCTCGTCCAGTGAATCGACGCCGGCTTTCCGTCGGAATACATCCAGATGACATCGCCTTCCAGCGATGTGCCATCTGAGAGCGTGATCGGGATCGTCGCGGGCCACCCGGTCCCGGGTTCATTTGCATCCAGCGGAATGAGCAGAGTGCCTCCACGTACGGCAATCGGATGATCAATCGCCACGAACATTCCGCGAACCGTGTCGGCCCAAACGGCGCGACCCGCAAATATCGCCAGCACGATCATCAAGAACCTCAGCACTCCGTTCAAGGGCCGCCCCCCGAGGGACGACGAACGCATACAGAGATGATGCTGCGGCCTGTTCGATGGTTGGCATGAAATACGGATCATCGTGAGCGGAATGATGAAAGGTTGACTGGATCTACGGATTGAACTTTCAGGTGTCGCCGTGGCGTGGTGCTTCGGCTGATCAACAGTGTACGGCATGGGGTGGGGAAGGAACGGGTCTTTCTGTGGTGACGATTGAAACCGATAGCGTTGTCACTTTCTCACAGCACATCCCTGATGCCGATCGGGTTGAGTTGGTCGGTGCGTTCAATGGCTGGTTCGAGCAGGTCTTGCCGATGGAACGCGACGAAAACGGCGTCTGGTCGGTTGATGTGCAGTTGCCGGGCGGAACGTACCTCTTTCGTTACCGCGTCGATGGCGAACACTGGCGGCTCGATGACGCAGCGCACGGTGAATGTACGGCAGGTGATGGCGCCCGAAAGAGCCGAGTCTGGATTCCGCCGTTGAGGCAGGATCCCGATGCCCTCGCAGCGTGATGGAACTACCGGGCGCGCGACGCCTGCTCAGTCGCTGCCTGAACCAGCGCAACAATCTCTTCGACCGCGCGGTCCAGCTCGTCGTTGACGATGAACGCATCGTACGCGCCGCACTCATGGGCCGTAGCAATCTCCCGCTGACTCTCCGCGAAACGACGTTCGATGGCAGCATCATCTTCACGCTTGCGGGCGCGTAACCGTCGGAGCAACTCCTTCTCATCAGGCGGCTCGACAAACACCATGAACGCTTCGGGCATGGAACGGTTGACCTGCAAAGCGCCCTGGACATCGATTTCCAGAAGGACAATACGACCCTGCGCCAGCGATGTTTCGACCGGGCGGCGCGGTGTCCCGTACCAGCTTCGACCGAAGACCTGTGCGTATTCGAGAAACTCTCCGGCCTCGATCCGTTGCTGAAACTCGTCTTCAGAAATGAAGTGATAATCCTGCCCATTCACTTCAGACTCACTGCGCGGTCGAGTCGTCGCGCTCACACTGAATATCGCATCAAGACGACGAATGACCTCGCGAACGATGGTCGTCTTGCCGACACCGCTGGGGCCGGAAATGACAAGCAACAGACCTCGCGGCGTCGATGGTGAAGATGAAGGCAAAGCCGATTCGGACATGATCGTGGAGTGTAGGGCATTTGATCAGCAAGCGGCTGAGCGAGGGATTGCTGCTGCAGCAGGGATGCCAATCATTGACTGGATATCAGCGTGTCCAGCACCGCCATTCGCACCGCGACCCCATGGGTGACCTGATTCAGAATGACACTGCGAGTTCCATCATCCGCCACATCGGAATCGATTTCAAAACCGCGATTCATCGGCCCCGGGTGCATGATGATCGCACCTTCACGGAGTTGTGCTGCGCGTGCCCGCGTCAGTGCGAAACCAGCGCGGTAATCATCCGCCGATGCAATTGCGCCGCCGGCATTTCTTTCAAACTGAACTCGCAACATCATGACCGCATCAACTTCCGGCAGCACCGAATCGAAATCATGATTGATCTGTACAGTTCCCGGGCGGCCGGTCGCAAACTGCGTGAAAGTGCGAGGGAGAAGTGCGACGGGACCGACGAGGATGACGTGCGCGCCGAGCGTGGTCAAGCCGTGCACCGCGGATCGCGCAACGCGGCTGTTCGCGATGTCCCCGACGATCGCGATTCGACGGCCTGCGAGAGAACCGAGAGAGCGCCGAAGCGTCAGCAGATCAAGCAGTCCCTGCGTGGGATGTTCGTGTCGTCCATCGCCCGCGTTGAGAATGGGCAGATCAATCTTGCGCGCGAGTTGGAGCGGCTCGCCCGCTGCGCTCGTACGAATGATGAACGCATCAATCCCCATGGCCCGGAGATTCAGCGCAGTATCGAGTAGCGTCTCACCTTTGGATCGGCTTGATCCACTGGGGCCGAAGTCGATCACATCCGCGCCGAGACGCCTGGCCGCAACCGTGAAGCTCGCGCGCGTCCGGGTGGAATCCTCAAAGAACAGATTGGCAATCAGTCGGTGCCGGAGCGAATCTCTCGGCGGCTGTTCCCTCAGGACAACCGGCAACATGCTCTCGGCCCGGTCGAGGAGATGAACCAATTCCTCGGCGGTGAGTCCGTCGAGTGCAAGGAGATCCTTTCGATTCCAGTGCGTCTCAGTAGGCATCCGGCGACCATCGTAGCCCGGCACCGGAACAGCCGGCAGACCGATCAGTCGGGAATCCGCGCCGCGAGGGAAGCGTCGGCGACGATCGTGAAGTCGATGTTCGTCTCGGCGATCGCACCAGATTTCTCATCTCGCACCCGCACCTTCAGGGTGTATGCGCCGACAGGAAGCGTCGTCGGCAGCGTGATGATGTGGGAGATGAAGAACTCTCGCCGACGATTGCGGCTCACATCCGGGACGCTCATTGGCGCCTGCCGCCACACGGGAATGCCATCACGCTGATTGTGAATGATGACCTCTTCGGAAAGCTCGGTTACCCATTCACCCTGCGCATTCTTCTCACTCGAAAACTGGTCAACCTCGGTGTACACGATGACCTGTTGCGCGCTCTGAGCGAGGAATGAGTTCCGGTCGAACTCATCGTATTGGCCATAACCGCGCACGCGCCAGCAGAGCGTGGCCTTCGGGATCGTCAGACTCGGCTCTTCCTTTACGGCGGTGCGCAGTTGGTCTATTGCATCAACCAGCAACTCCGTATCGCCCGTGGCGCGGAGTTGTGTTCCGACTTCGCTGAAGAATGATTGATAGGCCCGAAGGATCTCGCGCTCACGCTCGTTCAGATCCGGCAGCGCATCAGGATTCAGCGCACGTTCAGGAGCGACCATCGACATCGATGCAATCAGCAAATACTGCGGCAGCGGACTGTCAGCGTACGCAGCATCCCGGTAGAGTTGCGAACTGAGTGAAACCATGAGTTCGCGCAGCCGGACATCCGCCGGTTGGTCACTCGCATCAAGTTCGGGCGTTGGCAGTGGAGTTGGCTCTGCGTTGCCCGTCGTCCGTTCCGGTGCACCGTCAATCAGAATCGGGGATACCGGAGCCATTTCGTTGGCGGGGGTGCGCTGTGAATCTGCCGGTGAATTCCAGGCAACTTCGCGCTGGCGCGGCGACGGAGTTCCATCTCTCACGTCAGTACCGTCTTGTTGAGACAGCCGCGACATGGCATCAATGTCTCTCTGGAACTGTGCAGCCATGGACTCTGCATCGAGCGCGCGCGGGTCACGCGCACCGGGTTGAGTCGTCGTGGCGGCAAGCGACTCCAGACCGTTGTTGATCGAAGGCGGATCGTTCGTGCCCGCATCGTCGGCGACACCCGTGTTCTGCGTCGCAGAGCAGCCGAGCAGACTCACGATAAACAAAACGATGACCGGGATCGCGAGTAGCGGTTGAATCGATTTCCGAACCGTCATTGATGCCTCCTGCATCGACTTGGCCATCCTGGCCGGGCGCACAATCGCGCCGCGATTCGCATCACCTCATTCTATCGGTCAGAAGCAGGGTCTGAGCTTCAACGCTTCGGACCGGATTGTCGCCAGACTTCATGCGCCGGTCGGCACGAATCACCTGGCGAAACAGAGCGGCTGCCTCGTGTGGCGGAATTCTTCGCGCCGCACCCAGCACCGCTTCCTGCATGGGACCCCACAATCGATACCGCTTCGCGATCACGCCGGGGGGATGCCGCTCTCGGAGAAGTCGCGAGCAGCCGTACACCTTTCGCGCCAAATCCATCAACGACCATGAAATCGGCACGGGATCGACCTGTGAGATCTCAATCAGCTCACGCACTTTCCTCAACGCGACTTCAGGCCGACCGGAAACCACCGCGGCCTGGACTTCCCACGCTTGTTCCTCCCGACTCTTGCCGACCATGCTCTCCACCAGCGTCCGCGTGATCCCCTGCTTGGCATCCGCAACCGCGCAAAGCTTGCCGAGTTCGGTGTCCAGCCGCAGAAGATTCGACCCGAGTCGGTCGATCAGCAGTGTCACGGCGGCGGGTTCGATGATCACGCCATGGGTTTCTTTCGCACGTCGCTTCATCCAGTCGGCGGCGGCGGATGTGGAAAGTGCATCGAACTTCATGATCGCGCCGACCTTTGAAACCTTCTTGTCAAGGTTCCCCGGCCGCCAGGTATCTGACCGCAGAAGGAGTGTCGCGTGATCGACAGGGCTTTCTGCGTAGCGCTCCATGAGGGCGCGGCTCTCGTCTTTCACGAACACGGCCGCCTGATCAACAATCACAAGTTTGTGCTGCTGCATCAGGCCGTACGAACGCAATTCGTCCAGGACTTCCGCCGGTTGGGCGGTTTCTCCATCGAAACGAAACTGCTCGATTTCACCGAACGCGTCGCTGAGCGTGGCGATGAGGGCTTGCGTTGCCTCGGCCATGAGCAGCGATTCCTTCCCGTGGAGAATCACGAATCGCATCTCCGGCGAGAAGCTGGAGGCGGTGCTCGAACGGGATCGCGAGGCGCTGCTGGGCATGGGTGTTGGCGATGATACCCCGGCCCGTTGTGAAGGTCGCCCACCACTCGACGGGGGAGTCGGCTATCGTTCGGAGCGATAGTCGCTGGAGAGGTTTGCCTCGTGCTGATGCTGCATGTGATTCAGGGCCCCGATCGCGGAAAGCGTTTTGCCTTGCCGGAAAACGAGCCACAGCTCATCGGCCGTTCGTCCGAAGCGCTGCCGATTACCGATCGTAGCGTCTCCCGCCGTCACGCTGAGCTTACTCCGGATGAAGGAAAGTGGTTTCTGCGCGACATCGACAGTGCCAACGGAACCTTCCTCAACGGCGAGAAGATTCACGGGCGAATCGAATTGACGCCCGGCGATCAGATTCGATGTGGGTCCAGTCTCTACCTCTTTGCCGTCAGTCATGATGACAACGCCAAGAGTCCGATTCGTGTCCTCGGGCCGGAAGAGCTTGATTCCACGGTCGAGAGTCGGTTGAGCGCGCACGATCATCTGCTGAACGATGAGTCGCTGGTGCTTGCCTCGCCTGACCCGGCGGCGACGGCGATGCATCACCTGCGCCTGGTGTATGAGATTACTTCTCTCACCGCGCAAACCATTGAGCGGGATGAGCTTCTCAACCGCGTCATGGACCTGATCTTTGAAGAGTTCAAACCGGACCGCGGATTCATCCTGCTGCAACACGGCCCCGCGGAACGGCCCGACCCGGTGGTCATACGGTATCGATCCAGGCCGCGCACCCGCGATGAAGGCCACATTCCCGTCAGCCGCACCATTGTGCAGCATGTTCTGCGTCAGGGTGAAGGCATTCTTGCCTCAAATGCGATGACCGATCCGCGGTTCCGCTCGGGAGATTCGGTTCGCGAGTACGGCATACGAAGCGCGATCTGCGTGCCGATCAAGACGCGCGACCGCGTCTTCGGCGTGATTCACATTGATTCATCCGTCGCGAACTTCACGTACACCGAAGGGCAACTGCGGTTGCTGACCGCGATCGGCCAGCACGCCGCGCTCGCCATGGTGACGACTTCGCTGATCAACGAACGCATGCACACCGAGCGACTCGCTGCGATCGGCGAGACGGTCGCCTCGTTGAGTCATGCGATCAAGAACATTCTTCAGGGGTTGCGCGGCGGGGCTGATGCAGTGGAACTGTCTTTGAACCGGGGTGACCTTGCGCTCGCGAGGGAGGCATGGCCCATCCTTTCGCGAAATCTCGATCGCATCTTTACCTTGACGCAGAACATGCTGGCCTACTCGAAGCAGCGCAGCCCGGAACTTGAGACCGTCAACCTGCACACCCTCGTGGCGGAGGTTGTTACGCTGGTTCAACCTCAGTGTGATCAGCGACGCATCGCGCTCCTGACCGATCTTGATGAGGCCATGCCACCCTTCCCGATGGACGCCAACGCCATTCACCAGGCACTGATGAATCTGGTGATGAATGCGGTCGATGCGGTTCCGGAGCGTCGCGGCGCCATTTCGATCAAGACGCGTTACGACGCGGAAGCGCAGCGGGCGGAGGTGATGGTGGCTGACAACGGGTCCGGCGTGAACCCCGAAGTCGCGAAATCAATCTTTGAAGTGTTCAGTTCAACCAAGGGGCAGCGAGGGACGGGGCTTGGTCTGGCGGTCACACGCAAGATTGTGCGTGAACATGGAGGCGACATTTCCTTCTCTTCCCAACCGGGCCGCGGCGCCGTCTTCAACTTCTGGTTGCCGACGGATCTTGCGCCGACCGATCCATCCGAGACGAAGAGCCCCAAGCCCATCCCCAGCGATGCAGACTGGTGATGCACGAGTCTCCCACGCACCACTGCGCAGAAGTTGCGCGGCCAGCCCGATCGAGCACCGCCCATGACGCGCTCGGGCGAGCACGATCCCCGCGGAAACCGGCTTTGCCGGCGTTTCACCCCATTCCGCTCGTCTCGGGGCTTCCGATTGCCGACAACAGACGCGGACCTATCATGCAGCCGACTTCAAGGAGACCAGATTCCTCATGCACGTTTCACGACGCAATGAAGGCGGCCACCACTCCGCGCTGACCAATCCGCTTGCGGGCCGGCCCGAGTTCGGTCCGATGATGGACATGAATGCCGGCCCAATGGCGGCGGTTCATTACCAGCGCACGCGGGAGATGACGATTGACGAGTTGCTGCTCGAAAATCGCGTTGTCTTTCTCGTCGGTGAAATCGGCCCCGGGTCCGCGGCGCGAGTCATCATGCAGATGCTCTATCTCGAGAATGAGAAGAAGGGCCAGGACATCAATTTCTACATCAACTCGTACGGCGGGTCGCTGGACGACACGCTCGCCATCTACGACACGATGCAGTTTATCACCAGTGATGTCGCGACGTACTGCATCGGTCGCGCGTACTCGGGCGGAGCCGTACTGCTTTGTGCCGGATCCAAGGGGAAGCGCCACATCCTGCCGCACGCGAAGGTGATGATTCATCAGCCATTCGGCGGCGTGACCGGCCAGACTTCGGACATTCAGATTCAGGCCGAACAGATTCTGCGTGATAAGCGCACGATGAACGAGATCATCTCCCGTCACTCCGGGCAGCCGATTGAACAGGTTGCGAAGGATGGCGAGCGCGACAAGTACTTCACCGCCGTGGAAGCGAAGGAGTACGGTCTCGTGGATGAAGTGTTCGTCCCCGCGGCGGAGCGGGAGAAGAAGTAGACTAGTCGGCTTCGGGCATTCAAGGCCCGGCCGCACCAAGAACGACGTGGCCGCGGAAAGCGATTCGAATCCACACCACCTGCGGAGCATCAGACGACGCCATGCCCCTGGTACCCATTGTTATCGAAAAAAGCGGACGCTCCGAACGAGCGTATGACATCTACTCACGGCTGCTCACCGACCGCATCGTCTTTGTCGGCGGGCCGGTCGGCGATGAGATGGCCAATCTCGTCATCGCGCAGCTTCTGTTCCTTGCCAATGAAGACCCAGAGGCAGATGTTCACCTGTATGTGAACTCGCCCGGCGGCAGTGTGACTTCGGGGCTTGGCATCATTGACACGATGCAGTTCATTCCCTGCGATGTCGCGACGTACATCATCGGGCAGGCCGCATCCATGGGTTCGCTCATCGCCTGCGCCGGCGCGAAGAACAAACGGTTTGCGCTTCCCAACGGCCGGAACCTCATGCACCAGCCGCTGCTCTCCGGCGTGCTCGAAGGGCAGGCGACCGACCTCGAGATCGAAGCGCGCGAAATGCTCCGCCTCCGCGACATCGGCTACAAGATCTACGCCGATGCAACCGGCCAGCCCATCGAGCAGATCGCTGCTGACTGCGACCGCAACAAGTGGCTCTCCGCCAACGAAATGGTTGAGTACGGCCTCATCGACAAGGTGCTCCAGCGTCTGCCGGCGATCACCAAGCCGCGCAAGGCCAAGGATGATGACGCCGAAGACAGCGTCTGACACACGCCTGATCGATTGCAAGATTGATTCATCACACGCCGGCGGCACAAAAGTGCCGCCGGTGTTTCGTTCGGCGTCACGATTGATAGTGCCGAAGTGGATGAAGGCACGTACCCATCGAACGGCTCGTCATCGATCCCTTCTGCGCTCTTCAATCTCCTGGAGTCTTCGCTCGTGCTGCTCCATCCTGCGGAAGTGTCCCATTCGGTCGTAGGGACGCTTGCGCGGATTCTCCTCGAAATCCCACTCGGGAAGTTTCTCCACCTGTTCAGGGGTCAGAATGAGTGCGATCTTCGCGAGCTGCGCTTCGTTCAGTTGCTCGCGCTTCAGTCCCGCTTCGGCGAGTTCGGTCATCCCCTGAAACTCATATGCCCACTCATCACGTGAGGCATTGAGTCGCGCGCCATGCTGCCGATCGTCAATGTCGCGCATCTCGATGCTGATCAATTCATGCGCGCGGCGAAACTCATCGTGTAACGTCTCGAGCACCGCCCGCTGCTCATCGGTGAGGTCTTCCAGAGCGAACGCCGCCTCGTATAACGCATCGGCATTCGCTGGATCGGGATGAATCCGGTCGTATGCGGCTTCCAGAAATCGTTGACGATACGCGGCGGCATTCTCATCGGTGAGCGCCGCTTCGATTCGGCCTCGCCACTCGCGGTTGATCTGTGCAAGACGCTGCGTGTGCGGCTCGTAAATGCGCGCCCATTTCTCTCGAGCCTCCTCTCTCGCCTCGTACTCTTCTGTCGCCCCGGCCTCCTCGATCGTGAGACTTTCCTCACGTGTACGTTCATTCAACTCTTTGTTATTGGTGACCGTACGCGCCGCATGAATTCCGGCTTCATCATGCGCTTCCTGTCGCGCGCGCAGCGCATCCAGCAGGATCGGCTCGTACTCATCCAGCACGCCGTCCAGCGATTTCCGCTCCTCGGGGCTGAGCGGCATGCCCACGAGAAGCGATGCGAGATCGACCCGCGCCTCCGGCAGATCGCCGGGGCTCGCCCGGTACAGATGCCGCATGCGCGCGTTCTCCACGCGCCGGATCCGATGCCGTTCGTCTTCCGGAAGCAACCACGCCAGGTCCCGGAAGAATACCGCCGTAAGTTCCGCGTAGTCCGCCATCAACATCCGGCGTTCTTCGGACCGCTCCTTCAATCGCTTCCAGTACGCCTCCGAGTTGTAATCCGGCCAACCCGTGTGATAGGCGCGCGCTCGGTCGAGGATTTCCGTATCGCTTCGCTGCTTGAAGTCCTTATAAAAGATTTCCGCCAACTCGCGTTGCTCATCATCCAGATCAAGCCACCAGACATAGGTTTGGAGCTGCTTGTCTTCGATCGTCTCGACACGCTGCGCGGAGACAGCTTGCGCCGTTAACAGCAAGATGCAGATGGCAGCTAAGGAGATGACGCCGGAGTCGATGCCCGGAGCAGAGCGAAGCAACTTGTCCTGCCTTTGATAACTCATGTTCACTCACCTTCGTTTGGACGTTCTCGTGTGATCAGCGCTGGTCTGACTGAGAATCGTCATCCAGACTGTGACTGACAGGGCGGGCAAATGTGGGATTGTTGTCCCGGTAGAGGGTCTTCATCGCCATCAAGGCCATCGAGCCCTTCGCCGCCCACCTCGCACGATCCGCCTCCGTTGCCGCCGTGACCGGAAGGTGCAGGGCTCTGCGATTGCTGGTTGCCGCCGGTACCACCCCATCCACCATTCCCGCCTTCCAGTCCATAGCCACCGTTCCCAGCGTTCGCTCCGGATCCTCCATTGCCATTGTCCGCATCGCCACCGGAACCGCCGTGTCCTCCATGTCCACCGACTCCCAACTCAACGCATTGCGCCGCCCCGCCTTTGCCTCCGGTATTTCCAGCGCCGCCGTTCCCTCCATCTTTTCCGCCTTTCCCTCCACTTCCTCCACAGCCGCCGCTGCCCGCGATCAACGCCCACGAATCACCGGCATCTCGGCCGAGTCCGCCTGAGCCCCCATCGCCGATGATCGGGTCATCGACTTCCTCATCCCATGCCGGGCCGATGTTCTTGCAGTCACCGCCGTTCCCACCGTTGCCGCCGTTGCCTCCGCCCCCACCAATGATCGAGAATGGCGGGTCGTCGGCACCAAGCCCTCCATCGCCCCCGCGTCCGCCTCCATCTTCGCCATCGCCTCCGTCGCCGCCACAACCGCCGTCTCGAGCGCGCAACTGTGCGAACTGAATGCCATGCGCTCCGTTTCCTCCGGCTCCGCCGTACCCGCCGTAGTCACCGCTGTCGCCACCGCGACCGCCATCGCCGATGGACGCCACAGGCGAAGCCCGAATGGATGCGCCGTCTCCACCTCGCCCGCCATTGCCCTGATTCCACCCTTTCCCACCCGGCCCGCCGTGCGGACGATTCGGATTCATCGGATGATCGCCGGCGTAGCCGTCATAGCCGTTCGGGTGAAACTCATCACCCGGATCCCCCGGATTCTGCGCGACACCGACCAATGGGAATAGCGCAAACGATGCCGCTATGACACACACACACACACACACACACACACACACGATTCATATTGTTCCCTTTCGAAGCCGTTGGCTCAGTTCATCACGAAATGCTCTTATAAGACTATTTGATCATGCATCGTGGTCAAGGCTGTATTCTGAGTTTTCGAATCGGATTTCATTCTGGCGTAGCAGAACCCGTGTCTCGCTCGACCCCGCTGATTCAGTTTCCCCTCCCCATCCGCCACCGGTCGACCATGTACAGCGAGAAGAACGGCCACCAGATGAGGTCATTCGTCAGGCAGAGGATGAGCGTGGAGAGCGGCCATTCACCGCGCGCAACAAGCGTGAACCATCCGATCGGGCCGAGGATCTTGCCCGTCAACCCGATCGCGACGATCAGCAACTCGCGCTCGGGAGACATCGCCGCCCGCAGGTACAGCACGCCGTAGAGGCCGATCACCATCCCCAGGCACGCGAACACCTCGGGGTAGCGCATCGGCTCCATCCCTGCGAACTCGAACAGCCATTGCGGATACAGGCCGGTGAACGCACCCCACACGAGGTTGTACATGCCGGCCAGTGTCAGCACGGTTCGGTGCAGTCGGCGGCGGGGCATCACTGTCGTGGCGGTGGTCGGCGTGGTCATTCCCGAATCATTCGCCCGCCGACCACGGAACGATGCATTGATGTGTGGGCGATGGTGTCTCCCACCTTCTGCGTTTCCCGCCGTACACTCTTCTCGTGCGGCCCGTGCTTCAGGTCATCGTGTGCATCGCTCTTGCGCTTCCGCTCATCGGTTGCGAGAACACCGCCGCGCTCCGGCGCGAAAACGATCGCCTGCGCGCCGAGGTGATGGAACTGAAGAGCGCGAACGATCGACTCGAAGGTCGCGTTGATGAACTCGATGCGGAACTCGCACGCGAGTCACAGCGGCCTGATTCGCTGCCCGCTGCGATTCGCGCGAACATGCCGCATGTCACCTCGCTCGACCTCAGCCGATTGTGTCATGTGCAGGATGGCGATGGCGACGGCCGGCCCGACCGGCTGGTGCTGTATGTTCAGCCGGCGGATTCGCTGGGGCGGTTCGTGCAGATCGTCGGAACGCTCACCGCGCACGCCGCGATCCTGCCCGCCGCGGGCGAGGCCCGCACCGTCGGCCGCGTCACGCTCGACCCCGCCGCGCTGCGCGAGGCGTACCGATCGAGCTTCACCGGCACGCATTACACGGTTGAATTGCCGTTCAACCCAGATGGGTTGCACGGTGCAAGTGAGATCATCGTGCACATCAACTTCACCGACGGCCTCACGGGCCGCGAACTCACCGCCGAGCGCACGGTGCCGCTGATCATTCGACCGCAGGGGTGACGGCGGCGCGTGCGGCGTATGGAAGAGGTTTATCTGCCGGCGGCGTTCCTTTGACAGAAATCTGAGGTGAAGTAGATTGGATGGAGTGCGGACCACCAGTGTGTCCGCGAAGAGACGGGTGAAGGTCTCCTCAAAGGTGAGAAGGGACTTCAG
>CBFGRU010000046.1:0-15678 GCA_965651255.1 uncultured Phycisphaerales bacterium
GAATGGCGGGAGCTACCCGCCGCCAGCATAATAGCAGCCCTGCCGGGCCGTCCGTCGTGCCGAGCGAATCGAAGTCGTCCAGATCGCCGCCGTCGAGACTGAACGCGCTCCCGTTCCACGCGCACGAGTTGCTCACGTAGTCCACCGTGCCCTCGCACCCGGTCGGGAGCGTGATCGGTGAGCCGGAGTCGAAGCAGGTATTCTCAACATCGGGAATGCTCGCCGTCTCCCAATCCATGCCCTGCTGCGTGAGAAGATACGATGATGGTCCCGTCGCGCAGAAGGCAACCGCCGGGCATTCGTCCGCGTGTTCGTCGCCGTTGTCGCAGCAGCACCGCGCGAGCATGATCATCATTCCGGTCGATGGCATTGGTCCACCCCTTCCGTTCCCACGGGATTCCCACTGCGCGCGGGTTCGCCTGCCTTCATCCGAAGTTCATCGAACCGCGTTCTAGGTTGTTTGAAGTGCGATGCCGCCTCTAATATCGCGGAATCGCGGCGTTGGACCGGTCTTCGGAACCGAGGGTTGCAGGTTCGAATCCTGCCGCGCGTATTGATGAGTGATTGATGGCGGCGAAAGAAACGTGCGGCCGAATTGCTCTTTCGATACGGTGTCTATACGGTGGTCGCATGAATGACGATCCTTCGGCGTCCGTGCTGACGTTACCGAGTGAACAGGCCGTTCTCCGGGCGTTGAATCACTATTGGGGATATGCGGGTCTGCGCCCGTTGCAGGCCGAAGCGATTGCCGCTGAGCTTGCGGGTCGTGATTCCGTGGTCGTCATGCCCACCGGCGGAGGCAAGTCGATCTGCTACCAGGTTCCGCCAGTCGTCACGGACCGGCTGGATGTGGTGGTCTCGCCGTTGATCTCGTTGATGAAGGATCAGGTGGATGGGCTGAGGCAGAATGGATACCCCGCAGCCGCACTGCACAGCGCGCTTTCACCGGAGGAGAAGCAGTCGCTTCGCGATGAGCTGCGCGCCGGTGCGATTCGACTGCTCTTTGTTTCACCGGAACGTCTGGCTGACTTGCGTTTTGTTGCGTACCTTCAGCGCTGCGGTGTTCGCGCCTTCGCGATTGATGAAGCGCACTGCATCAGCCAGTGGGGCCACGACTTTCGACCGGAGTATCGGCGGTTGGCGGAGCTGAGGCGATCGTTTCCCGAAGCCAGCTTGCACGCCTATACCGCCACCGCGACCGAACGTGTCCGAAACGACATCGTGCAACAACTGGGATTGCGCGATCCGAGCGTGCTCGTCGGCGGGTTCGATCGGCCGAACCTGACCTACCGCGTGATTCCCGGTTCGAATCGGCATCAGCAGACACTCGACGTCGTTCGCCGACATCCAGGTGAAGCATGCATTGTGTATTGCCTTTCTCGGCGCGACACCGACGAGATGGCGGACTTCCTGAAGTCAGTCGGAATCAAGGCGGCGGCCTACCACGCCGGGATGGAGAAGGATGAGCGAACAACGGTGCAGGATGCGTTTGCGCGAGAGGAGCTTGATGTCGTGGCCGCGACGGTGGCCTTCGGCATGGGAATCGATCGCAGCAATGTGCGATGTGTGATTCACGCGACGATGCCGAAGTCGATTGAGAACTATCAGCAGGAAACCGGCCGTGCCGGCCGCGATGGTCTTGAAGCAGAGTGCGTGATGTTGTACTCGTATGCGGATGTACGGCGATGGGAACGGTTGATCACGATGAGCGCGCAGCGGTCGCCGGATGCAGATCGAGTCATTGCCGCCCAGATCGCGTTGCTTCAACAGATGCATGCGTACTGCGACTCTGCGGAGTGTCGCCATCGCGCACTCACACGGTATTTCGGCCAGCGCTATGAATCTGACAACTGCAAAGCATGCGATGCATGCCTGGATGAGATTCAGATTCTGCCGGACTCAACGACACTTGCCCGGAAGGTTCTGTCGTGCATCTACCGGCTGCACCAACCCTATGGCGTGAAGTACCTCACGGACGTCTTGCGCGGCAGCCAATCGGGGGTCATCAGGCAGCGCGGGCATGAACAGCTTTCCACCTACGGAATCCTGGCTGATCTGCCCGAGAAGATAGTGCAGTCACTTATTTTTCAGTTGCTTGACCAAGGCCTGATCTCGCGATCGGGCGATGAATGTCCGGTGGTGACCCTGAACGAGGAATCCCACCGAGTGCTGCGAGGTGATCGAGAAGTTAGGTTGTTGGATCCGGGACGCGATGTGATTCAGAAGAGCAGTGCGCACACCGAGGGCTGGGAAGGGGTTGATCGTGCACTTTTCGAGAAGCTGCGGGCGCTCCGGCGAGAGCTGGCGCTAGAAGCGAAGGTTCCTGCATATGTCATTTTCACTGACCGGACACTGAGGGAACTGGCAGCGCGTCGGCCGGATTCCGTCCAGGCACTACGTGCGATCCCGGGTATCGGCGAGAAGAAGCGAACGTCTTACGGTGGACTGTTCATTGATGCCATTCGCACGCATTGCGACGAAGTGAATGCACCGATGAATGTTGCGACAGATCCGCACGCTTCGAGAACGCGCTCGCGACCGACAAATCATCAGAAGTCAATCGCAATGCAACTGTTCTCCGATGGCGCTTCGATCGACGAAGTCTGCGCGACTACCGGCAGAGCGGAATCGACCGTTGGACGGTACCTCGAAGACTACATTCGCGAGGTGAAACCGAAATCAATCCGCGCATGGGTTGATGATTCAACCGTTAAACGTGTCCTGGATGCGGCATCGACACTGGCCGCCGACCGCCTCGGCCCAATCCACGAGTTTCTTGAAGGTGATGTACCGTTCGCTGCGATTCGGATCGTCCTGACGCATCACAAAGTGATGCGTGAGTCCACGTGATCGAACAGGAATTCCTTGTTATTACTGCTGGCCGAATGTGTCACGACCGAGGATACCTTCGGTCGTGAAGACATGGTACGAGTTGATCGCAGCGGGATTTCCGCCGTACACGTAATACTCGAAGTATCCGCCCGAACCGAAACACCCCATGTCCGGTGCATCAAGCTCATATCCGGATTGGGTGAGGTTTCGCTGACTGGATTGTACTGCTTCGCGCACGCTCATCATGCGCACGTGCCCATCATAGAAGAGCGTCGCCGGTGTCGAGTCTGCACCCATGTTGAAGAACCATGGCACATCAGTTCCGGGGATGTACTCGGACGGATTGTTCTGCAGCCAATAGTGTTCCAGAACATGCGTCTTCAGATCCGGATATCGTGCCTGACCGAGATTCGGCGACTTGTGCCCGCCCGCGAGTTGAACTGCACGTTTCGGCCCGGGACCTCCCACACTGAGGGGTTTGCCATACACCTCGGAATTCACCATGGCGGCAATACTGTGGCAGTACGTCGATGCGAACCAGTATGGATTGGTTGCACTTGGATGCGGTGCCTGCGGACCCGGCCATTGCCCCGGGTCACCAAACCACTGAAAGATTCGCTCATCAATGGTGTAGTCCTTCGGCGCCCAGAAGATCGGATCAAAAGTCTTGCCGTTGAAGTACTGATTCAATGGTCGTGATTGAAAGTACCGAAAGACTCCCTGGGAACAGTTGCCGGGATACCACATCGGTAACAGGTACAGACTCCACCGAGTCTCGTAGTAGTTTCCGAACTGATCAAAACCGACCGGAACACTCGGAATGAGCGATTGATTGCCGGACATTGTGAACTGCGATGGATATCCGCCGTAGTTGAGCATGCCCGAGAGATCATCCGGAACCAGTGTCCACTGTCTTCCATTCCATTCGCCGGAATAGACGCTGTGCGCCGACCCGAACTGCTTGAGGTTGGACATGCTCTGAGCAACTTTCGCCGAGTCTCGCGCCTTCCCGATGGCAGGGAGCAGCATGCCCACCAACAATGCGACAATGGCAATGACGACGAGCAGCTCGATGAGGGTGAATCCTCGTTGATTTCCTGGATGCAGACCGGGAATTCTATTGAGTGCGTTCATGGCCGTGACCTCCGTGGCGAATCGACAGTGAAGAACGAAACCAAACGGTGATCGGCGCGGCGTACCCCACGCTGCTACCAGCCCGAGACTATCGAAGTCCCGCCGCTGGTGCAAGTAGTTGTAGGAATTACAGCAATTCTGCTCGCGGCTTGTTCCATTCTTCACAATGCACCTAGTTCGTTTGCAATCCCGCGTTGCGGGCCGGCTCTCATAGCACTCGAGCGGAAAGATGTGATTTCAACCCGCCTATCCTGACAGCATGACTGCGGACCTGGCTTTGCCGCTGACAACTCCGACCAGCGCCCTGCAGGGTGTTGGCTTGAAGCGCGCTGAGGCACTGCGAACACTGGGAATTCGATGCCTGTCGGATCTCATTTTGCACATTCCGCTGCGGTATGAAGTTGAGTTGCCGGAACAGGCGATCGGTGATGCGGATCGGAAGATCGCAGTCGAACATGGCGCACGGGCCACGACCTCTGTGCGCGGCGAAGTGCTCGTGACACGCATGACGCCGGGGCGTCGCGGGCGATTCGAAGTGCAGCTTTCCGATGGGACGGGTACAGTCCGCCTGACCTGGTTTAACGCTCCGTGGATGTCACAGCGCATTCATCCTGGAATGCAGCTCGCTGTCTCTGGCAGAATGAAACGCCACGGAGACCAGTTGCAGATTGTCAATCCGCAGTGGCGAGTGGTTGAGTTGGAGATGCCGTTCGAGCATCCTCAGGCAAAGCTGGATCCGATCGACCGCCCACTCCAATCCGATCGCAAGCTGCGCGCCGTGTATCCCGCGAATGAGATGATCTCAAGTCGGATTATCGAGCGTGTCGTGCGCGACAATCTTCAAGCTGCATTGCGCGGATTGGATGATCATCTTCCGGAAACTTTCCGTCGCGAACGCGCATTGCCAGAGTTGCGCGAGGCATATCGCATGATTCACCAGCCCGAAGATGAAGCCGAGGTTGTCCGTGCACAACGCCGGCTCGCCTTCGACGAGCTGTTTCTCCTCCAGTTGGCAGTGATGTTGAAACGGCGCCAGCGTCGAGAGCAATTGCATGCCGTTTCACTGCCCTGGAACGAGGCCATCGATCGACATATCAGAGCGCGATTGCCATTTTCGTTAACCGCCAGCCAGGAGATCGTTGTTCGTGAGATTTCGCGTGACCTGACCCAATCTGCGCCGATGAACCGTCTTCTACAAGGTGATGTCGGTGCGGGAAAAACCGCGGTGGCGCTTTATGCAATGCTCCAGGCCGTAGCAGCGCGTCAGCAGGCGGTCTTGATGGCCCCTACCGAGTTACTCGCCGAACAGCATTTCCAATCGATTCAGTCGATGTTGCATGGCTCGACAGTTCGACTCATGCTCCTTACCGGTTCGCTCCCTGCGAAAGTACGCCAGACCAGACTGGCCGATATGGCTGCTGGCGACGTGGATATCGCCATTGGAACACATGCGTTATTGACCGATGCTGTCCAATTCAACCGCCTGGCGCTCGCGGTGATTGATGAGCAACATCGATTCGGAGTGCATCAACGGTTGGCCCTGCGGGACAAGGTTAGAGATGTCGTTCCGCACATTCTTGTGATGACTGCGACGCCAATTCCGCGAACTCTCTCGTTGACGATCTTCGGTGACCTTGATGTATCGATCATTCACGGCCTTCCGCCCGGTCGATCGCCAATCACGACTCGCCACGTGACCGAGCCGCGGCGTATCGAAGTGTACGATTGGGTCTCACGAAAACTTGCTGGCGGTGAACAGGCGTACATTGTTCTGCCTGTCATTGACGAATCCGAAGGCGGACTTCGCAGTGTCACAGACACTCTGACCTGGCTGAAACGCGGCCCATTGTCCAAGTACCGCATCGCAGGTATGCATGGGCGAATAGACCGTGAAGATCGAGAGGCGATCATGCTTGCCTTTCGCGCCGGTGAGATTGATGCACTCGTCGCAACCTCCGTGATCGAAGTTGGGGTCGATGTTCCAAATGCGACGATCATGGTCATTGAACATGCTGACCGGTTCGGCCTCGCACAGTTGCATCAACTGCGAGGCCGCGTCGGCCGGGGTTCTCGTAAGAGCTACTGCATTCTCATTGCAGAACCATCGACCGACGACGGTGCAGCCCGTATCGAGGCCATCGTCAATTCCACTGATGGTTTTGTTATCGCCGAACGCGATCTTGAGATCCGTGGGCCTGGGGATGTCTTTGGAACTCGACAATCAGGCATCGCGCCGTTTCGAGTCGCCGTGTTACCGCGCGATGTGAAACTTCTCGAACTGGCACGGCGCGATGCAGCCGCCTGGATCGAGCGGGACCCGGAACTTGCAGACCCCTCAACAACCCTTCTCAAGCGTCGGTTGCACAAGGCCCATGGCAATCTTCTGGGGCTTGGGGACGTCGCATGAACCGGTGGCAGTGAGTGGGTCCTATCATCGCGCATGTCGACCACCAATTCTGAACTGAGTGCCATTTTTGACGAAATGGCCCGCGCACTGGAGCTCTTGGGCGCGAACCCATTTCGCGTCAATGCTCACGCCAAAGTTGCTCGGCTGCTGGATGGGATGGGCACCGATATCAAGTCGATCGGTCACGATCTTGAAGCACTCCAAGCGATCGAAGGAATTGGTGAAGGCAGCGCGAAGAAGATCAAGGAGTTTGTTGAAACCGGACGAGTGGTCGAGCACGATGAGTTGCTCCAGCAGATCCCCAGTGGTTTGTTTGAAGTGATGCAGATTCCGGGACTTGGCCCCAAGACGGTTCGCCTCATGTGGGAAAAAGCGGGCATCACCGATCTGGCCACGCTCAAATCTGCACTCGCGAGCGGCGAGATCGAAAAACTCCCGCGCATGGGCAAGAAGACGGTCGACAACATTCGCGAAGCCATTGACTTTGCAAGTCGATCGGCGGGCCGTGTGCGAATCGGTGTCGCCATGCCGATTGCGGAGCAGATTGTGAATCATCTGCGCCAAGCGGATCCCATGGCGAAAATTGAGTTTGCTGGATCGCTCCGCCGCGGAAAAGAAACAATCGGCGACATCGATATCCTCGCTGCGGCTGGCGATCACACGCAGCTCGCTGGTGCCTTTCGTTCAATGCAGGGAGTTTCCAAAGTCCTTGCTTCCGGTGAGACAAAGATCTCACTTCGTCTGGATACCGGGTTACAGGTTGACTTGCGCATGATCGAACCCTCGTGTTTCGGCGCTGCACTGCTCTACTTCACCGGGTCGAAAGAACACAATGTTGTCCTGCGCGAACGGGCCATCAAGCGTGGCTATCGACTGAACGAATATGGGCTCTTTCCAGACGATGGCAGTAATGAACCACCCCAGAAGCGAAACGTGCGACCGGTGGCTGCTCGAACTGAAGAATCCATCTACAAGAAGCTGAACCTTCCGTGGATACCACCCGAGTTACGTGAAGATCGCGGCGAATTCGTTGTTGACCACCTCCCTGACTTCATTGAGCTTTCGGACATCAAAGCGGAACTGCACGCGCATACGACCGCATCGGATGGTCGACTTTCAATTGAGGAGTTGGCGAACGAGGCCAAGCGACGCGGATTCCATACGATCGCGGTCACTGATCATTCCAAGTCAAGCGTTCAGGCAAATGGACTTTCGGTGGAACGTTTGCTGAAGCACATTGACGCGGTGCATGCGGCCAACGAAGCGATTGCGGGAATCACGATTCTCGCTGGCGCAGAAGTGGACATCCTTGCGGATGGGCATCTCGACTATGACGATGAAGTCCTCGCCAAGCTTGACATCGTCGTGGCCTCTCCCCATGTCGCACTCAAGCAGGAACCCAAGAAGGCGACTGAACGCCTCCTGAAAGCGATTCGGCATCCACTTGTACACATACTCGGCCACCCGACCGGGCGCCTGATCAATGCCCGTGAGGGGCTTGTGCCTGACATGCCTCGTCTCATCGAAGCAGCCGTTAAGCACGATACAGCACTTGAAGTCAATGCCAATGACCACCGACTGGACTTGCGTGATTCCCATGTGCGCATGGCCGTTGAGGCCGGAGCCCGTATTGCCATCAATACAGATGCGCACTCAGCCGAACACTTTGATCTGTTGCGCTACGGAATCCTGACCGCACGGCGCGGCTGGCTTCCCGCATCTTTATGCGTGAACACTTGGACGCACGACAAGCTGAACAAATGGTTGAAACAGAAGCGTTGATTACCACGCAGCAGCGATAGCGGCATGAACAGATTTGGATCGCCAGTACGCATCGTGGGCGCGAGTGATCTGATCCGAAACATCAATGTACACATCTTCGACAATGCGGTGATCGCCAATTGGCTTCATCATTGCTTCAACTGGAAAGGCAATCGGATCATCTCGATCCCAGATATTGATCCAGCGGGCCTTGGCAAGGTCTAAGACCGTCGCTCGTCCGGGGTCCAGCCCATAGTCGGTCGGATCCAGAAGTTCATCACCAGCGAGAATCTTCAGCACCGCATCACTTCGAAAGATGAACGGCAGAATTGGTGAGCCAAAGGTTACAAGACGCCGCACACGCAGCTGATCGCGTTGCGCCATTTCATGAAGGTCATGAAGAGTCTTCATCGTTGATGAATCCCTCTTCTTGCCGGCTGCCTGGAGAAAGGTGTGTTTGCCACCCGGATTCCTGAAGAACAAGTAGAACAGGAAGTCAAAGGCCACGAGACTTCCCGCACTGTGACCCAGGATCGTGAGTGAAAGCACATCATCCGAAGCCATTGATTCCATGAGTGGCTTCAATCGGGATGTGATAGTATCAGTGACTGCAAGCCGAATGGCCTGCTTTCCATCCTGCGAGATGTAGTACATCACATCACTGAACCCGTAGAAGACCAGGTCACGCAAACTATTCAAGACAAGCCGCGCGGGGTTCAACGTGAAGTCGGATGCCGCGGACCAGTCCCGCGACGCTCGACTACCAAGCAGTCGTTGTGCATCGGTCAACAACTGGTGACTCACCGGTTCAGCATTCCCGGCTGGCCACCCCCACTCGATCCCGATGAAGTCCTTTGGAAAGAGTGGATTCTCCTTGCAGATTCCATCATGCAGTGCACGATACTCCGGTTCATGGGAGCGCCCATGCAGATCGCGGGAGACTCCATGAATGTAAATCACGACTTCATGTATACGCCCCATCGTGTCAACCCTTTCTGGTGTCAGTGATGACATGCAGCGTACCGCGCCGATCAATCAGCCGCCAGCAATTCAGCGTCCACGGAGTCCGGAGGTCGCTAGAATCACCGCTGTTGACCTTTCCACGATTTTCCTGTGAGGCCCACTGGAGAGCCCGCAACCGATGTTTGAATCCCTCTCTGATCGATTTCATGAGACTTTCCGCAAGCTCTCGGGCCGCGGACGTATCACTGAAGACAATGTGCGTGACTCCATGCGCGAAGTACGCACCGCGTTGCTGGAGGCGGATGTTCATCTCGATGTTGTCAAGAAGTTCTGCGATGACGTCGTACAGGAAGCCATCGGACGCGATGTCACCAAGAGTCTGAAGCCGGGCGAAGAGATGATTGGCATTGTCCACCGCAAGCTGGTGGACCTGATGGGGCCCGTCGATTCGCACATCCTCATGGTCGATCCGGGGCCAACAGTGATCATGATGTGCGGGCTCCAGGGGTCAGGAAAGACGACTACCTGTGGCAAGCTTGCTGCTTATCTCAAGAAGCGTGGGAAGCGTGTGATGGTCGCCGCGGCTGACCTTCAACGCCCAGCAGCGGTTGAACAGTTGCGAACTACGATCGACGGTGTGCAGGAGCACGCCAAAGGCAACGGTCATGCGCTGTTCTACGGTGAACCCGACAAGTGCGCTGAGTACGGAAAGGCTGTCGGAGTCGCTGTCAGTGTTTGCCAGCGTGCATTGGCAAGCGCGAAGAAAGAGAAGGCCGATGTACTGATACTTGATACCGCCGGACGGCTGCATATCAACAGCGAATTGATGCAGGAACTCGAAGCGGTCAATCGTGCATTGAAACCGCACCAGATATACCTCGTCGTCGATGCAATGCTTGGACAGGATGCGGTCAACAGCGCCAAGACGTTTCACGAAAAGCTGGCAATCGACGGCGTCATCCTCACCAAGTTTGACTCCGACACGCGCGGCGGAGCAGCACTGTCGGTCAAGCAAGTGACCGGCGCTCCAATCAAGTTTATTGGAATTGGCGAGAAGTTTGACGCGCTGGAGGAGTTTCATCCCGAACGAATGGCCGGTCGCATTCTCGGCATGGGTGATGTTGTCTCACTGGTTGAGAAAGCTCAACAGGAAGTCAGTGAAGAGGAAGCCGCCAAGATGGCGGAAAAGATGGCGCAGGGGCGCCTGACCATGGACGACTTCCTGAAGCAGTTGCGTTCGATTCGGCGAATGGGACCGATGAAGCAACTCCTGGGTATGCTGCCCGGAGTGGGCTCCATGCTCAAGAACGTTGAGGTTGACGACAAGCAACTCGATCGACTCGAGGGCATTGTCCACTCAATGACCGCGGATGAACGTGAGAACATTGAGGAGCTGAATAAATCTCGGATCAAGCGGGTTGCCCGCGGCTCAGGTACCGAGCCGGCGGAGGTCAATCGACTTACCAAGCAGTTTGAAATGATCCAGAAAATGACGAAACAGATGTCAGGAATCGGAGTCGGCGGCAAGATCAAGGCAATGAAGGAACTTGCCAAGAGCGACCCGAACATGATTCCAGGGATCAAAGGCATGCCGGGTATCGGCGGCCGAGGGACCACCAAGACCGAGAGCATCAAGAGTCGATTCAAGCAGCGAAAGAACAAGAAACGACGTTGAACATGTCGCACACGGTCAGCCCGTTGCCACGGTTATGGCCACTGACGCGAAGCTCTGCGTGGTCCTGCCGGTGAAGTCCACGCACACGCGCGCGAGACCTTGTACTTGCAGTTCTGATTATGCATGATCAATCCCGACCGATCGGGAGCGGATCCTCGCGCTCACCTTTGAGCCAGGCATCGATCTTCGGGAAGAGCACATCGGTCAACAGGATTTTCCCGCACGCCGCGACCGGTATGGCCAACAACATTCCGTACACACCCATAATTGAACCTCCCGCGAGAACGACGACGATGATCGTCACCGGGTCGAGATTCGTCGCCTTTCCAGCGATCATCGGTGTCAGCGCATAGCCCTCGATCAGTTGGACGATGATGAAGACTAGGGAAGGCCAAAGGATGACACCCAGCCAGCCAAGCCACAACGTGCGCTCATCGGCAGGAACTGAGAGATAGTCAAAGAAGAGCAGGCCGATCGCAAGCGGTATACCGACGCCGCCCAGGTACGGTACCGCACAGAACACACCGATCAGGAGTCCAAGGGCAATGGCATAGGGAACACCACAGATCATCCACCCGAAGGCAAGCAACACACCCATAATCAGACTGATGACGATACGACCGCGAACGAACGCCGCCACGACGGTATCCATTCGCTTGAGAAGCCCAAGCGTTCGTTCCTTGTTCCGGCTCGGAATGAGTGTTTCGCCGAATCGAACAACATCCGGATACCACACGCTGAAGAAGAAGAAGTAAAAGGGGATCAGGAAGGCCAGCAAGGCGACCTGAACGACCCCGCCGATGAATCCCATGATCGCATCCATGCCGCCGCGCGCGACATTGAGCAAGCCGCCGGCCGCAGGCGTCCGGCCCCCTGACCCATCAGTTAGACGTGCATACTCATCGCGGACGATCGCGCGAATCTCATCATCCGTCAGCACTCCAGCACGATTGTCTTGACGCTCTTCGTTCTGCTCGACGGCGCCTCGTTGATCATCCTCGCCCGGTGCATCCGCGCCTTGACCGTCCGTGCCGTTCTCCCCATCCCCCCGGTCGTCACCGTCTGCCGATTCAAGCTGTTCAAGCAACTCGCTCGCAAGGTGTTCATTATTGCCCGGGATCAACTCGAGCAGCGCAGTGAAGTCTTCTCGGTACCCTTCAGGAATGTACGGCGAAAGATTGGCGATGCGAGATTGCATCGTCCCGTCACGAATGTCAAGTACGAATTTTGACGTCTGGCCAATCACCAATGGAATGAGGACCGCAAGCAGGACCAGAACTGCAGCTCCCACGGTGACCAGCAGAGTCGTCACCGCCTGCATGCGCGACATTTGTACACGCTGTTGTTTGACCAGCCAGCCGATAAGCGGCTCGAAAAGGTAGGCCAGGAGCAGTGCGACCAGAAGGGGAACGGTCACGGCTCGCAACGCATAGCCGAACCAAATGAGGCCGAACGCCGCACTTACGACAAGCAGATCGCGAAAGGCCTGGATCTGCCAGAGATGGAGGCGGTGAATCGCTGGCACCTTGTCGTCGCTGGAGCTTGCCTTTGCCATACCAGCGCACAAGGTACACGGAGCCGGCAAAGTCGCAAGTCACCAGTGGAGAATGCGCCACCGGTATCGATTCGCTCGATTTAGCTTCGACCGACTCGGTTGAGTAGCTCGATACGATCGAACGCTTCGCTGAAATCGTACACCGCGCGGAAGTCCTCGATGTTGTCATCCTCGGTCTTGGTCATCATGCCGGCAGTGATCATCGCGAAGACAATTCGGCCAAAATCGTCGGTGCGAGTGATATTCCAGTGACTCAGGACGGCCGGTGCCATCATTCCGTACTGCTCCACGGCAAAGTCACGCAGTCCAAGACAGAGTTGACGACCCGAAACGTGCCGATCATCCAGTGCCATCGTTTCCGCATTCGCATGAAAACGATGAACCGTGTAGCGCAAACCTTCCTGTACGAAGTGAAATGCTTCGATGGGATAGGGACCGGCCTCTTTCAGGACCGAACTCCAGTCAACCTGCACCTGCTGTTCGGGCATCGATGCGTTCCTCCGTGGGTTGGTAATCCTATCGACCTTTCGCCTTCGACTTCCACAACCGAGCGGTCCCGAGCGTCGAAATCGCGGGTGACCCACGCAGCACAAACCGCAATGGCTTGCCCGCCCACTCACCGGCATAATCAACCCCAACCCGTGGACTCCGCTCAACCATTTCATCGGGCATCCAATTCGGATGGGTTTCTTCGATCCAGAGACAATCACTTTTCTTCAGGTCCTCGCCATCGAACGCGCGATCCACGGCAAGCGCCTTCGCCAGGCATGCTGGCCCGGCGCAGAGTCGGGCATCGCTGGCTGGTGTCGGGCGGTTCTGGCGCATTGTCATAATCCCTTCTTCCGGTTCGACGGCACGAAGGAGTACCGCAACGCCTTCATCCTTGGCACCACAGACGATGTTCAGGCAATGATGCATGCCATAAATGAAGTACACGTACGCATGACCACCCGGAAGGTACATGGAAGCGTTCCGTGCGGTTCGTCTCCCGTCGAACGTGTGTGAAGCGCGATCTTCCATGCCGAGATACGCCTCCACTTCAACAATTCTCCCTGACAGGCGCTTCCCATTGTGAATCCGTACCACACGCTGACCCATCAAGCGACTCGCCATTGACTCTGCATCATGAGAGTAATCAAGCAAGCGTTGCGCCATCACTGAATTGCTCCCGACAAACCACCCCTCGAAACCCATCGAGGCGGCTCATCGCGGGAAAGCGCATTCGCAATCGGCGAATCGTACTCAGATTCACCGCATGCAATTGCGAGTACGCCCGCGCACGGACCTGGTCGAAAGGTAAAGAGGTCCGGACTCCCACCGAGCGCGTGTGCACCGTGAACTGTGGCCATGCGGAGCAACGCAACCGGATCTGTATGATCACGCTGATAGAGAAACCGCATCTCGTCGAGCGTGCTCATTCGATGAGGAGTATAAAGGCACACCATGCTGTCGGTACCTAGTGCAACGGTGACACCTGCATCCAACATGGCACGATATTGGTGTGCTTGATGTCCCTGCAATGGATGGCCAAAGTACGTGCTCGCGCGCGGACAGTACACAACTGACATTGCTTGCATCAAGCGCGAATCAAAATTGACTCCATCCACATAGTTCAGATGAGCGGCAAGGATCGGTGTGTGCTCAATCGCATCGAGTACAACCTGGACCGGGTGGGTGCCGTACGCGCGAATCGAGTCATCCCAGACACCAATGGCTTCGAGGAACTCCGCCAGAGGGCCGTCTCCCTTCTGCGTAAAGCGCAACTCTTCGAGCGTCTCTGCAACATGAGTCGCGAGCGGCCGCCCCGTCTGTGCAGCAGCGCGATACAGCACTGCATCACAGGAATACGGGGCATGCGGTTGCAGGCCAAAACGCACAGCGCCCATACTCAACGGAACGTTGGCATGAAACTCTTTGATGAAGCGAATCCCATCGTCCCTCGCTCTGCCGATTCCGAAGACTTCGACAAAGCTCACACCGCACATGCCCTGCTTCGCCATGGTTTGACCGGGAACGACCGTACGAACCCCCGCAATGTCACCGATCATTGCTACACCACCAGCGCGACTGAATTCAATGCCGCGCAAGACGGACGAACGGATGGAGTCATCAGTGTCAGCACGGGCGGTGCGCACGAACTGGACCCAATCAGAGAACGAACCGGCGTAGGGCTTCGGACCGATGTGTGTGAGGTCAAGATGGGTATGGGCATTCACGAGCGCCGGCACAAGGACGCTTGCGCCATGATCAATCCGGGCGACCTCTGATCCTTCGCCGATTTCCTGGGGCCGCCCGGCGGCAAGTACATGGTCACCCTCCATCAGCACCGCGCCGGGCCGGGCGTTCAGCCCCGCGCCATCAAGAACCTGGCGGGCGAGATGCAGTGTGCGTCCTGAATTCATGCGGATCGTGCAGCGGAGACGATGTCATCCTAGTCCGACTGCCGGGGGAATCCCCCCTATTCAGGTGGCTGGGTGTTCGTTGCCACCGGAAGGCGATACACTCACCGCACGTTCGCCCATTCTCTCTCGACGGGCGTCATGTCGTTACGACGGAAGGAGCCCCAGGAATGCGATTTCCACTGTTGACCATGCTCACCCTGCTCTTGATGGCCACGGGACTGACCGGCTGTGGCACCGTACCGCAGGGTCGATATGACGACCTCATGACGAGCTATCGCACCTTGCAGGAAGAGAACGTCTCCCTGCAGGGAAACGTTGAAGAAGCTCGCGCCGCCAACGGTATGCTTCGAAACCAGCTTTCTGACGCATCTGCTCGCCTCGACCAACTCAACGCGGACAACGGACGCCTGCGTGCCGAGATCGAACGACTCGGCGGTGACTACACGGCTCTGGTCGATCGTCTGAACAACATGCCACTGGCCGCACTCCCCGCCGACCTGGATGCGGCCCTGAAGGGACTCGCCGCGGCTCACCCGAATCTGCTCACGTACGATTCGGCCACCGGAACTGTTCGGTTCGCAAGCGACTTCACCTTTGACCTCGGCTCGGCCGAACTGAAGGCCGCTGCCAGCGAAACGATTCGAGCCCTCGCGACGATCATGAACTCTGACGCCGCAAGTGACTTTGAGATGCACATCGTCGGACACACCGACAACGTGCCGATTTCACGGCCCGAAACCCGGGCGAAGCACCCGACGAATCGTCATCTCTCAGTTCACCGCGCCATCACCGTCGGAAACGCGCTTGCATCTGCCAATGTTGACCCCAGGCGTCTCATGGTGGCAGGGTACGGCGAATACCGCCCCATCGTTTCGAATGCGGCCAACGGCGCTGCACAGAACCGTCGCGTCGAAGTCCATTTTGTTCCGATGCGGGAACCGCTTGCTCC
>CBFGRU010000047.1:0-15599 GCA_965651255.1 uncultured Phycisphaerales bacterium
GAGGGTGAGAAAAGTTTGAAGGAGTTCTCACGATGCCCGGCTGTACCCCGGCTGCTCGATTGTCGTTGATTGCACTCGGTTCGATGATTCTTCTGCCCGGCTGTGCTGCGCCGAATGAGGCGACCAGCACGTGGGCATCGCCTTCATCTCCTTCGCGCGCTGCCCCGCACCTCGCCGGTGAAGCGGTGGATCAACAGGTCAACCAGCACACGCGCAGTACGCAGGATGATGCCGCGATCGCGGTCGATCCGACCACCGGCCGCATTTTCATCTCCTGGCATTCACGTCGGCAGTGGGAGGGGCTGGACGGTGTGAACGCGCGCCTCTACAGCGCGGCTGGCGAACCACTGACGCCGGAGTTCTCGCTGCACGATGCCGAGCCGATGCCGCGCACTGATCCGAGTGTGGCCTTCGGCCCGGACGGTGAGGCCTGGGCGGTGTGGTGCGCAATCGGCGCGGATGGCGATCTCGGCTCGATCGTCATGCGCCGGTACAGCGAGGATTTCTCGACTCAATCACATGAAATCGCCATCAACCAGGTGACGACCGGCCATCAGCAGGAGCCGGTTCTGGCGGTGAACGCAGCGGGGGAAGTGCTGATCGCGTGGAGTACGCCGAGTGATCGCGGCATGCGCATCGCGGCGAGACTTTTCGATGCGCAGGGCCAGCCGCTGAGTGATGAGTTGAGCATCTCCGGTAATGGCGGTGTACGCGATGCGTTCCCCGTCGTCGCGGCGCTGCCGAGTGGTGATTTCATCATCGCCTGGGGTCACAGCGATGCAGATGGTCAGCCGAACACGATTCTCGCGCAGCGTCTCACCGCCCGCGGCGACCGCGTGGGTGAAGCGATCGCGTTGAATGATTCAACCAATCGGCCGCGCTTCGAGCCGAGTTTGGCGATTGATGGTGAAGGCCGCATGCTCGTCGGGTGGATGGAAGAGCGCGAAGGCGACCTTGCCGTGGTCGCCCGGGTGTTTGATGCGGAAACGCTTTCGCCGCAGGGCGCGGTCGTGGAAGTGGCGCGGGCGCGTGAGGCGGATGGCGAGGGATGGTTGAGCGGAGTCGCCGTGGCGGCGCGATCGAATGGATCATTTGCAGTCGCCTACAACCAACAGGGCTCGCTCCGTGCCGGTGGAACCGGTCTGTACGTCCGATCGCTGGATGCACGTACCGCGGCGCTCGGTGAGGTCACTCGACTCACGCCGCACCGCGAGGGCGGACAACTCCTTCAGCCGGCATCCAACGCGACGCGGCTGGCGGTCGGGCGCGATGGCGCGCTCCTCGCCGCGTGGAGCGGGAATGGCGGATTCGATGATGACAGCGCTGTGCACCTGACGCGCATTGGAGGCGATGCCCCGTCAATCGCTCCGAATCCCGTGGTCCGGGTCGCGAGTGGGCCGAAAGCGCAGGAAGCGCCGATTCCCCCGTTCTGGCAGCCGCGTCGCCAGCCGATGCCGCCCGCCCCGCTTGGACCGGGTGATGGGCCGGACTTCGGTTTTCTCGCGGTGGACTTCACCGGCTGGACACCGCCCGACCCGGAACTGGCCGTGGGACCGGACCACATCGTCGCGGTGACGAACGGCGCGATTGCGTTCTTTGACAAGGATGGCAACAATCTCTTCCAGGATGAAATCGAAGGCCCGCAGGGGTTCTGGGGGAACCAGGGCGCGACTGGATTCGTCTTCGACCCCGAAACGCTGTATGACCCGCATTCCGGCCGGTTCTTCGCGATGGCGAACGAACGATCAAGCGATAATCGATCGATGTACCTGCTGGCGGTCAGCGATGACAGTAACCCGCTTGGTACATGGCACAAGTATCGCATTGATGTCACCAACGTCGATAACGACATCGATTCGCCGAACATGGCGGTCGATGCCGATGTGGTGTATCTCTCCGCGGACTTCTTCGGCCCGGACAAGTACCAGGTGCTGATGATCGAGAAAGCGCCGCTGCTCTCGGGCGGTGCGGTGAACTCGCGCGAGATCGTCATCACCGGCTCGGGGAATCAGTCGATGGGGATTCCGATTGTGTACGACGATGCCGGCGGCGCGGGGTTCCTGCTGCAATCGTCGGAAGGTACGGGCAACGGCATCACCTTCAGCGAGGTGCGGTTTCATGCCATCACCAATCAGTTGACCAATCCGCAGCGGGTGACCGTGGATGTGCCGGTGGCGACGTATTCCTACCCGAATCAGCCGCCGCAGCAGGGGACGAGCAATCGCCCGTTCCTCTTTGAGCCGCGTTTCTGGAGTTGCGCGATTCGCAACGGATCACTCTGGGCGGTGCACCATGTGAACGAATCCCGCGCGCGGGTGCGGTGGTATGAGTTCGACCTGCGCAACTGGCCGTTCAGCGGGCAGGATCCGATCGTGAAACAATGGGGCGAGTTGAACTACGGCAGCGGCATTCACACCTACTTCCCGTCGATCGCGGTGGATGAAGAGAACAATGCAACGATCTTCTTTGCTCGTTCATCGTCGAATGAGTTCATCTCGATCGGTCGCGCATTCCGCAGGCATGATGACCCGCTGAACACGTTTCGACCGATGGAGTTCGTCAAGCAAAGCACCGCGCCGTACACCGCGGCGGGTCGCTGGGGCGATTACAGCGGCACGAAGCCGGAACCGAGTGAGCCGGGCGTGTTCTGGGGGCATCACGAATGGACAGATGTTTCCAATGCGTGGCGCACCTGGATCGCGAAGGTGGATACCCGGCCCGGCATTTTCGAGTTGACCGGATTCTCGGTCATCTTCGGTTCGCACATCGCGGGTGATCTCGGCAGTCTGGCTGCATCGGACAATCAGTATCTCCGCACGCGATCGCGGTTCGGCTTTACCGCCCTGGAGCCGAACCTGATGCAGGTGCAGGTCAACCTGACGCTGAACGGCCCGCGGGCGGATGAGATCGAAACCGTCATCGAGTCGCGCATCAATCACCCGACCGGTCAGGCGACCGTGTCGCTCCGGCGATGGTCTACGAATTCGTTCGTCGAAGTGGGCTCATACGCGATCGGTTCGACCGACAGCGTCGAAACGCTCGGCCCGCTGTCCGCAGCAGACTTCGTGCACGACAACTCCGGTGAGGTGAACGTTCGGGTAAAGCATGTGGTCATCGCGGTCTTTACCGCGCTTGGATTCGACTCGTTTTTCGATGAAATCAGGGTTTCAAATCAGTAAGATGGCTGAACCTTTCACCGACCCGGAATGAGGAGAGATGATGAGTACGCAGGTGAACCGACCGTGGCCGACGTGGCTGATGAACGCGCGCATGCTGGCGTGCGCCATGCTGGTGCTTTCGCTGGTGTCTGTCCATCTTGGGACGACCGCACCGAGTCGCGCGGCGGACCTGTTCCGCGCATCGAACTATCGGGGCGATACCGCGCTGAATGAGATGGCGGTCGCTCGCAGCCGGGCGATGAACGTCAACATGACCATGCTCGAGCGCGCTGCCAACGGCGTGATCGACGAGCTTCCGCTGAATCTGTTCAACGATGCGCGGTTCACCGCGCGGATTGAGCACGTCGCCCGCCGGGGTGAGGACGCCTATTCGCTCTTCGGCACACTGGTGGAAGATGAACAGGCGCGATTCCTCGTGGTGTACGAACAGGGCGCGATCCTGATGAATCTCTTCTCGAAGTTCGGCGACTACCAGGTGCGCGCAATCAGCGGATCGCTGGTCGCGGTGCAGCAGCTTGATTCATCGCAGTACCCCGAATGCGGTTGCGGGCCGGAGCACGAGATCGGCGCCGCCGGCGGCAACGCGCAGGACCAGCGCGGCGGATTGGGTCTGAACCAGCAGCAGATCGGAATGCTCGCTGCCGGCAACGGTGATGACGGCTCGATCATCGATGTCATCATCTTCTGGACGCCGGAAGCGCGGCAGGCCGCGGGTGGCCTGGCCAACATGCAGGCACTCGTGCAGGGATCGATCGACATCTCCAACATTGCCTACGTGAACAGCGACATTGACCCGCGTCTGCGCCTCGTTCACTCGCAGGAGATCAACTACACCGAAACGAACATGAGCACTGATCTGGGGCGGCTTCGTGCGACCAACGACGGCCATATGGACCAGGTGCACGCGCTCCGGGATCAGTACGGAGCGGACATGGTCGCCCTGATTGTGGAGGATGGATCGGCCTGCGGAATTGCGTACCTGATGACCAATCTCGACAACGGGTTCGCCTCGAGCGCGTTCTCGGTATCCAACTACTCCTGCGCGGTGGGCAACCTCACCTTCCCGCATGAGCTCGGTCACAACATGGGCAGCGCGCACGACCGCAACAACGCGGGCAACGCGCTCTTTTCGTATTCCTACGGCTGGCGATGGTTCGGGCAGTCGGGCAACCAGTTCCGCTCGGTGATGGCCTACGCACCGGGCTCGCGCGTGCCGCACTTCTCAAACCCCGATGTGACCTACGACGGAACGCCAACCGGTGTGAACAACAGCGAGAACAACGCGCTTTCGATCAACCAGGCGGCCTTCACCGTTGCCAACTGGCGGCCGACGGCCGCGCCGTTGCGCTTTGAATACCCCGATGGTCAGCCGACGGTGATCGATCCCGTCGGGCAGACGGTGCTGATCGTGGAAATCATCGAACAGCTCGATCAGACGCTCGACCCATCAACCGCGCAACTGGTGGTTGATGCCGGAAGCGGGTTCAGCCCGATTCCGCTGAACCCGATGGGCAACGGTCGCTACCAGGCGAACTTCCCGCCGGCCGAGTGCGGCACGTACATCGACTACTACGTTTCCGCGGAAACGACGGGCGATGTGGTCGTCACCGACCCGCGCGATGCACCGGCGGCTTCGTTCCAGGCGTACGTCGCGGCGGATGTCCTCACGTCCTTCGAAGACAATTTCGAGACCGACCAGGGATGGTCCGTGGTGAACTCACCTTCGCTGACCGATGGCGCGTGGAATCGCGGCGTCCCGGTGGGCGGCGGCGATCGCGGCGATCCGCCGACGGACTTCGATGGCAGCGGTCAGTGCTACCTGACCGACAACGCGCCGGGCAACAGCGATGTTGATGGCGGTTCAACGACCCTGATTTCACCCGTGTTCGATGCCTCGGGCGGCGGTGATGTGTACATCTCCTACGCGCGCTGGTTCTCGAACGATTTCGGCGCTGCGCCGGGTCAGGATGTTTTCAGAGTTGATATCTCCAACAACGGTGGCCAGACGTGGACATCGCTGGAAGTCGTCGGTCCGACCGGACCGGGAACGACCGGCGGTTGGTTCCACGTGCAGCACCGCATTGCCGACTTCCTCACGCCGACCGACCAGATGCGCGTGCGCTTTATTGCCGCGGATGATGAACCCGGTTCGGTCGTCGAGGCCGCGGTGGACGCAATCGAAGTCGTCCGCTTCTCCTGCGGCAGTACCGAGTTGACCGAGTTCAGCATGGTCTTCGGAACATTGCTGGCGGGTGGCCTGGACGAGCTGCGCGAAAGCGACGAGGCAACCGTTCGCTTCCGTTCGCGGTTCGGCTTTACTGCGCTCGAGCCCAACTTCGCCGAGATGCAGGTCGCCGCAGAGACCAATATCGGCACGCCCGCGACGCTCGACATCGCGGTTGAATCGCGCATCAACCACCCCGTCGGGCAGGCGACCCTGCGTGTGCGCAACTGGGCGAGCGGCCAGTTCCAGGTGGCGGATTCGTGGAGCGTCGGCACGACGGAAAGTCGGCACGATACGCTCGGCCTCAGCGCCGCCGATCGCGTGCGCGAGTCGGATGGCCGCATTGAAATTCGCGTGCGCTACGTGGTGGCGGCGGTCTTCACCGCGCTCGGATTCGACAGTTTCGTCGACCAGGTGGAAATCAGCGCGAACTGATTCCATCGAATCACCTCCGTTCAACCATCGCACCGGTTGTCGTCTGCGGCAGCCGGTGCGTTTCGTTTTTGCAGGCCTGGTGAACCGCACGCACGGGTGGCGTTTGCGGTCGAAGGGCGCAAGAATGCAGCCATGTACGCCCCTGAAGACCCGTTCGCCCGCCTGGGCATCGACCGGACGTTTGAGATTGATGCGCGGCTGGTGCAGCGCGCCTATCTGAAGCGATTGTCAACGCTGCACCCCGATCGCGAGCGGGTTGCGGATCGTGCAGAGGATGTTGCGCGAGAGGCAGCGCTGGTCAACGATGCTCGTCGCGTCCTGCTGGATGATGAAGCCCGCGCCAACGCGCTGCTGTCGCTTCTGGGCGGGCCTGCCAAGGAGCAGGACAAATCCCTTCCCGATGGGTTTCTGGTCGAGATGATGAGCGTGCGCGAGGACATGGAGCAGGCGCTTGCCTCGGGAGATCCGAGTGAACGAACCCGCCTGGAAACGTGGGCGGCAGAGCAGCGCATGAAGGCGATCGAGCGGCTGCGGCCATGCTTTGCGCGGGCGATTGCCGGCGAAGGCGGGCCGACGCTGCTGGCGGAGATCCGCTGCGAGCTGAATGCCTGGCGGTACATCGAGCGGATGATTGAACAACTCGACCCGGCGTATGACGGGCTCATCGGATAGCATCACCGCCACGCGAAGGAGCGGTGGTTGGCCGCTCGCGCGATGCAACCCATGAGGATCCGATGTTCGGCTGGACCGCCGCGCAGATTCCGTTTCTCCTGCTGCTCCCCGGGCTGCTCGTTCTGAGCGGTTTCTTTTCCGGTTCGGAAACGGCGCTGTTCTCGCTTTCGCAGCCCGAGCGCATGGCGCTTCGGCGCACGCATCCCGCGGCTTCGCAGATCATCGACGGCCTGCTGGCGCACCCGCGCATGCTGCTCATCACCATTCTCTTCGCCAACATGACGGTGAATGTGCTGTACTTCGTCATCAGCAGCGTACTGATGATGCAGGCCGAAACCGGCATCATCGGTGAACTGCTGCTCGGCGTGGTATCGCTGATGCTTCTGATTCTCTTCGGCGAGGTGATGCCGAAGATGATCGCGAACGGACAGCGACTGCTGGTGTCGCGAATCATCAGCGGGCCGCTGTGGGCGGTGCATTCGATCATCGTCCCGATTCGCGTGATGCTGGATGTGTTTGTCGTGGCGCCGTTGAGCCGGTTGACGACGCCGGCCTCATCGCCATCGACGCTGGTGGCCGAGGAACTCGGCGAACTGCTGGAGGTATCGAGTCATCGGGGCGTCATCAGCGCTGACGAGCAGGCGGTGCTGGAGGAAGTGATCGAGCTTTCCCGTCGCCGGGTGCGCGATGTCATGACGCCGCGCGTGCAACTTGTCGCACTGCCTCTGACGGCGATGCGTTCGGAGGTGATGCGTCTGGCTTCTTCGACCCGCCTGACACGCATCCCGGTGTACGGCCGCGATCTGGATGACATCCGCGGCATTCTGCACGTCAAGCGATACCTGCTTGATCCCCAATCAGAGTCGTCGCCGGTCAGCGCCATGCTGACGCCTGCGCGATTCGTGCCGGAAGTCGCCACCCTTGATCGCCTGCTCGATGACCTGCAGCGCAACCGCATGCAGAGCGCAATCGTCGTGGATGAGTACGGCGGGACGGCGGGCATGGTCTCGATTGAAGATGTCGTCAGCGAACTCGTGCACGAGTTGCTCCCGCGCGATCAGCGCGATGCGGAAATGATTCGGCAACTGGATGAGCACACCTGGCGCATCGGCGGCGAGGTGTTGTTGCGCGACATGGATGAGATTGTTGCGATCGACCCGCCCTCGCCGCGCATTTCGACATTCAGCGGGTTGCTGACGGATCAGCTCGGCCGCGCCCCGGCGGTGGGAGATGTCGTTGAGTTCGATCGGTTTCGCGCCGTGGTTGAACGCATCGAACGATCGCGCATCATTGCCGCCACGCTCACGCGATACGTGCAGCCGATGGATACCGAGCATCCCGCGGATCTGCCCGATGAGGAGCCATCCTCATGACCACGGGCGAAACGGTTGGGTACATCGCGCTCGCTCTCTTCGGCATCTCGCTGAGTTCACTGTTCTCCGGGATGGAGACCGGGCTGTATACGCTCAACCGGGTGCGGTTGACCGTGCGCGCGGGCCGGGGTGAACCGGCTGCGCAGCGGCTGCAGCGGTTCCTTCGCCAGCCGTTCCGCATGCTTTCGACGATCCTGGTCGGCAACAACATCGCGAATTTCTGCGGCTCGTTCGGCATCGCGGCGCTCCTGACGGGCTGGGGGTACAGCCAGTGGGAAACGGTCGCGTTGAATGCGCTGATCCTTATGCCGATTCTCTTTGTCATCGGAGAGACGCTGCCGAAAGACCTCTTCCGCACCAATGCTGATGTATGGACGTACCGCCTCGGCCCGTTTCTTGCGGTGTGCTGGGCGATCTTTACCTGGACCCTCATTGCGCCGCTGGTCGAGCAGATCGGCAAGCTCGCAGCGCGACTCGTCGGCGGTGAGCCGGAAGCACCGACGACCGCGCGCACGCGCGTGAGCCAGCTTCTGCGCGAAGGCGAGGGCGCGGGGCTGCTCAATGCGATGCAGACCACACTGGCCGATCGGGCGCTGAATTTCGGCACGCGCACCGTCGCGGGCGAAATGATTCCGTGGAAGAACGTCATCACGCTTCCGGTGGATCTTGAAGGCCCCGCGCGCATCGAACGATTGCGGCGGGTCAATCACACGCGCCTGCCCGTGGTAGAGCGCGACGGCCGAGTGGTGGGCGTCGTGTCGCTGCTGGACATTGTGCTCAGGCCTCAGCAGGCGACGCGCGAACTGATGGTCGAGCCCGCACTCCTGCCGGGCGACCTTTACGTACCGCGAGCGTTGCAGGAACTGCGCGCGAAGCGCCGATCGATGGGAATCGTGATTGACCCGAAAACGCAGAAGCCCAGCGGCATCGTCACGATGAAGGATCTCGTCGAGCCGCTCACAGGTGAATTGGCCGCGTGGTGAATCACCGTACGCCGAGATAGTTCTTGAACTCGGTCAACTGTTCCGCGGTCAGGTGCGGCGTGATGCGTCGAATGAGCTCTGCACGCACTTCGCGGACCGCCCGCACGCGCGCCCGCTCATCGGCGTATCGCCGGTTGCGCTGAATCTGCGTTTCCTCGAAGTACAGATCAATCGTGTCGATCACCGGGAACGCCTTGTCATCTTCCAGCTCGAACTCCGCGAGCTTGCCGATCATCGTGTCGACTCGGCGGTCGAACGCGGCGAGAGCGGGGAAGGCCTTCTCGGCCTGCGGACGCTCCATGATCTCGACGATCGCCTCGGCAAGCTTGGTGCGCGCCTTCTGCGTTGAAGTGAAGATGTTCGCGTTCAATTCGCTGCGGTCGTAGATCGACGGCGGAATCGGCTGATTGCTGGCGCGGAGACGTTCGATCTGCCGTTCCAGATCGGCGATCCATTCCTGCCGCATTTCCTGGATGAGCTCTTCCAGTTGCTGTCGGTGCTTGACATACGTTTCTGCCAGCGTTTCGGTGGCATCTTCAGAAAGCTTCACGCGGTGCGCCACGGCCCGGGCGTGCAGCGTCCAGGTCTTCGCGCGAAGGGCGATGGTCTTTTCATCCTGGGCATCGGCGTCTTCATCTTCAGCCGTCTCGGCCTGATCGACCGGCGGCGGCTTGGTCGGCAGGGGATCAACCGGGGGTGGAACCAACGCGCAGGCAATGGGGCTGGCCAGCGCGGCCGAGACAAGACCGGTGAGAATGATGCGGTAGACGTTCATGAAGACTGCCTTCTCTCTCTGCGACGGTTGAGCATTCCGCGCCCAACCTGCGATTCAAGGATCAACCGACCTCACGCGCGCAAGGCCGCGACGGGCTCACTCGCCGTGACCGCGGAGGCGGCCTTGGGAGACGGTGCGGCAGGTATTGTAAACGAAGTTCGCTCGCGCAACGCCAATTCCCACTCATTCAGGGCAAGCAGGATTTCCCCACTCGTCCGCGCCAAGCGCACTGCTTCCTTCAACGGCTTGATGTGGCCCATCGTCTTGCCGTACCAACTGATCCGTGTATTCAGACACCGAACCGCCCACTTCTCGTCCGCATGTTCAAGAAGAAGTTCCAGATGCCTGCGAATCATGCGGATTTTCTCCACCGGGTCCGGCTCCGGCGGCGCGATGCCCGTTTGCAGCAGTCCGAGCGCCCGGCGGAACAGCCACGGCGCCCGCATGGCACCGCGTCCGATCATCACCCCGGCGCACCCGGTGTAGTGCATCATGCGCTGCACATCCTCCGGCTCGATGAGATCACCGTTTCCGATGACCGGAATGGAATCGACCGCCGCGACGACTTCGCCGATGCCATCGAGGTTCACCGATCCGCGGAAGCGCTGCGCGGTGGTGCGGCCGTGGACGGTGACCATCTGAATGCCCACCCCTTCGAGCATGCGCGCCAGCTTCGGCGCGACGATGTGCTCATCATCCCACCCAAGGCGGACCTTGGCGGTCACCGGCACGCCGCGCGCAGCCACCGCCGAGACGATTCGCTCCGCCAGCCGCGCAGTGCGATCAACATCGCAGAGCAGCAGCGACCCGCCGTTCTTCTTGGCGACCTTATCGACCGGACAGCCCATATTGATGTCCACGACCACGGCCCCGTGGTCGGCTGCCCAGCGCGCGGCATCGGGCAGGGGGTCAGTATCGTTGCCGTACAACTGCATGCACAGCGGCTGGTCACCCGGCGCGGTCCGGGCCAGTTCCATGGCGCGGGGGTTGCCACGAAGGATGGAGTGGCAGTTCAGAAGGTCGGTCGAGGCAAGACCCACCCCGCCCTGCTCACGGCAGAGCAGCCGGAAGGCAAGGTCCGTGTGCCCGGCGATGGGTGCCAGCAGGAGCGGAGAATCAAGCTGGATGGTGCCGATACGCAGCATCGAATGATTGTAGGAGTCGTCGAGGGCGGGTTGGATTGCCCAAAAACCGTCCGAATCTGACGGATCGGCTGGACTGGTTCATCGCGTAACATGGTCCAGAACGTGAGAGGGTTGTCGCCGCGGCCGTCCGATATGGGCGAATGACGTGAGCAGCCCACGCGAAGAAGGAAGGGGCCTTGCCGAAGCCACGCCCAGGTCATTGTGTCCGTCGTCTGCCGATTCCGCCGTGCGCAGCGCTTTGGTGCGCGCTGATGGCGGGCGGTGCGACCGCGCAATTCGAGAAACCGATCATCATCCGCGGTCCGGAAACTCCGCAACGACCGCTGCATCCGCCGAGCGAGGAGCGCCCGATCTGGGCGGATCTCGATCTCCTGATCAATCCGCTTGATCCCGGCGCGGGTGAGATTCGCGACGTACCGGAAACCAAACTCCGCGAATTCGTGAACGAGTGGACGCGGGGTGAGTATGGCCGCGCCGAGCAGCTCGCGCGCGAGTTAATCGCGCTGACGCCCGATCGCCCGTTCGGATACTACAACCTGGCGTGCGCGCTCGTGCGCCTCGGGCGAATTGAAGAATCAATCACCACGCTCGAACAGGCCGTCGCGCACGGCTGGCGCAATCAGTATCAATTCACGTATGACCTCGATCTGCGTCCGCTGCACGATCACCCGCGCTACCGACGGTTGAAGGTGCACCTGGAAGAGTTGATTGCGAGTGAAGCCAGCACGCCGCGTCCGTTGCGAACCGGCGATTGGCGCGCAGCGGCGGATGATATTGAGGCGGCGATGCCCGCGCTCCTGGCAACGCACCATGTGACCGGCGCATCCATGGCGCTCATTCACGAGGGGCGCGTCGTCTGGACCGGCGGATTCGGCGTGCTCGATCGGCGGATGAACGATGCCGTCCAGCCGCAGAGTCGATTCAAACTCGAAGCGCCGACGCACCTCATGACCGCGATCGCAGCGCTGCAGTTGGAGGAGCAGGGCATCTGGTCGCTGGATGACCCGCTGGCCGACTGGCTGCCGGTGATCGGTCGGCTTGCGCCGGATGTCAATCCGCGACTGACGATCCGCCGCGCATTGAATCACACCGGTGGGCTGCGACCGAAGTACGAAACGATCACGCTGACCGACGGTGTGGATGATGAGATTCGCAAGCGACTCCAGTTCGACCCGAACCTGCCGGACGACAAGCCGTTCTTCTGCGAAGAGGCGTACCTGGCGGTCGGCCGCGCCATTGAACGGGCGATCGGCCTCGGATCGACCGACAGCGATGACCCCACCGCCGTCCAGGCGCCGACCTTCCAGCAACTCGTGCGCGGGCGAATCCTCAAGCCGCTTCTGATGGATGATTCCACGTTCAACCGTGCGGCACGGGCGTTCGGCGGGCACGCCGTCGGGCATTCGATCCTTGGCACACCGTTCAAAGATTCGCTTGCGCCCACCGCACCGGCGGAACCGATCTACACCTCGGCGGAGGATCTGGGGCGACTCGTTGCGTTCATGGCCGGCGGACTTGATGGAATCGATCGCGCGCCGCTCGACGGCTCGGGTCGAACCCGGCTGTTTGATGATGCGCTCGGCCTGGGATACGGGCTGGGCGTGCGCGTTCGCGAGACGGCGTTCGGCCGGTGCGCCGAAGTGCGCGACAGTGACCACGGCCAGGGCGTCCTGATGCGCTGGTACCCGGATGCGAAGATCGGCATCGTCGTGCTGTACAACGCCGATGGCGGGGCCGTGCTCGCCGATCAGGTCGCACAGCTCGCGCTCGGCGGGGAATGAATTGACCTGCTCATCTGGCACGAACGCGCGGCGAGCCCCGCGCTATTCATCCTTCATGCGCGGCAGGTCGAGTTCGTTGTCGCCGACGAGGCGCGTCATCGAAATGATGCGGCCGCTCTCATCACGGTTGAACCGCAGTCGAACGCCCGGCACCTGCTTGATGGTGAACGTGTTCGGCTCATCGGTCGCGCTCAGGTGCAGCTCAATATCCTGGTTGCTCGGCTTGAGGCAGAACGTTTCGCCGTTCAGATAGATGCTGATGAACTCCTCGGAGGTCGGGTCCTTGTACCGGCCGATGAACGGCTTCACCACCTCAGGGTCAACAACCGGCCGCTTCGCCTGTTCCGCCGCGAGCGCGGTGCCCTTGCGCGGCACTTCAAATACCATGCCGCCCTGATGCAGTTTCAGCAGGGTGACGTTGCCCGCTTCATCGCGCTCGAACGTCACGAACACCTGCGTCGGCGCGACCGCGAACGCGCGGCGACCCTCTTCATCGGCATCGAGCAACTCGAACACCATCTGGCTGGGAATGTCGAGCGCGAGCTTGCCGTTGCGGTGCAGCACCTCAAACGGCTCGTTCACATAGTTCGCGAAGTTGGCGATGTACGTGCCGAGGAACGGCTGCAGTTCGGCGGGCGCCTCGTCCGCCGCGAGTTGCTCACCGGCGTGAAGGATGAGTCGATCGATCGGTTCTTCCAATCGGAGCACCGCCGCGCCGCCGCGCGACTGCGTGTAGAAGAGGATGATGAGGTCACGGTCCGGCCACGCCCACGCGATGGTGCCATCCGAACCGCTGTGGCCGATGATCGCCGGCTTGCTGGATGCAGGGTTCGTCGTGGGCATGTGCAGCACCGACATCTGGCCGTACCACACTTCGCGATCGCGGAAGTTCGTCGGGAAGCGCGCTTCCGAACCAAGCATGCGCATCGGTGAGGCCGGCGTGAGCGTGCGCGCCACGGCTTCTTCAGAGAGCACCTGCGTGCCATCCGGTGCGCGGCCGCCATCCATCCACATGCACAGGAACCGCGCGTAGTCGATCGGCGTGGAATACGCGGTCTGCGATCCCCACGCGAACGGGTAGAACGCGCCGTGGCTCGGCGACCAAAACCGTGTCCACGCATTCGGCCCGCCGATGTAGAGACTCGCTGCGCGCTCAAGCCGCGGTTCATCACCATCAATGCCGTAGAACGTGTCGGTCATGCCGAGCGGCTCGATGATGTTGGTCATCACAAACGCATCAATCGTCTCGCCCGACACCACTTCCACCACGCGCGCCAACGTGTCGCTGCCCGCATCGCTGTACCAGAAGTCACTGCCCGGCTCGAAGCGCAGTTCCGCTTCACTCAATGAAGAGACGAGCGCATCGAGGTTCTCGAACTGATCAACCGCCGTCGTGATCGCCGTCAGCGGCAGGCCGCTGCGGTGGGTCAGGACATGCTCAACCGTGATGCCGCGCAAGGTGTCGTTGTCAAACGCGGGAATGTACTTCGCCACCGGATCGCTCAGCGCCAGTTCACCGCGATCAATGAGAATCTGCGCCGCGGCGCCCGTCATCGTCTTACTCATTGAGCGGATGTTGCAGATCGTGTTCGGCTGCCACTCCAGGTCCGCATCGCGGTCGCGCGAGCCGAACGTTTCCTGCAGCACAAGCGTGCGATTCTTGATGATCACGAGTTCTGCACCAACAAAGAGATCGCGCTCACCGAACGCGCGCACGGCTTCCACCAGCCCCGCGATCGCTTCGCTCGAAAGTCCCTGGCTCTCCGGCGTCGCGGTCGGGAAGGGCGGCGTCATCGGCGTCTGTGCCGCCAGCCGCAGCGCAGCCGATGCGGTGATGAACACAACGAGCAGGAACCACGGGCGAACACGATGACACATGGGCAATCTCCGAAGCAGGGCGTGCAGATTCGCGAGAGATTCTCGAACGATGAACCATACCGCCCGCATTCGCTCCTGGCGTGTCACGATCGGTGAATAGCGGGACAACCAACCCAACCATCTCGCGCGAATCGCGGCTGTTTCGGGTATTTTGGGCACGATGAAGCCCATGCACGCACCGCTCACCCTCATCGTGATCACGCTCATGTCGATGACCTTCACCGGCTGCCAGCACGCGCCCAATGCCCCGGCCATGTCCGGCAACCCTGTCTTCGACGGCTGGTACGCCGACCCCGAAGGCATCGTCTTCGGCGACAGGTACTGGATCTTCCCGACGTTCTCCGCGCCGTACGATGAGCAGTTGCACTTTGATGCATTCTCCTCGCCCGACCTCGTCAACTGGACGAAGCACGAGCGCGTGCTGACCTCCGAAACCGTGATGTGGGCGCGGCGCGCGATGTGGGCGCCCGCCGTCATCGAGAAGAACGGCCGGTACTTTTTCTTCTTCGCGGCGAACGACATTCAAAGCGATGAAGAACTCGGCGGCATCGGCGTCGCCATCGCGGACCAACCCGAGGGGCCGTATCGCAATCACCTCGGTCAGCCGCTGATCGATCGCTTTCACCACGGCGCGCAGCCGATCGATCAGTTCGTCTTTCGCGATGTCGATGGCACGGATTACCTCATCTACGGCGGGTGGCGTCACTGCAACATTGCAAAACTCGCTGATGACTACCGCGGGTTCACGCCGTTCGAGGATGGTGAGATGTTCAAGGAGATCACACCCGCGGGGTACGTCGAAGGGCCGTTCATGTTTGTGCGCGATGGCAAGTATTACTTCATGTGGTCCGAAGGCGGCTGGACCGGGCCGGATTACCGCGTGGCGTACGCCGTGGCCGATTCGGTGATGGGGCCGTGGAAGCGCGAGGGTGTGATTTTGCAGCAGGACCCGACGATCGCGACCGGCGCGGGCCATCACAGTGTGATGCGCGGCCCAAATGATGATGAATGGTACATCGTTTATCACCGCCGCCCGCTGGGCGAGACCGACCGCAACCACCGCGTCGTCTGCATCGACCGGATGGAGTTCGATGCAGAGGGCAGGATCAAACCGGTGCGGATTACGTTTGAAGGGGTGGAGGCATCGCGGTTGA
>CBFGRU010000048.1:0-15586 GCA_965651255.1 uncultured Phycisphaerales bacterium
TGACACCGATGCCATGTCGTGCAAGATGGAAGCGAATGCTCTGAAGAAAGTTGATCTGAGCGCTCTTGCTTGCGCCGTACGCGGCTGCACGAGGCAGCCCGCGAAAGCCCGCGAGACTTGCGACGCCCACGATGCGGCCTGCACGTCGTTCGAGCATTCCCGGAAGTACGGCGGAGATACATCGGAGCATGCCGCCATAGTTCAAGTTCATCAACGAGAGGTACTCATCCACATTGAACGATTCGGGCTTGGTGAAGGCGTGCGTACCAGCATTGGCGACCAGAATGTCAATCGGGCCGACCTCTTTCTCAATCTGTTCGGCAATTGCGCGCATTCGTCCCTCGTCGGTGACATCACCCGGGTAGACCAGTGCTCGGCCGTGATTCGACTCGATGGTCTTCTGCAGATCGAGGAGACCTTCTCTACCACGGGCGGTCAACGCGACCACGGCACCGCGTCGGGCACATTCCAATGCCAGGGCGCGACCGATGCCCATACTCGCACCGGTGATCCAGACTCGTTGGTCCTTCAACATCAACACCCTTATCACCTTCTCAGCGAGCCAACGATCCGACCGGCAACCACTGGTTTCGGTGGCAATCGATCCGATCGGCGGAGAGGGGTTCGCTGCCGGTGGAATCCTGGATTCAGGCGATGTGAAAGACGCAGCCGGCGAGCCGGAGAACGAACCGCCCTGGAAGGCAGCAGATGGCGCCTTGGCTCACGCGCTCGCCCCGTGCGCGATCAACGAATCTCAGGGGAATCCAGTTCGATGCGCAGTGAGAGAAAGGCGATGAGGTCCTTCAGTGTCACGATTCCCGCCAGCGAGCCATCTTTCACCACCAGGAGGCGGGATCGGCCCGTCTGGTTCATACGGGAGAGGACATGCATCGAATCTGCCTCGGGCGAGATGGTGTTCGCTCCGGTGCACGCCTCCATGACATCCTTGATAGTGGTCTCCGCCCAACGGTTGCGCGGGATTGTGGAAAGAGTGTTCGTGTTGATGCATCCAATGAGTTCGCCTCGATGGACGACCGGATAAAGTTTGTGGTGGTGTCGATAGACGATGCGATCAACGAACGATTCAATCGTCATCAACGGATCAAGACTGACAACCTCAGTTCGCATGAATCGATGAATCGGTTCGCCTTCCAGCGCTCGACGGATGACGACCTGCTGGTAGGCACCCTGTGCAGCGTTTCGAAGGAAGAGTCCAAGTAATCCCCACCAGACTGCCACAATGAGATGCCCCGTGGTCAGGAGAGTTACGATTCCAAGTGTCATCAGTCCGTAGCCGAACGCGGCGCCAATTGCACTGGTAATGCGGGTTGCCCACCGCAAATCACCACGCGCGTTCCACAACACTGAGCGAAACACGCGCCCGCCGTCCAGCGGAAAAGCAGGCAACATGTTAAAGACCACAAGTGCGCCATTGATCCAGCCCAAGTAGCCGCAGACGGCCCGCATCGCGTCATTTGTGGGCAGCGCAGATGCAGTGAGCAGGCCGGCGCATAACCCAATCGAGACCATTGGTCCGGCGATGGCCACCAGAAACTCAGCACGTGCATTGGGCGGTTCCGAACCCATCTCCGCGACTCCACCGAAGATAAACAAGGTAATGCCGCGCATTTCGATTCCCAGCCGCATCGCGACGAGCGCGTGCCCGAGTTCGTGCAACAGGACGGATACGAAGAGACCGATCGCCGCGACGAAGCCCATTACCCACGGAATGGTCGGGGAACCTTCACCGAACCGCTCAAACACCCCGGAGGCAAGTGACCAGGTAAGAAGCAGCAGAATAATGAACCACGAGAGGTCAAGCCGAATCGGAATCCCCGCAAGGCGAAAAAGCGTAAGTCGATGTGTGAACATATCAGGATCCTGCACCCAGCGAACACAGCACAACGGCTGCGTTATCAGCGTATCCTTGTCATGTGCATCGTCGAAGCGTCCAGTTCGAATTGCTGTTGCTCTGCCTGCTGCTGATCACTCCGACCAGAGCCAGTGGATTCACCATACCTCCCCTCACCGAAGAGCAAGCAGAACTTCTCGCCACGACGCATCCAAATCGCGAATTCCATGAACCGGCCTTCTTTGCGCTCCTTGAGAACACCAGATTGTGGGATGATCCACCCGGTGATGCCCCGGTCCGTCTGACGTTCATGGAAGAAACGGTGCGGGACGCTGAAGCAGCGTATCGAGGGGAGTTGTATCGACTGGAAGGTCGGCTGGAACAGGTCGAATGGCTGAGCGAGCCATATGACGGCGTGATTGCCTGGTTTCTCCGCGATGAACAAGGCGTTGCCCGACTGGTTTTCGTCGATAAACGCCCGGGGTTTGTGGATGTCACCCCCGGCGAGCGAGCGGTGGTTTACGCGCGATTCTACAAATTCATCGACAAGATGGCTGCAGATGGAATCAGTCGCTCGTACGCGACCTTCGTGGGCGCTCTTCCTGCGCGGATGTCACCGATGCCGCAGTCCATGGAGCGACCGCCCGCCGGCGTCATCGTGCTCGTTGTCGCAACGGTCGGAGTTGCGTTCCTTCTCGTTCGTCGCGCCGCGCAAAGAACACGCCACCGAACGCAACGCGCAGTCCAGCGAAGCGTCCCGGGCGAACTTGATGATGCTGAAGACTTTCTCCCATCCGAACCTGATGCAGCACTGGCGGAACTTGCTCGCCGCGCGAAGGATTCACGCTGATGCCGACAATTCAAGTCACGATTCCATCCGCACCGCATCAGTATGTCATCGAGCCGCGCGTATTAAGTGCGTGCGGCCGATTCGTCCGTGACCTGAGTGATCACGAGCGAGTTGTCGTCTGTCTCGACGAAGCGATTGCCGATACCCATGCCCCGCGCGCGATTGATTCACTGCGCGAGTCAGGGTTTGACGTTCTGACTCTTCCGATCGAAGCCCGTGAGGAAGCGAAGACGCTTGAGCAGGTCCACCGAATGTACCGGACAATGCTGGAAGCGCGAGTCGATCGCCACACTCCGATGATTGCGGTCGGCGGCGGAGTCGTCGGCGATACGGTCGGCTTTGCGGCTTCCACGTTCCTGCGCGGCGTGCCGCTGATCCAATGCCCGACAACCTTGCTTGCGATGGTCGATGCGTCGATCGGCGGAAAGACCGCGGTCAACTTCGAACTTCCGGATGGAGGACTCGGCAAGAATCTCATCGGTTCGTTCTACCAGCCATTGCTCGTGCTGGCTGATCCGGAAACGCTCACAACGCTTGATCGACGCGAGTTGCGATCGGGGCTTGCTGAGTGTGTCAAGCACGGTGTGATTGCAGATCCAGCGTTGCTTTCATCGCTGGCCGAGCATGCGGAGAAACTACTGGCAGCAGATCCATCAATCCTGATTGATCTCATTGCTCAGAGTGTGCAGGTCAAGGTCGACATTGTCTCGCGCGATGAACAGGAGAATGGAGTTCGCGCGGTTCTGAATCTGGGTCATACATTCGCCCACGCCATCGAGACGATTCCATCTCTCGATCTGCGACACGGAGAAGCAGTGGCGATCGGCCTGATTGCTGCGTGTGAGTGTGCGGTGCTGACCAAGCGCCTTCGTGCAGACCGCCGTGACATGGTTCGTGACCTCCTGACGTTGCTCGACCTGCCGACGGCTCTTCCATCACCCCGGCCGATCCCGGAACTGCTCGTTCGGATGGGGTTTGACAAGAAGAGTGCACGGGGTCGAATGCGATTGATTCTGCCAATCGAGTTTGGTGAGGTTGAGATCGTCGACGATCCTCCGATCGATGCGGTCCGCAAAGCGTGGAGTGCCGTTGGTGCTTCAGGATGAGCAGGCAGTGAAGGAGCAGCCAGACGCCTTCTGCCGTACCGGAATCAGCAGCAGGTGGCATCAGCGGTTGATTGTCATCGCGATCGTGATGGTCGTCGCCATGATCGCGGCACGATGGATTGGCCCTTCGGATCTCTTCGACCAGACTCAACCACGGACGCTCAGCTACACCGCCGACATCATCGCCAACGGCAACTGGGTGCTGCCGATTGAACGTGGAGAAGTCCTCGCAACAAAGCCGCCTCTGTACAACTGGCTGGCCGCTCCATTCGTCGCGCTTGCCGGTTCATCGAGTGAATTGGCACACAAGTTTCCGAGTGTCCTGTCATTCCTGATCAGTTGGCTCCTGATCGTGCGACTGGGCCGGGAAGTCGACCACGACCCGCGCGGAACGCTTGGGTGGGTGGCAGGAATGGCGTTTGCACTGCATTACACGATGTTCAAACTCGCATGGCTCGCGCGGCCGGACATGCTGCTCACCATGTGGCTTCTGCTTGGCTGGTTGAGTGTGACCCGATTGCTGATTGCCCCTGAAGTCACTGACGAACTTCAACGATTCCGGTGGAAGGTGCTGCTCTGGTGCAGCGTCGGGCTGGCAGCACTGACCAAGGGGCCGGCAGCAATTGTCATCATTCTGTATGCGGTGATTGCCGGGCGATACTTCAACGGTACGTGGCGAGCGGTTGGGAGACTCGGTTGGTCATGGGGAATGCCCCTGGCATTGCTGCCCATCGCCGCGTGGGCGTATGCCGCGTGGCAATTGGAACCCGTTCACGTGCAACAGGTGCTCTGGTACGACGAGATTGTCGGGCGCATTCTAGGAACGGGGCCGGAAGGATCGCGTGAGGGCTTCAGCGGCTGGGTACGCACGCTTCCGAACATGATGCTGTACTTTCTGCTGCGGTTCATGCCGTGGTCACTCCTTGCATTGGCGGGCATCATCTGGCTGATGCGCTCGAAGGCACCGGTCCACACGCAACTCAGAACGTGGCTCATCGCTTCGACCATCCTCATCGTGGTCGCGATCGTCACGTTCACTCTCTCCGCCGGAAAGCGGGCGGATTACATTGCGATCGCCTACGGGCCGGGGTCGATCGTCGGCGCGTGGTTCCTGCTCGATCACATGCCGCGATTTGTTCGGGCGCGACCGTGGGTGATTGCGGTCCTCGCCGCCGGCACGCTGGCAACCCTGATCGCGGTCAACGAGCTTGATCTGACCGCACCGCAGCGTCGCTTTGGCGATGTCATCGATCGATTTGTCGCCGCCAGCTCGCACTCAATCGCACGTGATCCAGCACCCGTCATGTTCTGGAATGCCGGCGGTTCTCATGTGCAGGCGATGCTCGGATCAAGTACGAAGGATGGCTCGATCCCCGTCGCCCAGGCGATCACCGACTTGCCGCGCGGCAGCGCGATCTGGGTCATTGCCGGCACGACCACCTCCAATGGGCAGTTCCTTGACTGGGTGACGCTTGTTGAAAGGGATCTTCTGATCCAGGAACGAGTCGTGTCCGAAACAGCACCCCGGGTGCGCGGCTGGCCGGGTCAGTTGCGGCTTTATCGTGTCAGTCGTCCCGCGGAGGATTGACCGCAATTTCAAGGCGGCGCACCAACCGTTCCGATAACGGAGCTAGCGCCCGATTCGCGGGTGCTCCATCTCTTCAGCAGGCGGAATCGACGCGTGCGAACGATTGCGATCGTCAATCAGAAGGGCGGTTGTGGCAAAACCACCACCGCCATCAATCTTGCGGCAGAGCTTGCCCGGCGCGGCCGGCGGACGCTGCTGGTCGATATGGATCCGCAATCCCACTGCGCCGCCGGACTGGGTGTACCCGAAGAACGGCTGGAGCGTTCCATCGGTGAAGTGTTGCTCAGCGAGTTGAATGCCGCCCCGGATCGGGGTGAGTTCACGTGGGAAGTCGGCCGTCATTTCGACCTCGTCCCCAGCACGATGGCCCTCGCGGGTCTCGAAGCGCCGGGTGGCGGTCTGCACGCCCTCGATGACAAGGATCTGCGCCTCGCGCGATTGCTCAACCTGCTCACCGATCGCTATGACCATTGCGTCATCGACTGCCCACCCACGATCGGGTTGCTGACGTTCAACGCGCTGCGGGCCGCGAGGGAAGCGATCATTCCGGTCGAGACCGGCTACTTCGCGCTGCGCGGCGCAGAGAAGCAGTGGAAGACCATCCAGAAAATCGTTGAACGGGTGCGCCACACCGTTGCCTGTCATGTGCTGCCGACGCTGCATAATCCGAACCGCGGCGTTGCGATCGACATTCTCGCCGCGATTCACAAGCAGTTCGGCAGTCGGGTCGTCCCGGTTGTCATCGGCGACCACGAAGAGCTGCGCGCTGCCGCCAGTTGTGGTCAGCCGGTGAATGAGTACGCACCGGACTCCGACGCCACCCGCAATTTCGCGCAACTGGTCGACTGGCTCGACGAGACGCCCGAGCCGATGCCGATCATTGAAGTCGAAGCGAAACTTCCGCCGATCGAGTCCCGGGCGCTGCGACCGGCGCCGGCGAATGGCTCCTCCGTATCAGCCCCGCCACCACGGGACGATGGCAGCCGCGTCGCGGAGCTCGTGCGACGGGTGCGCGAGCTTTCATCACGGCAGGACCGTGTCACCGCCGCACCCGCTTCGGCCACCACCGCGCCCGCACTTGCGGTTGATGAATCCATCCGCTTCGGCGTGCGCCAGCTCGAACGCGGTGTTCAATTCATTCAGCCCGGGGCGCCGGGTCAGTACATCGCCATTGCCGGGGATTTCAATCATTGGTCATCCTCGGCCACCGTCCTCCGCTACGACGAGGACCTGGGTGCATTTCAGGCGACGCTCCGCATTCCTCCCGGTCGGTACGAGTATCGACTCATCGTCGATGGCCGCTGGCAGGCGGACCCATACAACCGCGTCCGCGCCCAGAACGACTTTGGCATCGACAACAACGTCCTCATCGTCGCCGAGCGTTCCTGATTGTTCATGGCCGATGTACCTGATCATCTCGACCGACTGGCCGACCTCTTCCTCTCCGACCCGGATGGACTCTGCCGCACCTTCGCGCCGCCGTCGCCGCCGCTCAAACTGCATCGGCCGACGATGATTGAAGTGCTCCTCATCGGTCACCTGCCGGTGCGCGCAGCGCTCTGGGCTCCGCAATATGCCCAACGCATCGCGAGCGAACAGGAACCCGTTGCGCTGCTCACGCTCGATGCGACGGGGCGCCCGACCATCGAGTTCTACAGCGCCGATGCCTCGCTGCAGCGCACGCTCATGTCCGCGCACCCTGATCAACCCGAAACGTTGCGGTCGATCATTCATCGCGCCACGCCCCACATCAAACGGTGGATGATCCTGCCCCCTCCCGGCTCGGCGGGTGATGCAGCGCTGCTCCCCATCGTCGATCGCGTGACCATCCTCACCGGTGCCGATGAAGTCGCCACCGTCAACGCCTACACCCGGCTGAAGGAACTGCACACCGCCGCCGCCGATCCATCCGAAACCCCCGGGAGCCCCGGAACCCCCGACACCCCCGGTACCCCCGGTACCCCGGAAACCCCTCACACCGTCGATCATCTCGAGTTCGCCATCGCGTTCCTCGGCTCCGCCGCCGATCGCGCGCACGAAGCAGGCGAGCGGCTTGAACGCGCGCTCTCCCTCCATCTCGGCCTCTCTCTCGCGCCACGCATCATCATCCCGCGCATCGAACCCCTCGACACGGTCCTCCGCAGAAGTCCTCATTACACGCCCGGCGATGACTGCACCCCCTCCATCGGTGAAGTCATCGAGTGGATTCACGACCCGGAACCCGTGGCGAACACCGATGCACTCGAAACAGAAGCATCCACAGCCACCCCGCCGCGCACGATGCCGCCCGTGATCGAGACGATTCGCCTCCAGCCGCGCATCCATCACCATTCGAGTGAACAACCCGTCGGCCGGGTGCACCCGCTCCGCGCAGCCGTTGAATCTCCCCCGGAAGTTGCCCCGGAAGTTGCCCCGGAATCTCCCCCGGAAGCCGCCCCGGCCGTCGACCAAGCCCAGCCGCGCGATCCCGCCACTTCGCTCGCCGCGTTCATTCGCGGGTTGTCGGGTCTCGGCATTCCCTGTCCCGAATCGGCGCGGGTGGAAGTGGCTTCGGCCGATGACGGCGCGATTCACCTCGTCGCGCGCGAGGGTGATCTCGCTTCGCTCGCCCGGGCCGAAGCGTGGGCGAAGAAGAACGCGAACCTCATCGCGATGGCGTTTCCGAACCGCACAATCGACCCCGCCGGCCGTGTGGTGCGGCACCTCGTCACCGACACCCCCGCGCGGTTCGCCGACCTCTACGACAGCGACTATCGGCTGCACATCATCGCGCCGGTCGATGTGGATGGCCATCGCGGCTGGTACAGCGCACCGCTGAACTCGCCGCGCGCGTGAGGCCGCGAGGTACATCTCCATCGACCAGCCGGGCATGCCGGGAAAGACTCCGGGCAAGCCGGGAAACGCTCCGGGCAAGCCGGGAAACGCTCCGGGCAAGCCCGGAAAACCTCCGGGCATGCCGGGAATGTCTCCGGGCAAGCCGGGAAACGCTCCGGGCAAGCCCGGAAAACCTCCGGGCAAGCCGGGAAACGCTCCGGGCAAGCCGGGAAACGCTCCGGGCAAGCCCGGAAAACCTCCGGGCATGCCGGGAATGTCTCCGGGCATGCCGGGGAACGCTCCGGGCAAGCCCGGAACCTCTGACAGCAGGGTGGCACGGCGTGACAGCAGGGTTTCACCGGCTGGCAGCCGCGTGGCAGGGCGTGGCAGCCGAACGGCGTGCAGCGACTGCGGGGTTTGGCGATCTCACAGCGCGGTGGCCGGTCGTGACAGTCAGATGGCAGGGCGTGACAGCGCGGCGGCATCCGCTGACAGCACGGCAGCGCTCAGCCGGCGCGCGGCAGGGTGCGTTCGAGCAGGCGCTCCCAGTTGCCGCAGGTGAACCCTTCGAGTTCCTCATCGCGCCAGCCGCGGTTGCGGAGGGCATCCGCCAGGCCGCTGAGTTTCCGGGGGTGATCGAGGTCGATCGGCAGACTGGTTGGCGGGAAGCCGCCATCCATGTCGCTCCCGAGCGCGAGGTGCTTTCGCGAGCCGGCGATGGTTTCGAGATGGTCGAGATGGCGCAGGCAGTCATCGATGCCGGCGCGTTCGCCGGTGGAGAGGAAGCGGCCGTAGAGGTTCAGGCCGATGATGCCATCGCGCGCGGCGATTTCGCGAATGTGTTCATCGCGCAGGTGTCGCTGGTTGCGGGCTGCCTCGCCGGTCATGGCAGCGCGGGCGTTGGAGTGCGTGGCGATGACCGGGCCGGTCGCGAGGTTGAGCACCGCATCGGCTGCTTCATCGGAGAGATGCGAGAGGTCGTGGATGATGCCGTGCTGATCGAGCGCGCGGATGAGCGCGCGGCCTTCTTCGGTGAGCGGGCCGTGCGGTTCGCTGTTGCCGCCTGCGTAGCGCGAGCCGCGCGCCCAGGTGAGGCCGACGAGGCGGAGGCCGCGCTCGACCCAGAAGGGGACTTCATCGGGCGATCGGATGGGGTCCGCGCCTTCCATGAGGAGGACGATGCGGATGGGAGCATCGGCCGCAAGGTCTTCGCGCGTGCGGATGATCTTGAGGTGGCCGAAGCGTTCGAGCGTTTCGTACGCTTCGAGCTGGCGCAGGCCGGCGGCGTGGGCGCCGTCGCGGTCGTTGGTGTCGGCGTAGCCGTGGGGGGTACCGGGGGCACCGAGTTCGGTGTAGATGGTGGCGAAGCAGGTGTGGATGCCGGCATCGATGAGGTCGGGCAATGAGATGCAGCCGAGGGATGGATCGGTGATGGGTTGGGTGAGGTCGCGCCCGCTGACAGCGAGGTAGGCGAGGTCAAGGTGGCCATCGATCCACATCGGCATGCGGAGAGAAGGATAGGGTGATGAGCGGACCGGCGATGGGCGGGATGATGGGCGAAGTCGGTGGGTCTTGATTGATCGTTTCGACGCGGGACGGTACCGTGATGGGTTCGTGATGGATGCGACCGTCCAATCTGGACCGCTGAGGGCGGGCGTGAGCGATGTGACCCGGCGCCGGGTGGTGGCGGGGGTGGTTGCGTTGGCGGCCATGGCCCTGCTGGGGGTGGCGGCGTGGATGGAGCCCTCGGCCGCGGGACACGGAACCCACGAGCAGTTGGGGCTGCCGAAGTGCGACTGGATCGCGCGGTTTGATCTGCCGTGCGCAACGTGCGGGATGACGACGGCCTTCGCGCACGCGGCGGAGGGAAGTTTCGTGCAGTCGTTCCTGACCCAGCCGCTGGGGTTTCTGCTGGCGCTCGGGACGGCGGCGACGCTGCTGGTTGCGCTCTATATCTTGGGGACTGGGTCGGCGGTTTCGCGCATCTTTGCTTCGTGGTGGACAAACCGGATGATTTACGTGCTGGTGGCGATCTTGCTGGCCTCGTGGGGCTACAAGATTCTTCAGGTCAAAGGATGGTGGTAGATGGTGAAGCGGGTACTGCTGAGCGGATTGCTGATGGGCGCGCTGGTGTCGATGAACGGCTGCGCGATCGGCGCCCTGGTCGGGGCGGTCGGCTCGGAGATCGAGCGCAACAAGAAGATCGAAGTGCTCGCCGAGTACGACGACCTGGACGGTCGGACGGTGGCGGTGCTGGTTGATCTGGACCCGATGACGATGTACGAGCATCCATCGCTGGTGACGAACATCACCTCCGGCGTGGTGAACTCTCTGCGACGAAATGTGCCGACCGCGCGCGTGATGCCCGCGGAGTTGTCGCTGCAATGGCAGTATTCAACGCCCGGCTGGAACGCGATGGCGTTCAGCGAAATGGCGGATTCCATTCGCATGAACAATCGCGCGGTGTACGGTGAGAACGGCGATGTCGCGATCGACCGGATCATTCACATCGAGGTGGTCGAGTATCGTCTGAACCCGCCGGGAAATCGCTACGAGTGGGACGGCGTGTGCGCTGCGAACGTGCGGGTGATCGAGAGTGATGAACAGGCGTACGACCCCGACCTGCCGGCGCTCGATCAGTCGGTGGTGGCGAAGTTTCCCGACCAGGCCGGCGTGGGGTGGGAATCGGCGAGTGCCGATCGAATTGCGCTCGGCCTGCTGGTGAAGTTCGTTGAAGAGACGGTGTGGCTGTTCTACGACCATGAAGAGTGGAAGTACCCTGACCTTCGCTCGAAGGATGCCCAGTAATGAGAATCGCCCGGTACCCGAAGAAACGATCGCTGCTGCTGTTTCTCCTGATCGGCGTGGTGGTGCTGCTTCCTGCGGGGTGCAACATCGTCGCGCCGGCGGTGGTGATGTTCAGCCCTCCGCCATCGCGGCCGGCGGAATATCAACTGGCGGATCGACCGACGGTGGTGTTCGTTGATGATCGTGGCAACAAACTGCCCCGGCGGAACCTGCGGGTGATGATCGGCGATGCGATCGCGCAGCAGTTGATGATCGAAGAGGTGCTGACGGACACCATCACCACACGCGATGCGCTGGCGGTGGCGAATCGGGAAACGGATGATGCACTGTTGAGCATGGAAGACATCGGTCGCGCCGTCGGCGCGGAGCAGCTCATCTACGTGCAGATGACCGGCTACGTGGATTCGTTCGACGGGATTCGTCGGCGGCCGGCGGCATCATGCGAAGTCTCGGTGATTGACATCTCCAATCGTGCACGGCTGTTTCCGACGTCGGACTCGGCGACACGGACACGAACCGTCGAGATCATCAGCCCGCGCGAGTTCCCTGAATCGGCCATGAGCAGCGCCGCGGCGAGGCGGGTCATGCAGGATGACATGGCCAAGATCATCGGCGAGAAGGTGGCGAAGCTCTTCTACAAGCACCTCATCGAGAACTCACAGATCACCACCGAGATTACCCGCTGATGCGTGTGCTTCACCTGATTGACCCGGGCAGCCCCGGCGGCGGCGCCTGTACGCTGCAGTTGCTGGCCGAGCCGCTCTCGCGGTTGAACTCGGTGCGGCAGGATGTCCTGATCATCGGACACGAACGGCACGAGCAACTCGCCCGCGAGTGCGGTGTGGAGCCGACGGGACGCTTGACGGCGCCGTTCAATCAGCCCGCGCTGGCCGGTTTCGCTGGCGCAACGCTGAAGCATTACATTCGCGTTTCGGAAGAGGCCCGTGGTCAGTATGACCTGATTCACACATGGACTTCACGTTCGACGCTGCTCGCCGCCATGGCAGCGCCGCACCGAAACCGCGTGGCAACGCTGTCAGTCGGGCCGGTGAACAGTTTTGTGATGCAGTTGCTCGGCGCGGTTCTTGAGTATCGGCCTTGCCCGCTCTTGGCAACGAGCAAGAGTGTGCGCCGGGATTACATCGCCATGGGGCTCGATGCAGAGATGATTGATGTCCTGCAACCGGCGGTTCATCCCGAAGCGGTTGAGCTGACCGATCGGGCAACCCTGCGCACACGGTGGGGGGTGGAACCGGAGACCTTTGTTGTCGGTTTGCTGGCGGAACCGGTGAACTGGTGTGATGCGAAGGCGGCGGTGCGCATTCTCGCGCTCGCGGCTGAGTCAAAGCGCGATGTGCGGCTGGTGCTGCACCCCAAGGCGAGCCGCCGCATCGATGCGCAGGCCTGGGCGGAGAAGATCGGTCTGGATGACCGCCTCATTGTTGATGATGAGATCGCGGTGCCATGGAAAGTCGTGAATGGATTGGATGCCGCGCTTCTGCTCGGCGATGACACCAGCACGTTCGACCTGCGGCAACGGGGATCCGCCTTTTCTCTGCTCTTCGGTGGCGGTCGGGCGCTGCGCCCGATGCCGGGCGTTATGCCGGCGCTGTGGGCAATGGGCGCCGGGGTTCCGGTGATTGCCGATGCAACCGCGGCGGCCCATGAGTTCATTCGTGACGGGGTGACCGGGCTCCTGGTGAATCAGCATGATCAGAACCAGGCCGCGGATCGCCTCTGCCGGTTGTATGACGATCGAACAATCGGCGGTCGCATCGGTTCTGCCGCTCGTCGCCAAGTGAGCGAGCGACATCATGTCAGCGCCTATTGCGTGCGCCTGAAGGATGTGTACGAGCGCATCGTCGAAGGCCGAGAGGTCGGAGTCGTGCACAGCGGGGGAGTGCCGGTGGTGGAGAAACGCCGAGACGTGGTGCGAGCGAAGGAATCGGTTGGCGCCGGCATGAAACGATCATGATTCATCCGCGCTGGAGCCATGCTTCAACCAGCGACTCAGCGGCATTGTGATAGATCGACTCCAGGATCTCGCTCGGAAGGGAATGGCCGCGAAGCGCTGGTGCTGATTGTTCGTCATACCGATCAGGTTCCACCATGGCGAGATCCGGATCGGCGATCGGCGATTCACCGTCGTAGTTCGTCTCGAACATCGTGCGCAGCGCCCAGTACCGACTCGCATAAAGATCGAACGCTTCGCCCTCGGATGACGCCTTTCGCGTCATTTCGTTCACCTTCTCTTCCGCGCTCGGGTTGAGGTGCTCATCGCTCGTGACGATGTCAGAGCCGAAGAGGATGCGGCCCTTCCATCGCGTGAGAAAGGCGAGCAACTCTTCACGCGGATGTTTGCTGAGTTCGCGAACCATCCACTTGGTGGCGCTGGTATCAAGCGCGAGATGATCATGTCGCTCGAGAAGACCGTCGAGAAACCTCAGGTTCTCCGGCCATCCTCCCAGGTGCGCGGCAATCCACGGTTGGCGGTTGAACTGTCGCAGCACGTTCTCGAGCGCTTCGTACTGCTGCTCATGCGTGCCGTAGATGGAGGCATCGGCGTACTTCGTTCTGAACCACGTGTCAGGATCTCCGATGTGCGTCATGAACATCATGCCGAGGTCCGCAGCATGCTCCATGACGCGCACGCGGTGGGGGGCATCAAGTTTCATGAAGTCACGCTCACCAATCTCGCGCGCCAGGTCCGTGGCCCGCGGCGCTGACCAGAACTTGACGATGCGTGCGCCGAGCGCGTGATACTGGGTGATGCGCTCGGTATAGCCCTCGCCCATGTGGTATTTGCGGTTGTCGGTCGCCCAGTAGTTCGGCACGGCAATGAAGCGAACGCGGCTTCCGAAGATCGTCTTGAGTCGCTCGACCTCTTCCAGCGGACTCATCGTATAGATGCGTTCAACGCCATAAAGGTCCATGACACGCCGCTGAATCTCCGCTGCACGTTCACCGCTGATGTGCGAATGCACGTCTATGATCGGCCTCACCGGACGGCCAAGCGTGGTCGCCTCGGCCGCATAGTCCAGCCCGAAACGATTCGATGAGTTTCGTCTGGGTCGCGTTCCTGTGGTCATCATTGTTCGATCGTAGTCGCCTTGAGCAGCCCGCGCATTCATCTTGCCCATGACTGGCTGGTCGGCCTGCGCGGCGGGGAGTGGGTGCTTGACCGTCTGGCGCAGATGTACGGGCCCACGGTGTTGTACACGCTGGTTGATGATGAACGGCCGCTCACGCCCGCGATCGATGCGTGTGAGAAACGCACTTCATTCCTGCAACTGCTGCCCGGCGCAAACGGATCGCTTCGGCGATGGTACTTGCCGCTCTTTCCTGCTGCGGTATCGACGCTGAAAGTGCAACCATGTGATCTCGTGATTTCGACCTCGAGTGCGGTCATGAAATCGCTTCGCGCGCCAGTGGGCACACCGCATCTGTGTTACTGTCATTCGCCGGCACGGTACCTCTGGGGGCAGGAAGCGGATTACACGCACGGTCGAGGCGGAAGGATGCGCTCCGTTGGATTGCGACTCATGCAGAATCGCTTTCGCGCGTGGGATCGGAGCACCGCCGACCGTGTGACGCGATTTCTGGCTAACAGTCAACACACTGCCGACCGGATTCGCATGGCGTTTGATCGAGAATCTGACGTCGTCTATCCCCCGGTGCGCACGATGTACTTCACGCCCGATGCAAGCGTGACGCGTGAAGACTGGCTCCTTTGTGTGGGGGCGATGGAGCCATACAAGAGACCTGACCTGGTGATTGATGTGGCGCGCCGAATGAACATCCCCGTGAAGATGGCGGGAACCGGTTCGTTGCATGCATCGTTGAAGGCGAGTGCGCCGAGCAATGTACAGTTTCTCGGTCGCATCAACGACGATGAATTGCGCGACCTCTACCGGCGCGCCCGCGCGCTCATCTTTCCGCAACAGGAAGACTTCGGCATCATCGCCGTCGAAGCGCAGGCGTGCGGCTGCCCGGTAATTGCGTACCGTCGGGGCGGCGCGATGGAGATTCTCACCGATGAGACGGGTGTATTCTTTGATGAGCAGTCGATTGAATCGGTGATCGGCGCGGTCGCAGCACTTGATGAGCACACGATAAGTGTTGATGCGTGTCGCGCGAATGCAGACCGATTCAACGAAGCGCGGTTCGATGCCGCGATCCGTGAACACGTTGCAGATCTTCTGAGCGGATCGGCCGAGTGACTGCGCTCAGCGGGGGCGTGTGATTTCCGGTTCCGCATCACTGAGCAAATCACCATCGTGGATGAGGCCGACGAAGAGCTCAAACTCACTCTCAATATCCACGTGGCGGACCAGTTCGCAATCGAGGTAGGCGATTGCTCGCTCGAGAATCGGTGACCCGCTCTTCGCCGTACGGCTGGGTGTGGAAAGAAACGCATCATCGCCGACTTCCTGTTCACCGCTGAATCGACGTGACAGGTATCGCTCACCGCGCGCGAGTTGGCAAAGGCAGAACGCGCGACTGTCGCGAATGAGCGGATCGATCGTTTGACCTTTTCGCACCGCAACCACGATCATGGGCGGTTCATC
>CBFGRU010000049.1:0-15492 GCA_965651255.1 uncultured Phycisphaerales bacterium
GAGGGTGCGCTCGCCGCCGCCCAACTGGCGACCGATGCGGAGTCGCTTTCGCGTACGGTGGCGCTTTTCGCGCTAGTGGAGTCGGCGGGCGAAGCGCTGCTGTACGTGCCGGGCGGTGCGGTTGGCCTGGCATGGTTCCGCGCGCGATGGCGCGGCAGTGCTTCGGCGGGTACGGCAACTGCATGAGATGCGCGAGTTCTGCGCGGCGATCGGCAATGGTTGCGCGTTGGCACGGTGGAAACCCGCCTGGCGCGGCACGAGGCGATCGGCACGGCAATTGCAAATTTCAACAATGAAAGGATTCGCTGTCGGCCAGGGAGGGCCATTACCAGGCGCTGCGCGATCGGGATCCGTCGCTTCGCCGCGAGGGGCCGAAAGGCTCGAACAGACCCCACTCCGCACGGGGTCTGTTCTCTTTTTGCCTTCGCGCGTGCAAATCCTTGTCGTTCAGGTGATACTGACGGCATGAGCCGAATCAACCGACGATCGTTCATCGCCGCCACTGCAGCATCGCTGCCCGTCATCAGCGCATTGCGCTCGGATGCATCACCGACAACTGCGAAGGTCAATGCTGGCAACATCACCGCGCGTTCAGCGGCGCGGCCGGTGGCGATCTCTTCCGGCAACGGCCTGCCGGCGGTGAGGCGGGCGGTCGAGTTGATCAACGCCGGGAGCGATGCGCTCGATGCGGTGGTCGAGGGAATCGCCATCGTCGAGGCCGATCCGGATGACATGACCGTGGGCTACGGCGGGCTGCCGAATGAAGATGGCGTGGTGGAGTTGGATGCCTGTTGCATGCATGGGCCGACGCACAAGGCCGGCGCTGTCGCGTCGCTGCGCAACATCAAGCACCCAGCGCAGGTGGCGCTGCGCGTGTTGCGTCGCACCGATCATGTGCTGCTCGTTGGCGAGGGCGCGCTGCGATTCGCGCGAGCGCACGGCTTCCCGGAAGAAAACCTCCTCACCGACCGCGCGCGACAGGCGTGGTTGCGGTGGAAGGAGAATCTCAGCCCCGATGATGATTGGTTGAATGATTTTCAACATATCGACAATGAAGAAGATCAGGCCGCCGTCTTCGAGCGCGGAGATGTGCCCTTTACCTGGGGGACAATTCATTGTTCAGCGGTTGATGTGAACGGCGACCTTGGCTCGTGCACTTCGACGAGCGGATTGAGTTACAAGATTCCGGGTCGTGTGGGCGATTCACCAATCATCGGCGCGGGCAACTTCTGCGATAACGCGGTCGGCGCAGCGGGAGCCACCGGTCGCGGTGAAAGTCTGATTCAATCATGCGGCGCGTTTCAGATCGTGCGTCACATGGAAGATGGTCTTTCGCCGACCGAAGCGTGTCTGAAAGTGCTGCAATGGATTGCAGATCACACCAAGCGAAAGGCGCTGCTGAACGAGCGGGGCGAGCCCAACTTCAACGCGGTGCTGTACGCGCTGCGCAAGGATGGCGCGTACGGTTCAGCGGTCATACGCGGCCGGTACACGTTCACTGTCTGCGACGATGACGGCGCGCGGCAGGAGCGATGCGTACCGTTGTACGAATGAACAAATGAAGAGGACGCCGGAACATTGAAAGTGCTGGCAACGGTGTCTGCCCTGGTGCGCGCCCGGGCGGCTGCGGTGTGATGGTCGGTGGGGTCGCCATGCTGTGCGCGCGGACATGCCAGAGATCGCGAATGTCTGCAAATGCTGGCAAATCACGGTCATTTGCCGGCATTTTGACGAGTAATGCGAGATCGTGACGCGACTGGCGCGAGCCAGCCAAATTTCGACGATTTCGTGAGATTCAGCGCATCGCGCGACACATTCTGACGCAAACCGCGGCGCGTGGTGGTGGGCGACGGTCGGCCTCATCAGAGGACGATCTGGCGCGCGCCGATCGAGCCACCCATGAACCATGGAACATAAGTGGCGCGCGTGCGTGCGCGACATGCTGGTGGATCATGTCAACCATGTCCGGCGTGGCGCGCACGCGAGCGGGCCAGCGCGACAGCACCACAGCGATGCGGGATAGTTGAGATGGAAAACAAACGCACCGGGGCGATGGCTCTGGTCGATCTCGCCGGTGTTCCGTGGAGAGGCGGCAATCGTCATCGGCGTATTGTCGGGATACCGGCCGCGAGACCGGTGATCGATGTGTCGATGGACCGACGAATCTCCGGTGCGGCGTGTATCACCGCCGCAATGGACTGTCCTACTATTCGCGACAAGCATCGCGAGGCGCGGGCTGTTCATGAGCGTGAGGTTCGTTCGATGGCAGCGCGTGCGCTTCGGGTGTGTCGGTGGTAGGCGAAGGAAAGCGACGCATCATTATGTCTGTGCAACTGCTCGATCCCGCTGGACGTCATCATGATCTCATCGCCCTGCTGGCCGAACAGCTTGAAGCGGTATCGTTGATCATCGAGCGACAACTCGCGAGTGATCTGCCCGCGGTGAACTCGTTGTGCCGACACATCGAGCGGTACCGTGGAAAGATGCTGCGACCGACGATGGTGCTCGTCGCGGGGTTGGCGGCGGCGAATGTTTCTGCGGATGAGGCCGCCGGTGCAGAGACACTGACCGATGCGCACCGCACCGTCGCTGCGGTCACCGAGCTCATTCACATGGCCACGCTCGTTCACGACGATGTGCTCGATGAGGCGGAGATTCGTCGGCGTGGCGCCACGATCAATCATCTTTATGGCAATGAAACCGCCGTCATGCTCGGCGATTATCTGATTTCAAATGCCTTTCATCTCTGCTCCACGGTTGGCGATCCATCCATCAACCTCGCGCTCGGCCGCGTGACCAACACGCTCTGCGAAGGTGAGTTGCTGCAACTGCATCACCGGGAGAAACTCGGCATCGATGAGCGCACCTACTTTGAGATCATTCAGCGAAAGACGGCATCGCTCATCGGTGAAGCGTGCCGACTCGGCGCGCTGCTCTCGGGTGCGGGGGAATCGATGTGCGCCGCCCTCGCGCAGTACGGCGGAACGCTCGGCATTGCCTTCCAGATTCAGGATGATCTGCTCGATGTGATGGGAGAGCAGGAGATTGTGGGGAAGAGTCTCGGCCGCGACCTGGAGAAGGGCAAGCTCACCCTTCCGTTGATCATCGCGCTGCGCGAGGCCGATGGACGCGATCGCGGGCGGCTGCTGCAGGCGATTGAATCACGCGAGACGGATGAGATTCGCACGATGCTGCTGACGACCGGGGCTGCGGCCCGCGCGCGGGAAACGGCGGTGGAACTCGTCGCCAGCGCGAAGTCATCACTCCTGGCGATGCCGGCCGGTACGATGCGCGATCTGCTGGAAGCACTGGCGGATTCCGTCGTCGAACGATCTTTCTGAACCACAAGCGTCGCGCGGTATGATGATCGCAACATGCGGATCATCACACGCAAACTCCACCGGGCGTTTCCGGAGTTCGATGAATACACCGATGAGGAATGCATGCGCTTCCTCGAGCAGATACGGCTGCAGGAATGGTTTTTGGGGGCCTGTATCGCCGGCGGAGTGGTCGCGGTGGTGGTGTCAATCATCGGCTTGGTCATCACGCTGCCGCGGCTGTTCACTGCACTCTCGATGACATTCCGCGGTGTGCTGACCGCGAGTGAACAGCAGTACCTTGCCACTCTGGTGATACTGGTGCTGGGGTTGTTTGTACCGGCGATCAGCGTCCTTCTGACCCGCGATGTCATCACGCGATTCGCGGTACGCCGGTTTCTGCGAAAGGCGCGGTGTCCGTATTGTGGATACTCGATGCTGGGGCAGACGGTCATCGGCGATGAAGTCCGCTGCCCGGAGTGCGGCGCGCTTTCTTCATTGACGGAGCTTGGTCTGACGCGCGCGGAGGAGTTGCTTCCCCCGGGTGTCAGGCCGCGCGGCGATGGTTCGGCCACACGGCGCGGGTCAGAATGAAGAACGCGGCCCCGCATCGGGTGCGGAGCCGCGTCTCTTGAAAGGTGTGTCAGCTATTGGTTCGATGCGCGGGTTACGCGCGACGACGACGGCTGGAGACCGCCAGTCCCAGGCCGAGCAGCGCGATCGCGCCCGGAGCGGGAATCGGTGCGAACTCGATGTATCGGCCCGAAACGCCGGAGGCAACCTGATTGATCGCGCCGGAGTTGGGGTCAAACGTGAACACGCCGCTGCCGGTGGTGAACATGAAGTTCCCGTTTCCGAGTTCATGCACGCCGCGCAGGCCGGAGGCGCCGACATCGTAGAAGTTCACCTGGTTCCCGTTCTGATCGAACTCGAAGATGCCCGACTGTGCGGAGAACGTCGCGACGAGAATGTTGCCATTCGCGCGCTGCGTCATCTGCTCGGGGAAGTTGAAGTCGCCGTTGCCGGGGAAGAACGTCGAGACCGAACCGCCTTCGGTGAAACCGCGAATCTGGTCAGGCGTTCCAATGTCGTTCACGAGCAGGTCAACGCCGTTGATACCATCGACCGCGAGCACATCGAACGGGTCACCGGCGTTGTTCCACAGGCCAACCTGATTGCCGTTGGTGTCGAAGATGACGACGGCATCGCCCGGCGCGCCGTTGGCGGAACCGGAGTTGGTGACATACAACCGATTGTTGTAGAACTCGATGCCGCGCACGTTGTCCAACGGCGTGTTGTTGAACTGGCCGAGGAACGTGCCGGAAAGATCGAACCGGAACACACCATCGGCGAGCTGATCGCTCACCCAGAATTCATTGCCGACCTGGATCGCGTTGATCGGCGTGCTCAGGATGCCGCTGCCGTTGATGTAGTTCATTGAGATCAACGATCCGTCAAACGGATCGAAGGCCATGACCTGATCGTTCGTCGATTCGGGAACGAGCAGCACACCGCCGCCCCCGGCGCCAGCCGCCGCGGTACCGGCCCACATCGTCGCCGCGATGGCCGCAGCGCCTCCAAACAGTTTCCGCAACATATCGTCTTCTCCCTTGCGTTCACGAGTTGCGCGGCCCACGTGAGCGGACCAGCAACGACCTGGTGATGCGCCCGACCACATCGCCGCCGCGAGCGGCGACGGCTGCAAGTCAGACACGACGTCTCCAAACCCTACCGGATCGGGCTCCTCATCGCAAGGAAATCAGCCGAAGTTGCGGCGATTGCGCGGTCGTCAAAGACGAGAGTTGTGAAAATAGAGAAATTGCCCGCCGCTCCATCCGCGTGTTTTGCCCGCATCGGGGCGATCACGCGCTGGGCGAAGGGAATCAGGGCTTGATTACATGTACGCCCGCAGCAGGTCCGCACCGGGGTAATAGTGATTCAGAATCGCCAGATGTGAATCGCCGCGTTTGGCGCGGGCCTCCGCTCCGTACTGGCACAGTCCGACGCCGTGGCCGAAGCCGCGCCCCTCGAAGCGAACGGATGATCCATCGACCTGTGCGGAGAAGTTCGATGAGCGAAGTGATCGCGCGCCGCTGCTGAGTCCGCCGGCCTCGGCATTCAGGGCGCGCTGCAACGGGCCTGCATCAAGTTCAATGCCGTCGCGCGCTTCGGTCATCACTCGGTAGCGCGTCACGCGGCCGCCGGCATTTCGAGTGACCGGCTCGATCGCGCGCACCTGGCTGATGCCCGCGAGGGCGGGGAGTTTCTTCTCCAGCCCGAGATTCCGCAGCCGCGCGATGACATCGCTCATCGGTCGCTCGACCGACCACTGATAGACCGGCGCGGTATGACAGACATCGCCCGCCGCCCGGGAGAGCAGCGGGGGAACGTTGTTCACCGGGTTGGGTCCGATCGCTTCGGTCGCATCGGCGGGGGCTCCGCCGCAGCACGAGGAGTAATACCCCGGCACGACGAACCCGCCGAAGGCCAGCAGCAAACCGCGCGTGCGCTGGGCTGCTTCCACCGATCGCGCATGATTCGTCGCGCCGATGTACGCCTGCGATGCCTGCGTGTTGTGCAGATCGAAGTGACGCCGATTCAGCCAGTGCGCATGCTCGACGCAGGCAAAGCTGCGGGCGGCGACGGCCTGGGCGGCGAAGGTTTCCGCGTGCCAGTGCCGGTAGAGTTCCTTGGCGAGCACGCCCGGCAGGTACGCTTCAAGCGGCACATCGTTGACGATGTCGATTCCCTCGCCCCCGTCGTTCGAGCGGCGGACGAGCCGGATGCGATTGGGAAACGCGCCGTCCCGCGCGTGAATGAGGAAGCGCGCATCATGCTGGTCGATGGCGTCGGGTGGTCCGAACTCGATCTCGGCGTTCGGGTCGAGGGTGGGCTTCAATCCGCCGGCATCTTCGATGGACCAGCCGTGGCGGTCGAGGCCGGCGCGGATCGGGCCGCGCACGACGATGCCCCGCCGCAGCGAATCGACTTCGCGAATGCGCAGCCAGTCGCCGGTCTTTCCGAGTTCGACCCTTGCCTCACCGCCGCGCAGGGCGGCAACGCGAACGCGCACGAGCGGTTCCTCGCGCGGGATCATCGGTCGCCAGACGGGCTCGGGTCTCGGTTCGACCGGCTGCGGCAGGTGGATGGATGAGGATCGCCCGCCGGTGGAACACGCCGAGAGGATGAACGGCAGGATGATGCCGGTTGAGCCGATCGCCGCGCCGGTCGTAATGAGAAACGCGCGGCGGGAAACAAACTGGCGCGGATTGGCCGTTGAATCGTCGGGCATCGGTTCGATCGTCAGTCGCGGCGAAGGTCATGCCGGGGCAATGACATCATAATCGGCGAAAGCCGCGCGCGTCGATGAATGCAGGGAGGAAGCATTCACAATGCAACGAAAAGCCGCGCACGATTCGGGTGATCGCGCGCGGCCGAAGATTCTTTCTGCATCGATCTCGACGGTCGCTGGGCGGTTGTTGTTCGCCCGGCTGTCGTTCCGCCTAACTCAGTTCGCGCAGGGAGAGGTTGTTCTCCTGCAGCTTCTGCTTGACTTCCTCGAGCGACGTCTGGCCAAAGTTCTTGACGCCCATGAGTTCCGCTTCGGTGCGGAGCGCGAGTTCGCCCAGCGTCTGAATGTTCAGCATCTGGAGCGCCTTGCGGGCACGCACCGAGAGGTCGAGCACCGAGATGGGCTTGTTCAGCACGCTTTCGGGCGCTTTGCCCTTCAGCTCTTCGTAGATGTCGTTGCGCACGCGGCCGTACTGGCCGTCGAGCCCCTGGCCGAGTCGCAGCCCCTTCTGGCTGAGCATCTGCTTGATCTCGAAGAGACTCGTCTCGCCGAAATTCTTATAGCTGAGCAGTTCCGCCTCGGAGACCTTCAGCAGGTCGCCCAGCGTGCGAATCTGCATCTTCTTCAGGCAGTTGCGGGCGCGGACGGAGAGTTCAAAGTCGGTCACGGGCGTGTCGAGCAGCGCGTTGCGCTTGGCGACATCGCGCACATGCTCTTCATCGTAATACATGTCGCGCGAGGCCTGCACATCCTTCATGTAGAGCAGGGCGCGCTCGTGGTTCGGTTCGGTATCGAGAATCTGGCGCAGGCACTTTTCCGCGCGGCTGATCTCGTTGCGGTCTTCGTAGATGACCGCAAGGTTGAGCAGAATGTTCAGCGGAGGATTGTCGGTATTGGCGATCGCCTCTTCGTACAGGGCGAGCGCTTCGCCTTCTTCACCCACGAGGTCGAGGTGGTAGGCCAGCTTGAACATGTGGTCGGGCGTGCCGTGGGCATCGACCGCCTTGCGGAATGCGTCGATCGCGCCGTATCGATCGCCGCGACGCTCGGCCTCCAGCCCTTCGTCGTAGTGCTTCTTCGCGGCGGCGGGATCAGCGGCCTTGTCCGCCGAACCGATCATCATGTCCAGAACGTCTCCGTGGGGCACGGGCCAACCTCCGACTAGGGTGCGATGCATCACTCGCCGCGCGGTGGTCCCACCGACCATGACCAATCCGATGCGAACGGCAAATCGGCGCAGAACACCGCCTGCGCCGACTCCATCGCGGCGAAAGGTACTGTACGGAACCCGCGACAGCCGGACAAGGGCGGCCGCCGATGCCCCCACCCCCGCAGGCCTCCGGCCGGACCGGGCGGGCAATCGATCAATCAATCGCGGGCGCCATCGATCTTTGCACGATCCAGCGCCGGTCGATCGCCGATCAACGGTACATTGGCGGTCCATCCGCTGCCGGTTGACCCTCGATGATGGCCCAGATTCCCGATCAACCCGACCCGCCCGATGCGAACCCGCGCGAGTCCCGGTCGCGCGGCGAGATCACGCGCCTGCTTGATGAGGCCAACGCCGGGTCGGCGGCAGCACGGGAGGAGCTGCTGCGGACCGTCTACGAGGAGCTGCGGCTGATCGCCATCGCCCACATGCGGGAAGAGCGGCCCGACCACACGCTGGGGGCGACCGCCCTGGTGAATGAGTCCTACCTCAAACTCTTCCAGGCGAACGATGTTCCGCACACCTTCACGTACACGCATCGGCATGCGTTCTACAAGACGGCGGCGACGGCGATGCGTCGGATTCTGATCGACCACGCCCGCGCCCGCGCGACCGGCAAGCGCGCCATGCCGAAGCAGGATCGGCGCATCAGTCTGGACCTGGTGGAAGCATCGACTTCCGCTGATCCGGATGATCTTCTGTCCCTTGACCGCGCCCTTTCTCGCCTGGAGGAAGAGGATGAGCGGGCCGCCACGGTGGTGCGGCTGCGGTTTTTCGCCGGCCGGCAGATTGAAGAAGTCGCGGACATGCTCGAGGTCTCCGCCCGGACGGTGAAGCGCGATTGGGAGTTTGCCCGCGCGCGGTTGCAGCAGTTGATCGAAGAGGAAGGCGATGGTCCGCCCGCCCAGGGAGTGCAAGGAACTCACGACACCGATGGATGAGGCATGACCGCACCACCGCCTGATGAACCCGCGACGCTCGACCGGAAGATCGTGAAGGATCTCTTCGGATTGCTGCTGGATGCGGCCGAGGCGGAGGCCGACGGCGCCGCCGACGCAGCAGCGTGCAGAGAGCGGGCCGAAATCGCGCTCGAACGCGCCCCGAAGGAGGTGCGCGAGGCAGCGGAGCGGTTGCTTGCCTCCCACCAGCGGGCGAAGACGTCGCTGTTTGTCGAGACGTTCACCGTCGGCGGTTCCCCGCGCGGCTGGCGCGAGGTCGAAGCGTCGTTCACCATCTCACCGCCCGAGATCCCCGGCTACCGCATTGATGGTGAACTCGGTCGGGGCGGTTTCGGCATCGTCTACCGCGCGCAGCAACTCGAACCGGTGCAGCGACCGGTGGCGGTCAAACTGCTCCGGACAGAGTTCGCGACACCGGAGACGGCGGCGCGCTTTCGTGCCGAGACCGCGGTACTTGCGCGAATGAATCACGAAAGCATCGCGCGCGTGCTTGATGCAGGGCTGGACCAGTCGGGCCGGCCGTTCGTGGTGATGGAACTGATCGACGGCCAACCGCTGACGAGGTACTGCGAGGAACGCGGCCTCTCCGTGCGCGAGCGGGTGCAACTGTTCATCCGCGTCTGTGATGCGGTGCATCATGTTCACCAGCGCGCGGTGATTCACCGGGACCTGAAGCCGGGGAACATTCTCGTGGAAGAAGTGGATGGCCATCCCCGGCCGCGACTGATCGATTTCGGCATTGCCAAACTGCTTGAAGATCGCGGGCCGGAGTCGATCACGCGCGAAGGGCATCGCATCGGAACGCCCCGGTACATGAGCCCGGAACAGCGGCGGGGCCAGGCGGCGGCGGACATTCGCATCGATGTATATGCCCTGGGGGTTCTGCTCTGCGAGACACTGACGGGAAAGGTTCCGTTCGCAGAGACCGATGACGATGATGAACGTTCGCGCCGATCGACGACGCGCGGCACGAAGCCGAGCACGCTGGCAGCGGGGGCCGATCCGGAGGTCGCTTCCCGCGCGCGGGAACTGAAAGGCGATCTGGATCGCATCGTGCTGATGGCGGTGTCGCCCGAGCCGGCACTGCGCTACACCTCGGCCGCTGCGCTGGCGGAAGATCTCCGGCGGTACCTCGCGGGAAAGCCCGTCGAGGCAACACCGCCCGGCTGGGTGTACCTGACGCGAAAGTTCATCGCACGGCGGAAGGGAACCAGCGCCGCGGTCGCGCTGGCCGTGCTGTCACTCGCCGCGGGTGGAACATCGCTGACCCTCGGCCTGCGCCAGGCGCGCGAAAGCACGCGCATCGTCAGTGAGATGCTGGATGTTTCTGACCGGGCGCGACTGCGCGCCGATGCGGTGGTGACATTCCTCATGAGCGATGTCATGGGGTCGCTGAATCCGAACATCACCGGTCGAGGCGAGCCCCGGGTGCGGGATGTCCTGCGGTACGCCGCGGCGATGAGCGAACACACGCTGAGCGATCAGCCCGATCTGCGCGTCGAACTGCTGCAGCGCATCGGCACTGCGCAGCGCATGTTGAGCGACTTTGGAGGCGCGGCGGAGAGTCTACACCTCGCGGTCCGCGTCGGTACAGCGCACGGCGTACTGAATGAGGCAACCCTGATCGAGCTGCGACTGGAAGCCCTGCTCGCGCAACTCAGTTCGCAGCAACTGGACGGCGCGACGGAACAGATGCAGGCGATCCTGGACGATTCAACCCGTCTGTTGGGTGCGCATCATCATCTCACGCTGCGCAGTCGCCTGCATGCCGCTCACATTCTGGGGGATGGGCAACCGGCGGATGAGATGCAGGCGGTCGTGCGCGCGATGGAAACGCAAGGCCTGGCGGGTGCACCCGTCTATCTGGAAGGCCTGCGCTACCTGGGTGCAGCCCTTGCGCAGGCCGGGCGTGATGATGATGCACTGGTGCTCCGACGAGCCGCGGACATGACGGAAGCGCGCTACGGCAGTGAACACGTTGAGACGATCGAGGCCCTGGTCCGACTGGGAGTCGCCTTGGCGCGGAACGGCAAACCTGAAGCGGCCGATGAAGTCTTCCGACGTGTGAAGTCGATCGGCGAACGGGTCTTCGGCCTGGGCAGCATCTTCACGCAGACGGCGCTGATGTACCTGACGGAGCTCGCGCTCAGTCGCGACGATTACCAGGAAGCGCATGACTTCGGTCGCCTGCTCGTTGAGAGTCTGCACCAGAGTGAGAAGTTGGATACGCCGCAGCACGTGATGTGCCTGCAGCTTCTCGGCGAAGCGGAATACGGCATCGGGTACTTCGGCGAGGCGCGGCGAACGTTCACCCGCGTTCTTCAGATTCGCGAGATGTTGGGAACCGGCCTCTCGCCCGTCGCGATGAACTCCCGCGCGTGGCTGGTTGAGTCGATGCTGGCTCTGGACCACATTGCCGATATCGATGCCGTCGCGGCCGTCGTGCTGGAACATGCCTCGATTGATGATGCGGCGCGACATCGCACGGCGATCGCCCAGGCCGAAGCACTGCGCCGGCTCCAGCGGCTGGATGAAGCGCGAGCACTTATCGAACGTGAGCATGCCAACCTTCCGATCGATTCACCCTTCCGCGCGGCGTACGAAGCGTGGCTCGCGGAGTAGACGACGCTTCATGGACCGATGCAAAAACACCGGAAGCGGCGAACACCGTGCTCGCCGCCTCCGGAGGATGGGTGAATTGATTCGCGCGGATGCGCGATGGCCGCTCGATCAGTTTCTTCGGCGACGCCGCCGTCCTGCCAGACCGGCAAGACCGAGCAGGGCGAACGCGCCGGGTGCCGGGACGGGAATCGTTTCCAGCCGCACGCTGACATCATCGAATCCGCCGGCGATGAGTGTCTGCCCGAGTCCGGTCAGGCCGCTGCTCGTGAGCGAATGGCCGAAACCAAAGCGCATCGTTGAACCATCAAAGTCCGGGTGCGAGTTCATGTCCCAGCCGACTTCCGGGATGAGTTCGACGAAGTCCATTTCGCCGTAGCCGGAGAAGTTTCGCGTTGTATCCGGCTCGTTGAAGTCATGACCGAACCAGTTCGGCCCGGGTGCGGCGACATACAACCGTCCGTTCTGCTCGATGAACATGCGTGCCGAGCCCACATTCGGGGGCATGCCATCCACGATTCGCATCGTCAGGATGGAGGCAGCGATCTCGGTGATTGCGCCCTGGGTCGACGGGTCATACACGAAGTTGTTCATCATCACCGGCGCAAAGGCGACGTTGAACATGTCCGGTGGAAAGTTGACCGTGAAGAACTGAGCCATGAACTTGTTCGCGGGGTTTCCACCGATGAATCGATCGGTGATGACCGACATCGTCTCCCCGGAATCGGGCAGGCCCGACCAGAACGGGTCCAGCAGCGACCAGCTGCCCGGCTCGAAGTCGCCATCCTGAAAGATGATGGTGTCCGCCGACGCGGTTCCGCCGGCCAGCAGGGCGGTACTGATCGTAACTGTGCAAATGAAGTGAGACATGATGCAACAATCTCCTGTTGTTCTGCGATTCAAATGATCTTGTCGTGCGGGGAGAGACTCCTGGCGACGCGAACCGCCATCTCAGCGACTTCGGCCTCGCCCCAATCCGGACAGCCCCGCAAGGCCCAGCAGGGCGAACGCGCCGGGTGCCGGGACGGGAATCGTTTCCAGCCGCACGCTGACATCATCGAATCCGCCGGCGAGCAGCACCGGACCGAGGCCGTTGAGGTCATGACTGCCGAGTGAGAGGCCGAAGCCGAAGCGCATCGTCGAGCCCGCGAAGTCGGGCGTGGAGCCGAAGTTGATGCCGACGTTCGGCACGATCTCGAAGAAGTTATTCTCGGTGAATCCTGAGAAGCTGCGCAGCGTCGCGGGGTCGTCGAAGCTGAAGGGGTTCCACGTTCCGCTGTTGTGGCTGAGGAAGATGCGCCCGTTCTGCTCGATGTAGATGCGTGGGGCTGCGTTGTGCGCGATCTGGTTCTCGGCGATTTGCATCGTCAGCATCGATGCACCGATCTCGGTGATCGCCCCCTGGGTCGAGGGGTCGTACACGAAGTTGTTCATCATCACCGGCGCGAAGGCGACGTTGAACGTATCCAGCGGAAAGTTCACGGTGAAGAACTGGGCCATGAACTTGTTCTCGGGGTTTCCGCCGATGAACCGATCCGTCGTGACGGACATCGACACGCCGCCCTCGGGCACATAACCCCAGAAGGGTGTGCCGAGCGACCATGTCCCGGGGTCGAAATCACCCTCGCTGAAGATGACGGAGTCTGCCTGGGTGTTCACCGCGCAGGTTGTGATGGCCATGAGAACGGCGCCCAGGGCCGAAGTACGGATCGAACGTGACATGATGATGCGGTCTCCTGATCTTCTCGAAATTGATTCGTCGGTGTCTGTAAACGACCGATCGCCGGTCAGCGACCAGCCGCAATTTGCCGCCCGGCCCCTCCGCCGGCGACACCCAACCAGGCGAGATTCACCCGCGCAAAGGGACAGCCGCGGTGAAAAAACTACCCGGTGTTCTTGAAAAGGAGTGGTCTAGGGCCAGTCGTTCGTCTTTGCAGGTCAGAAGACAGTTATCCCTAGACAGGGTCTTCGGTGGCTTGCGACTGTCTGCCCACAATGAACGCAATGCAGATTGAACCTATTGACGCACTAGCCAAGACGCCGCCGAACCATGGGTACCCGTACATCGTCGCAACAAATGCGAGCAAGATCGCGAAGCCCGCAAGAAAAAAAGCGAACAACTGTCCGCGCTTTCGTTCTCGTCGCCCCTCTAGCGTGTCGTCGATGCTCGCGTTCAGCGCCTTCTCGTGAATTCGATGACGTGAAGCCATCTCGCTTTCCGCCATTTTCACAATGCGGTCAGCGAGCCCGGGCATCAGTTTCTCATAATGCTCAAGGTCGGATGGAGAAGGAAGCGGGCCAGATCGACTCTGAAACGCTTGAATGATCTGTTGGCGCTTTTCGGCTTCTCGTGCCTGTTGTGCGGCCATCAGCTCTTTTCGTTCTCGCTTCTCTCTGCTTGCTCGTCCCATTCTTCAAGAAGCCGATCTGCCGATGACAACGCATTTGCTAAGTCGTTGCCCACAGCGCACCAGTCAGCGCATAGTGCTTCTTCTACCGACGCACTCGGGATGAATCGGTTAAAGTTCGAGGATGAAGTGGGTGGGGAGATCACAATGATTGACCCTGCACCCCTAAGAATGTTCTTTAGCCAAGGCCGCACGGGCTTCTCCAACTGGTGCTGTAGCACTAAGTCACTCATCGACAAGTGAGTATAGGGCAATACACTTAGTCAGTGAACAGTTTTCAAAGAGACTTGGTTATCGGCCGTTTGCATGCGATTTGCCCTCGCTTGTGGTAGGTGCGAGTCACCCTTGCAGTACACGATTTTTCAACGCCTTTTGCTGCACCAATCAACAGGTCTCGATAGCGTCTTCGTTATAGGCAATTGTCGCCATTCGCTAAGGCGATTCTCGCCCGCGTCGCTTACATTTCCATCTCCAGCGACGCCTCTTCGATCAGATACATCCCCACCAGCCAGTTGTTCACGATGTACGGGTCCACCTTGAACGTCCCGGTGATCGACCCGTAGTGGAACACGTTGATGCCGCTGGTCGCCGGCACCGCCCGGCTGAGGCGAACCTCGATTCCATCGTACGGCGTCGGCGGAACGCCCACGCAGCAGCCATCCCACTGGTTCATCATCAACAGCAGTTCGTTTGCCTGCGACACCATCAGCGGGAACGCGATGTACCCGGTGATCTTCACCTGTTTGCCATCGAGCAGGTCGATTCGGCTGGGAATGTCCGTCTTCCCCAGTCGCGGCTGATAACTGTCCTGGGCGCTGACCAGCAGGTCCCACGGAACGACGTACGGGTCGTCATCCGTTCCCGATCCGCGAATCACGAATCGACCATCCAGCACCGTCGCGCCGTCATCGCGTTGTTCAATCGGGGCGGGGGAAGCGGTCGTCCCCGTTTCCTGCGGCGCGCCCGGAGAGCTGGGTGTTTCGGTGGAAGTGCCGGACGTCTCACCCGTTTCCGGTGCATCGAGCGGTTCGGTCTCTGCGGTCGAGCCGGCAGAAGACGATCGACTGCCTTCGGAGGCGGAGGTGGCACCCGATGATGATGATGAGGCACCCTCACGTGGTTCGCTGCGGGTCGCGCTTGAATCACCCGGCGGGGTGGTGGCGTTGATGGCTGCCGAACCCTCGTTGCCGGCATCCACGCCGTTCTCGCTGTTCGTCACCATCAGAAAGACCGTCAGGATGATGAGCGCCGCCAGCAGACTCCAGAATACCTTCATCGTGTGTTCCTCATCGTCGGTGGGCTATGCGGGCGGATGCACGCCAGCCCTTGTTCGTTGCGGTTCATTCTAGGAACCACTCGTACCGATCTGCTTGTTCCATCAATCTGGTGGTCCGGGCCGATCGAATCACCCGAGCGGCCGCAGATGCTTCGCCACCGGCGTCTGGTACGCCCGAATCGCGGGGATGACGCCCGCGACCATCGCGAGCAGAATCGCGCCGACCACGACGGGCAGCAAGAGGGCCAGGTCCGCTGACGGGGTGATGACAATGCCCAGCCGCGCCTTCATGATTGCCGCCACCGCGCCGGCCCCGAGGTGTCCGCCGATCAGCCCGCCGATGGCCCCGATCAGTCCGATCATCGCGCTTTCGGTCACCACCAGGCCGAAGACCCGTTCGCGTGAACACCC
>CBFGRU010000050.1:0-15102 GCA_965651255.1 uncultured Phycisphaerales bacterium
CCGGAAACCGCGATCAGCGGCGACGACGGCGGCCAGCGGCCAGGGCGCCAAGACCCAGCAGGGCAAAGGCACCCGGGGCGGGAACAGGAATGTACACCAGGCCCAGGAGGTTTCCGGTCCCGGTCGAACCGATCGCAGTGGCCGCACCGGTATTCAGATCGATCGTGTACAGGTTGTCCTGCGAGTTGTCGACCAGGTACATCAGACCATTATCTGAGTTGTACGCCAGCCCGTTCGGATTGGTCGGTCCGTTCAGCGGACCAATCAACGTGGTGGCGCCGTTCGCCAGGTTCATGCTGTAGAAGCTATCGGCACCGCTGTTTGTGGCGTACATCGTCCCGTTGCTGGAATTGAAGCCGAGATTGGTGAACGACGACAGGCCGCTGGTTCCGATGAGCGACGCAAAGCCGGTACTTGTATTGATCGAATACAGACCGCCGTTATGTGATGAGGCACCGTAGAGCGTTCCGGTGGTCGGGTCGAACTCCAGTCCGTGCATCACGATTGAGCTGTCTCCGTAGGCACCAATCAATGTTGCTTCACCGGTTGCCATGTTCAGGCGATACACCGAGTCATTGCTCGTTGAGGTGAGATACATGATGTCGTTCGCCGCATCGTACGCAAGACCGGCGGTCGTCCCGGCATTGGCCGCGATCTGACCGATCTGGGTCTTCTCGCCCGTTCCCATGTTGATCGTATAGATGTTGCGACTGCTGTCGATCGCATACATCGTGCCCGGGGTAGCGCCCGATCCACCACCAACGCCAGCCATCGTCGGCCCGGCAATGGCGCACGCCAACGCAGCCGCCGCGCCCGTTGCAAGATACTTCTTCATTGTCGTACTCTCCTACTCTCCATGAGACACTCGGTCCGCCGGACGACGGCACGACCCAGTCCCCCAAAGGGTACCAGAATTGATCCCGTGGCGCCAAGTGAATTCATGCCGCAGGAAGCTCTCGGGTACGCAACCTGGACACGCGATCGAATGGGCGACATCCTCGCCAGACTCCCCAGATTCCCAAGCCATTCACAGCCGATGGCGAATCGCCCAGAGGTCGGGGAACACCGGCATGAAAAGCGACTTCTTCAGGAACTCAACTCCTGGGGAGCCGCCGGTCCCCTGCTTGGAACCAATCGTGCGCTCGACGACTTTGACGTGCCGATACCGCCACTCCTGTAACCCTTCATCGAAATCCGTCATCAGCTCCAGCAGGATCGCCACATCCGGGCGCGTGGTGTACAACCGATACAGCCCCTCCTGCACCGTCTCGTCGGGCTGATTCGGCGCATCGGGGGCCTTGTTGATCAGGTGGGGCGGAACGTCGATGCCGAATTGCGACAGGAAGTCATAGAAATAGTCATACACGCTCCGCGCCATCAGACGCTGCTCGACAATCGCGTAGGCAGGATCATCCTCACGCAGATATTTGATGACGTTCGGCCGCTTGTAGCCAAGTACAAACTCCAGCTCGCGGAACTGGGTGGACTGGAAGCCACTGGAGGTTTCGAGCCGGTCGCGAAAGCTCGTGAAACTCATTGGCGTCATCGTCTCAAGGATGTCGAGCTGACCGACCAGCGTCTTCATAATCGTGCGCAAACGCTTGAATGTGTGAATCGCGCCGTAGAGATCTCCGTGCGTGAAGTCTCGCTTGATCTTGTCAAGTTCATGCAACACCAGTTTGAACCAGAGTTCATACGCCTGGTGAATGACGATGAAGAGTAACTCATCATGTTCCGCCGGCTCGCTCTGAGCGCGCTGAAGGTCGAGCAATTGCGGGAGTTTCAGGTAACTGGTGTAAGTCAGTGTCATGTCGTGCCTTCAAACAACAGGCGAATGCGCGTGTTATGAGAACAGCCATGCGAATCCCGCCAGCAGAACGAGCACGGCCACTGCGCCGAGTGCGATGCACCCGGCGATGATCGTGCAGTCCTGCCGGCGAGCGCGACGGCGCGCCTCCGCGTAGGGAATGGTCGAGAAACTAATCATGTTGTAGAGCGGACAGTACCAGCCCGGGAACCAGCCGTGGAGCATCTTCTCAAGTCGTTTGCGGAACAGAAACACCTTCGACCCGACCCGATCACGCATTTCGATGAAGTTGGCGATCGCAAGGTCGGCGATCGCATCCGCATTCGGTTTTCGCTCCGCGCTGTACTCCGCGAACGCGCGTGCGCGATCGTTTGGAAACTGCTGCAGCAATCGGTCGAGGGCGACACAATCTTCAAAGGCCGCGTTCATTCCCTGCCCGAAAAAGGGAACAATGGCATGAGCCGCATCGCCGATCAGAACGACCTTGTCCTGCCAATGCCACGGCGCACATCGAACAGTGACCAGCGAAGACGTCGGATTTCGTTCATAGTCATCCTCCAGCGTGGGCATCAGCGGGACAACATCGGGATAATGCCTGCGAAAGAAGGGGAGAATGTCCTGGCGCGAACGAATGGCTGCAAAGCTGTGATCGCCGTCAAACGGCCAGAACAGTGTGCAAGTGAATGATCGGTCCTCGTTTGGAAGCGCGATCATCATGCTCCCGCCACGAGGCCAGATGTGCAGCGCGTTCGGCTTGAGAGCAAACTCACCCGACGGAGTGGGAGGAATCGACAGTTCCTTGTAGCCGGCATCAAGATAGCTCTGCTGATAGTCGTAGCGATCATTCCTGATCAGCCGCGAGCGAACCGCAGAGAACGCTCCGTCAGCGCCGATGATGACATCGGCGTGTATGACTTCCTCACGGCCCGTTGACTCATCGAGAAAAGCCGCGCTTGGCGCATCGAGGTCAACTTCGAGGCAGCGAAGATTGAAGCGAACGGTCACCGTTTCCAGAGCGGCGGCCGATTCGAGCAGGGTCAGATTGAGTCCGCCGCGTGAGACCGAGTTGATGTGGTCGTTCGGATTCTTGCTGTAGGGCTGATAGGTCAGTGTCCCGTCCACGGCATGCATCATGCGCCCGGGCATGGGGACTGCGTTCTGCAGGACAGTTTCCGCCATACCAACCCGCGACAGGGCGTCGATGCCGCGTGCGGAAAGGGCCAGGTTGATCGATCGGCCGCCGATGAATCCGCGCGTCCGTGGATCGGGACGCCGTTCGGCCAGAATGACGCGCTGACCACGGCGCGCAAGAAACATGGCCATCAGCGCGCCGGCGAGGCCGGCGCCAACGATGAGTATCGTCTCCTGATTGTCGGACTGTTCAGGCGCATCAGTCATGTTCAGAAAGGGTACTCGAGAGAATGTGGCCAACACGTCGCTGGCTGAGATCAATCAAGCCCGACATCGGCGCTTGCTTCCCCCTCGCCAGTAAGACCGAGCGAAACCTGGAAGGCGAGTTGCTCGAGCGACACCGTCAAGTCAACGCTTGTCACGCTGACTCGATCATTCACATCCAGACGCATCGGCGCAAAGTTGAGGATGCCCAGAACGCCCGCGTCGATCAGCGCATCGGCGACGGTCTGAGCGGTTGGTCCCGGTACGGCGATGATGCCGAGCTTGATTCCCCGCTCCGCAACCAGCATCGCCAGGTCTGACATCGGGCGGATGCGATGGTTCTCCAGCATGGTTCCGATTTTTTCCGGATCGGTATCAAAGACGGCCGCAACATCAAATCCGCGGGCTCGCCACCCGGCGTAGGCCATGAGCGCGCGACCGAGGTTGCCTGCTCCGACCAGGGCCGTGTTCCACGTTCGGTCGGTACCGAGGATCTTGCGCAGCCGCGCGACGAGTTCGGGAATGTGGTAACCGATCCCCGGATGTCCGAACTGGCCGAAGTAGGCCAGATCCTTCCGCACCTGTGCATCGGTCAGGCCGAGCGCCGACCCGAGCTGCTTGGACGAAATCGTCCCCTGCTGGTGCCGAGCGCGATTCTCCAGTTCCCGCAGATACAGACTGAGACGTTTCGCCGTCGGACGGGGGATTCGTTGTCGCTGGTTCATGCGGCCGAGGGCGTCCTTCCTGCGGGCGAAGTTGAAGTGGTCGGTGGTCAGGGTCGCCCACTGACCGAGTCATCGTATGATACCGAAATGCACATTCAGGATGTTTTTCAGCGTGATCCGACTACATTCAGCTTTGAATTCTTTCCGCCGAAGTCTGACGACGGCTGGGAGAATCTGTTTTCTTCGCTGAATGAATTGGCGCCACTCAACCCTTCGTTTGTCAGCGTGACCTACGGTGCCGGCGGCGGAACGCGGGAGCGGACGCATAATCTCGTCGTCCGCATCAAGGAAACGACGACACTTGATCCCGTGCCGCACCTGACCTGCGTCTGCCATACCTATGCGGAGATCGATGCGATCCTTTCGCGCTACGCCGAGGCCGGCGTTTCGAACATTCTCGCGCTCAAGGGCGATCCCCCGCGCCATCTGGCCGACTATCGCCCGGAGGATGATGACTTCCGGTATGCCGCCGACCTTGTTTCTCGCATCCGAACCTTCAATGAGCAGCGACTGCACCCGGACCCGCGCGGGTTCGGCATCGGTATCGCCGGCTTTCCTGAAGGGCACCCGACCACCCCGAATCAACTGATCCATATGGATCATCTCAAGGCCAAGGTCGAAGCCGGGGCGGATTATGTCTGCACCCAGATGTTCTTCGACAATCGATCGTTTTACGACTGGCGGGATCGTTGCGAACTGGCGGGGATCGACATTCCGCTCATCGCGGGCATCATGCCCGTAACCAGCATGGCGGGACTCCGGCGAATGGCAGACCTTGCGGCGGGAACGAACTTTCCGGCCCCGCTCCTGCGTGCCCTCGCCCGCGTCGAACATGACCCCGACGCGGTGCAGCGCGTCGGTATTCACTGGGCCACCGAACAATGCCTCGACCTTCTGGACAACGGCGTTCGGGGCATTCACTTCTATACACTCAACAAGTCCGATGCGACACGGCAGATCTACCAGACCCTGGGAGCCAAGGACTCAACGACGCTCATGGCCGACCGGGAGTGAAGCCCGCGCGGACGTGGTATGGTGATGGAGTCAATGGCGCAGCGACGCTTCCATTACGAGCAGGCGTTCGAGTACTATCTCCGCGCCAACCGGGTGCCCTACGTCGCGGTGGATGAAGCGAAGAAGTCCCTCCTTCCGGAAGGAGAGGTGCTGGGATCGCTCAAGTCTTTCGACTTCGTCGTGTACGGCCCCGGACGAAACCTGCTGCTGGATGTCAAGGGACGAAAGCTCACCGGTCGCGGGCGGCGCCTGGAGAATTGGGTCACACGCGATGATGTAGACAGTCTCGAACGATGGAGTCAGCTCTTCGGCCCCCGATTTGAACCGACGTTTGTGTTTGCATACTGGTGCGATGCACAGCCGGCCGATGCGTTGTTCGAAGAGCTGTTTGATTTCAACGGACGGTGGTACGCGTTACGGGAAGTGACCCTCGCGGCCTATCGTCGCGTCATGATGCCGCGATCGACCCGATGGGGTACGGTGAGCGTTCCCGCCGGCGCCTTTGACCGCGTCAGCCGCCCGTTCACCATTCGCGCGGCTCGGGCTCCGATCGGGGCGGCGAGCGGTGGCCCGGATCGACTGGGAAGTACAGGTGCCCCGGCCCCACGGGCGTGGCTTTCTGCTTGCGGCCAGTGCGCCACCGCCGTATGCTGAGACCATGCGATTGAAGCTCTCCCCATTGCGATGTGTGGTTCGTCCGCTGGTGCTGGTTCTGATCCTTGCACTCACGTCACCCTTGGCGTTTGCTCAGGGCGGCGGCGTGTTGACGCCGGGCGGCACAAGTACACCGGCGGGTCCACCGCGTCCGCCCGGGAGCGCCGCACCTCAGCCAACCGTTCGCGAGGGGTACCCCGTTTGGTTCGGGTATCTGCTGATGGCCGTGCTGGGCGGCGGCGTGATTGTCGTCTCTCTGCTGCCCTCGAAGCGAAGCCACCAGGACTGATCGCTTCCGCGCACGTTCTTGTCTGGACCTGTTCAATGCGGCGGCGGTGCTGTTCGTGATCAACATCGCCGGCCAGTGCTCTGAGGAGATCCGCGAATGACGATTCAACGCCTGGTTCGAAATCGGGTCGGTGCGCTCATCGCTGTGAACGCCGTTCTGCTTGGGCTGCTCGCTGCAGTCACCTTCCTGCCCGCCAGCCATGCACAGTTTCGCGCCGGCGGAAGTTATCACATGGTCAGTGCCACCAGTCCGGGCGTTGCCAGTGGTGTGGTATTCATCGTTGACGAGACGAATCAGTCGATGATCGCGGTGGGATACGACCCCAACACCAAGGTGATGAGCGGACTGGCCGGTCGCGATATCGCGGCTGATATCGCCGCGGCCAGCCGTCGCCGAAACTAGTGTCGATTGATCTTTCCTTCCGGCTCGCCTCCTTTCCCGAAAGGAAACGGACATGGCAGAATCACACACACACCCTCGCTCTTCCCGCACATCACCGGTCCTCTGGGCGTCGGCGTTTGTTCTTGCCGCGCTGGTCATCCTTCAGGCCGGCCAGTTGCCGGCGAATCCGGCGTTTGCGGGGGTCGTCTCGAACGGCCAACACATGCGACTGCTCAGCGCAGACAACGGCCGTGGTGCCGATGCTCAGCCGGATGAAGTGGTCTACCTGATCGATAATCGAACTGAAACGCTGCTGCTCTACGAACTCGAAGGCGGGAAGATCGTCCTGCGCGACGGCGTCTCGCTGCCGACCGCGTTCCAGCGTGCGGCTGGTCGGTGATCCGCCTGGCCCCGCATGGGGTGATGCTGTGCCATCGTTGAGATCGATTCAGAAGCGCGAAACGGGCTGCACGACGATGGTGCAGCACCGAAACGCGGTGCACGCGATGACGATCATCGACATGCCCGCAACGGGACATGCCGCCGACACGCCGTGAACAACTCTCTCGCGAATGGCTCCTGACCGATGGCTGGGGCGGCTTTGCCATGGGGACGACCGACGGGCCCCACACGCGGCGGTATCACGGCCTCTTCATCACGTCCATCACGCCACCGGTCCAGCGACGCGTGGTTCTGCACTCCGTGTTTGAGCGATTGACCGTCGGCCAGACGACGGTGGACATCGGACGGCAGCGGTTCGGAGATGCATTCCTTGAACACCCCGCCCCGCCGACGATACAACCGGAGTTCGCGACCGGGGTCGATGGGCGTGGAGCGTTCGCGCGATGGCAATGGACCATTTCGGTTGGGGGGTACGAAGTCTCACTCCAGCGGGTGCTGCGTTTCGACCCGCGATCAGCAGGAGCGGCGTTGACGTACGCACTGACGACCGACGCGCCGACGGTGCGATTGGAAATCAGACCGTTGATCCCTCTGCGTGACTTTCACGCGCTGGATCACGCGCCAATTGATCCGCCCGAAGCGGCATGTGAACCGGACGGTTTTGTGCTTACGCGGCAAGATGTTCGAGTTCGCTGTTCCTGCAATGGGGCCAGCGCCATCCTTGCACCGGACTGGTGGTACAACCTCGCCTACGAAATCGAACTCGATCGTGGCCAGGATTGGCGCGAAGATGTGTTCTCCCCCGGCGTGTTTGTTCTTGAATCGGCGCCCGCAGAGTTCACCCTCAACCTGGAAGTGCTCGATCCTGCAACTCTGCGCGACGCGGCCCGTGACACTCGGACTGAACCGCCGAACCCAGACTCCGCGCACGCGGCGCTCGCGCTGGCCGCCGACGCGTTTCTTGTTCATCGCGTCCGACCCGATCGACCCGACGGCCGCAGCATCATCGCGGGATACCCCTGGTTCAGCGACTGGGGACGAGATGCCATGATCTCGCTACCGGGACTGCTCCTCGTCGCCGGGAGGTTCGACGAAGCGCAGTCGGTGCTGCGCACATTCGCGGGAGCCATGCGGAAGGGCCTGATCCCCAACCGATTCGCCGATGAGGCGGGACCGCCTGAGTACAACACGGTGGATGCGTCACTGTGGTTCATTCACGCCGTCTGGATGCTCAACCGCGCTGCCGGTGCGCCGGTGCCGGCTGATCTCGTCGATGCCTGCCGTGCCATTGTGCGCGCCTATCGCAGCGGAACTGACTTCGGTATCGGGCCGACGCAGGACGGTCTGATGGCTGCGGGGAATGATCGCACCCAACTGACGTGGATGGATGCGGCACGTGACCAGGTCGTCTTCACCCCCAGACATGGGAAGGCCGTCGAGATCAACGCCCTCTGGCACCATGCGCTACGTTGCCTGGCGGATCTGACTCCCGATGTTCACGAGCGAGATGAACTCATCGAGCGCGCGGGGCAGGTCGCCATCGCCTTTCAGATGAGTTTCTGGTGGGCAGAGCGCAACTGCCTGCACGACTGCCTCTCACTGCAACCGGTCAACGTGCGATCGCGTGTTGCCCCCGGACAATTGCGCCTCGTTCGACCCGAGCAGCAGGATGACGCCAGCGATGTGTGTGCAACACTCGATTGGCAGCCAGACGGACGATTGCGCCCCAACCAGATCTTCGCGGCGAGTCTTCCCTATTCACCGCTCACCCGCGAGCAACGCCTCTGCGTCGTGAACGCGGTGCATGAATCACTTCACACTCCATTCGGACTGCGAACGCTTGAACCCGGCCATGCTGACTATCGCGGCCGGTACGAAGGTGATCTGTTCCAGCGGGATGCGGCCTATCACAACGGAACCGTCTGGCCGTGGCTCATCGGCCCGTACATTGAGGCGTTCCTGAGAGCAAATGACTTCAGCGCTCCTGCTCGCCTCAAAGCGCGAACATTCGTGGAACCATTGCTCGGCACACTCGACGGTGGCGACAGCGGGTGCATCGGGCAGATCGCCGAGGTGTATGACGGCGATGCGCCGCATCGGCCATCGGGCTGCCCCGCCCAGGCATGGAGCGTGGCGGAGGTGCGACGCGCGCTCGTGATGATCGATGAAGGCCCGGACGCACACCGTGCGGTCGGATTCGTCACCGACGAATGAAGCTGAACTCGTACCCGCGCGCGGAGATGTGGAAAATGCGGAACCCGGCTGCTTTCAGTGCGTTCACCGCCTCAACCGTTCGCTCGAAGGGCACCGTGCGGTAGTTGTGGTGAAACTCGACCAGCAACTGCCCTACATTCACCCCTTCCGAGAGGAAGTCGTGAATGACTTCGTACTCACCTCCCTCGATATCGACTTTGAGCACATCGACCCGCGTGTGCCCCAGGTCGCGCATGATCGTGCTGAGACGCTTTACCGGCGCTTCGATGCGGCCATCTCGTTCGACCCGCCCGTCACGATCAATCGGCGAGAAGTTGTAGGAAGTCATGCGACGTGGGGGGAAAAAGTTCACCACACCATCGTGGGCAGCGATGCCGTATTCATGAAAGTGAAAACTCGGAGGCAGCGACTGCGCCCGGATCCATGCCATCGCACGTGGGGTCGGATCGAACGCATGCAGCGTCAGTCCGAACCGCCTGATCATCTCCTTGTCCCACTCGATGTTCGAGCCCACGCCGAAGGCGTAGACGATGGATTCCTTCGTCAGAACATCGGGGTGGACGGTCCATCCGCCACGCAGCCCGCCGGGGGCAATCGCATGCACATCGAGTTCGGCAACGATACCCGCACGCTTGAGGCGCTGGTGACGAAAGAACTGCTTGGCTAGGCGAAATGACATGGAATGACAGAAACGCGGTGACCCGAGGATCCCGCGTGGAACGACACACTGTAGCCGACGGCAGGGGTTGCGGGGAAATCGTACACTATGGACCGTTCATGCCAACGGTCGATTCCATCATGCTGGAAGCCCGCGCCGCGTCGTTTACGCGGCGGTCGATCAAGCGCGAAAGCAAATGCGCAGGACTTCGCCTGGCCGTGCGCATGGTCGACCTGACCACACTCGAAGGGAAAGACTCGCCCGAGAAAGTTCGGGGGCTCTGCAGAAAGGCACAACAGCCGTCTGAACTGCCGTTCGGTGTGCCGATCCCGCCCGTCGCGGCGGTCTGTGTGTATCCCGCACTGGTGAGCGTTGCGAAGGATGCTCTGCGAGAAAGCTCCGTCAAGGTCGCGAGCGTCGCCACGGCGTTTCCCAGTGGCCAACTTCCGCTGAAAACGCGCGTGGCGGAAGTGGCCGCCGCCGTCGAAGCCGGAGCGGATGAAGTGGACATGGTCATCAGTCGGGGCGCGTTTCTCTCCGGTCAACTGGACCGTGTACGCGAAGAGATTCAGGAAACCCGGCGTGCCTGCGGGTCGGCCCATCTGAAGATCATCCTGGAAACGGGAGAACTTGAGACGTACGACCAGATTCGACGCGCCAGTGACCTAGCGATTGATTCGGCTGCGGCGACACCAGGTCTTCACGCACCGAGTGATGGAGAAATCTTCATCAAGACTTCCACCGGCAAGGTCTCGCCGGCGGCGACACTGCCGGTGACACTGGTCATGCTCGAAGCAATTCGTGATCATGCGCGGGCCACCGGGTTGCGGATCGGGATGAAGCCCGCCGGTGGAATACGCACTGCGAAATCCGCCCTGCATTACCTGGTTATGGTGAAGGAGACGCTCGGCGAACCGTGGCTGAGCCCGCATCTCTTTCGCTTCGGTGCCAGCACGCTCCTGAACGATCTCATCCGCCAGCTTGCACGCGCGGAGTTTGGTCGATACGCCGCTGGATACGATGTCAGCGAAGCGTGAACCACTCGGCACCGGTTTGAATCGTCGTCCGCCACCAATTGTTGCACCATGGCCTCCGGCATCTCACTTTCCAACAAGTCCCAATTGCTCTTCGGCCTGGCCGTCGTGGTGATTCTCGGCGTGGCATTGAGTGTGCCGTGGTTCTTCTTTCGTTCAATGGTGACCGAGAGTCAGCTTGAAGTCGCGCGCCAACTCGCGGATGCGTGGTTGAACGACCAGATTCGCATGGGATCGGTCAGCCGAATGTCGTCCGCCCCGCCGCGCTACGACACGGCGTTCGAAGAGCTCGTTCGCATAGAGATGGTCAACGTGGATCTGCTCGAACCGAACGAGCGGCGACCAACTTTCTTTGACCGCGCGTTCCGCCATCTTCGCGAGAATCCGACCGCCACCGAGTACGGAGAGGCCGCCGAGTTGGATGGGCAGGATGTCTATCTGTACGCCCGCGCTATTCGTGAAGACGAGATGCTGCGCATTCAGGACGGCGGACTCGCGGAGTTCTTCTCGTTTGCACGCGACCCCGCCGTCGCCAATCGGCTTCGCGCCATCCTCCTGATCGATCGACGCAGCGAGTTTGCGGCCGGCCAACTTCTCCTCGGGCGCATGTACATCATTGCGAGTTGGCTGTTTGGCAGTCTGCTCGCCGTGATGTTGTTCTACTTCATCCTGACCAAACTCATTCTCTCCCCGGTCAGACGATTGCGCGAAACCGCGGAGCGCGTGCAGGAAGGTGATCTCTCGATTCGCGCAGACATTTCAACCGGTGATGAGTTCGAGCAGCTTTCGGATGCGTTCAATTCGATGCTGAACCGCGTCCAGGAAACACAGGCGCAGCTTCAGGCGGTAAACGAAAGTCTGGACCTGAAAGTAACGGAACTGGCCGAAGCGAACATCGGCCTGTATGAATCCAACCGCTTGAAGGGCGAGTTCCTCGCCAACGTCAGCCATGAGCTGAGGACACCGCTGAACTCGATCATCGGGTTCACCGAACTGCTCGATGAGATTGCTCGCCGTGATCTTGAAGCAGACCCGAAGCGATTGCGCTACCTCAGCAACATTCTGACCAGTGCTCGGTCCCTGCTCGAGATGATCAATGACCTTCTCGAGATGGCGAAGATCGAAGCGGGACGAATGGAGATTTCCGTCGAGTCCACCAGCATTGCGGACCTCATCGAAGGGCTCCATGCCCTGCTCCGTCCGCAGGCCGATGCAAGACATGTGTCGATCAACACCCGCCTCAGTCCCAATCTGCCCGTCGTTGAAACGGATCCGGGCAAACTGCAACAGATTCTCTACAACTTCCTGTCCAATGCGATGAAATTCTCGCCGGAGAACGCCATCGTTACGGTTGCCGCCGAGCGCATCACCCGGCCCGACGGGACGCATGGCGTGCGCATCGGTGTCAGCGACCAGGGACCGGGCATTCCCTACGACATGCAGGACATCATCTTCGAGAAGTTTCGGCAGGTTGATGCCTCACACACACGGGCGCACAAGGGCGTCGGGCTTGGCCTGGCGATCTGTCGAGAACTGGCCGAACTCCTCGGCGCGACGCTCTCGCTCATCAGTGAGCCGGGGCACGGCGCCACGTTCTACGTTGAACTGCCGCTTTCGTTCCAGCCGCACGAACCGCAGTCGCTGATGGGATAAGTGGGAGCCGAGGTCACGCGCAAACGCGCAAACGCACATATGACTCATGGCACGATTCGCTTCGGGATTTCTCGATCGGCATCGGGGTCCGCCCTGCAGACCGTTGAGGCATCGAGCCGCATCGGCAGCCGCTCCGGCAGGTTCCACTCGTAGAGATACCGCAAGACTCCTGCCGCCACGGCTTCGGGACGATCCGTCCCACCCGGTGACCACCGGTTGTAGTCCGCCCATGCAAGATGCAACTCATGACGTCGCGCCGGCGCATCGGCCAGTTGGACCTCGGCCAGAAACGTCCAGCCCCGGCCGATTTCTTCCTCGCTCAGGATGTTCACCTGCACGGTTGCCACCTTTGTCTGCTCCAGCGGTATAGCATCTCATTCTGACCGAACTTCTGACTGACTGATGTGACGTATGGGCTTTTTGCTGGAAATCATCCGCCTTGGCCTGAAGAACCTGCGCCTGCACATGCTGCGCTCGGTGCTGACGAGTCTTGGCATTATTCTCGGGGTCGCCGCCGTCATCATCATGGTCTCCATCGGCGAGGGCAACAAGCAGGCTGCCCTTCGCGATATTCAAGCGCTCGGCGCAACGAACATCATCGTTCGTTCCACGAAACCCGCTGAAAGCAATTCCATGGGCGGCCAGCAGCGGTCCATGGTCGTGAAGTACGGCATCCTGTTCGCCGATCTTCGCCGATTGACCGCCAACTTCCCCGACGCCGTTTCCATCGTTCCGCTCAAGGCAGTCGGCGATGAAATCACCTTCCAGGATCAGCGTGAGACCAGTCAGGCGTTCGGAACCACACCAGAACTGCTCGATGTGACCAGTCTGCGTATCGATCGCGGCCGCTATCTCAACGCTGAGGACCTCGAGCAGCAGTCCATGGTCTGCGTCATCGGTTCGGAGATCGCGCGAAAGTTCTTCCGGCTGCGGGATCCGATCGGCGCCAACCTCCGAATCGGCGACCGTGTCTTCACCGTGGTCGGCGTGCTCAGACCCGTCGGCCTTGCCGGAGGCGCAGGGTCAGCCCTTGTCGGACGCGACCTCAACAAAGATGTTCATATCCCGATCACGACTGCTGAAGACCAGTTCGGCAACATGGTCTTTCGCCGCACCGCGGGCTCGTTCTCCGGTGAAGAGATCGAACTCAGTGAAATCTACCTGACCGCGGACTCAACCGAAACGGTGCTGACCACTTCTGAGCGTGTCCGGCGGGTGATGCAACTTGATCACCCGGACCTTTCCGACATTCAGTTGATCGTGCCGTGGGAACTCCTTGAGAATGCGAAGAAGACCGCCCTCGTCTGGAACATCGTCCTGACGTTCATTGCTTCCATCTCGCTGTTGGTCGGCGGTATCGGCATCATGAACATCATGCTGGCGAGCGTGACGGAACGCACCCGCGAAATCGGCATTCGCCGGGCGCTCGGCGCAACGCGCAAACACATCATCGCCCAGTTCCTCGTCGAGACCGGCGCACTCTCAGCCGTCGGCGGACTCATCGGCATCGTCATCGGCGTTGGTGTTTCGGTCGGAATCGAGAAGGTGCTGCCGGCGGTGCTCAAACTTCCGCTGCTGAAGGGATTCGCCAAGACTGCGTTCTCGCTGGAGACGCAGGTAACCAGTTGGTCGATCATCGCGAGCTTTGTTGTGGCCGCAATGGTGGGACTGGTCTTCGGAATCTACCCCGCCATCGTTGCCAGTCGCAAGGATCCGATCGAAGCACTTCGTCACGATTGAATCGTTCGACCGGGCCGAACCGATCACCGCGCCAGCGTCAACCGCCAGATGACCACCTCGCCCCGCCCCCAGTCCGCCCAGCCAGGCAGCGTCTGCACCACTTGATACCCTGATGCGCGAAGAAACGCTTCTCGTTCCGGCGAGAGCAAGTGCGGGTAATACACAATGACCCACCGCGGCGGGTTCCTGTGAAGTTCTGACTCGAAGTCCTGTTCACCGTGCGTGGTGAATCGCCATGCGGGGTCGTTCATCGGGTAGTAGATGCGAATGACGCCGTGGAAGAGACCAACGCCAAGCACACCCGCATTCGGCGCCTCTCTCGTGACATACTCCACCGCATCGCGCAGTGGCTGCTTCGGCGGGCGCACTGCCAGCTCCACCAACCAGGGCACGATCAGCAACATCATCCCTGTCACAAGGACCACTCGGCCGAAGGTGGCCAGCCACCGCAGCGCGAACATCATCAGAAGGATGGCCGGCGGAACAAGAAACAGTGCAAACCGCGCGTACACCCACGCGCCGCTGATCAACACCGCCAGCACCATCACCGCACCGCCCAGCAATGATGCCAAGGCAACATCCGCCCCGGGTTCGCGCATCCGAACCGTCTGCGCAGCGCCGATCACCAGCAACCCCAATCCCGCAAGACTTGCCCACCACGACCACGTACCCCCGAGCTGAATGAGCAGGTGCAAACCTTCCGCGCCGAAGAGCGTCGGCCGATCCGCCACCGTCGCGGCGAAACTCCCCTGCTCCTGCATCAGGTGCAGAAAGTCCGGCAGAATCGGCGCGTACAGCGTCAGCGTCAACACCGCGCCCAGACCGATCGCGCAGAGACCGGCGATCGCGGGTCGTCGATCACGTGTCAAAAGGGCCGTACCAAACAACCACATCGCATGCCCGATCGGAATGAACACCGTCACGAAGTGCGCCCAGATGCCCAGGGCAGCAAATGCCGCATACCCCACCCACGCGCCGGGACGATCGCGCTGGCCGAGCGAAAAGCACAGCATCATGCCGCCCGTCGCGGTCAGCATGATCGCGTACCCGCGCGCTTCGACCGCTTCCAGCACCATCACCGGCGCGAGCGTCGTCAGCGTCGCCAGCACCGCCCCCCATCGTCCGCCGGAGAGCAC
>CBFGRU010000051.1:0-14843 GCA_965651255.1 uncultured Phycisphaerales bacterium
GTTTCTCAGCCGACGCTGGCCTCACCCTGAACCGGGCACGTTGATTCCGTACACCTTTGCCGCGTTCTTCCACATGATCATCTCGAGCTTCTCTTCCGACAGGTCGAGCCCGCGAACAAAGCGCAAGTACGACTTCATCTCGCAGATCGGCCAGTCGGTGCCGTACAGGAGATACCGAGGTTCACCCGCGTAGAGAATCATCTCGCGCACCTGCTGCAGCATGTACTTCTCAAAATTGTCTTCGAAATCACCCACGACCAACCCGGAAACGTCGGCGTAGGTGTTGTTGTTTTTGTACACCACTTCCATACAGTCGCGGATCCAGGGGTTCCCGATGTGGCAGATGACGATCTTGAGCTCCGGATGATCCACCGCGACATCGTCGATGTGCAACGGATGCGCGTAACGCAAGCGCCCCTTCACACTGAACGTATCGCCCGTGTGAATCATCACCGGCACGTCGTACTCTTTTGCCAGGTCGTAAATGACCGTGCATCGCGCATCGTACGGATAGAACGGTTCGTACCCGGGGTAAAGCTTCAACCCTTTGACCAGTCCATCCTTTAGAAAGTCACTCAATTCGCGCAGGTCGCGCTCCTTGTAGTTAACGATGCTGATTCCCGCCACGACCGAAAGTATGTCCAGGCCGCGCGTTGCCTCGACCACCTGTGCGGTCGAAGGGCGGTGCTCGTTCACCTTGAAGCTTGTCAGCACAACGGAATGATCGACCCCGTTCAATGCCATCTGTTCGCGAAGTTTGTCGAGCGATTCATCGAGCGTCACCACACGATCTTCATCGTAGTTGTTCAAGTGGGTATGACAGTCGATGATCATCAGCGGCAATCTCCCTGCAGTTGAAGTTCTTCATCCGGTTCCATTGACAAAATGCACATGGAACCCGCATGTGATCGTATCGGGACCATCGACATGAAACAACACAACTCCGCTACAGCCATCATGTCGATTGTGATTGAGTTCAACTGCACTTGTCGCCACGCATGGACCTGCCCTGCCGTACAACCTATCGTTCAGCAATCAGTATGGCTGACACGAAACCGCGCATTCGCGTCCGACCGACCAGACCGGCAGACTTCGATACGATTCACGAGCTCAGTCGCCGGGTGTATCCGCATGATGACCCGTGGGAGCATTCGCAGCTCGCCTCGCATATCGATGTGTTTCCGGAGGGTCAGCTCGTCGCCGAGGAAGTCGCGACGAAGCAGGTGGTCGGCTGCGCATCAAGCTTGATCGTGAACTGGGATGACTACAACCTTCATTCGAGTTATCGCGACTTCACCGCGAACTTCATGTTCACGAATCACGATCCGGAAGGCCGCACGCTCTATGCCGCGGAAGTGATGGTCGATCCGCGCCACCAGCGAAAAGGAATCGGTCGTCGCCTGTACGAGGCGCGACGAAAGATTGTGCGCGACTTCAACCTCAAACGCATCCGCGCGGGGGCGCGACTGCGCGGCTACGGCTCGTTCGCGCATCTCTTCCCGCCGGAGGAATACGTGATGCGCGTGATCCGCGGCTGGCTGAACGATCCGACCCTTTCGTTCCAGTTGCGTCAGGGCTTTCGCGTAATCGGCATCGCCGAGGACTACCTCCGCCGCGATCCGGACAGCGTCAACACCGCCGCGGTGATCGAGTGGATCAATCACCGCGTCGCCTCGAAGGAAGACTACGCGGAGCGCGATCCGAAGTTCCGCAAGCCGCGCAAGCCCGAAATCATCACTTCGAACCGGTGACGTCGGGAATTGTAGTTTGCGGCGCAGCGCGGTAGGATTCGACTCGTGAAAAAGTCGAAATCAGACCTCGACGCGTTGCTTCGACCGTACACACCGTTCCGTGCGGACCTGTTTCACGCGGTGCGACCGCATGTGACGGATGCGATGCTCGGCCAGATCTCGCGCGCCGACCACGGCAACGACCAGAAGCAACACCTTGCCTCCCTAATGAGGATTCGCAACACCGGTCGACTGGAGTCGGACGGCTGGATTCCCAACGAAGTGCTGTACCTGTGCGCCCCCAACCTCGGACGGGGTGAATCGGAGCACCAGGATCGACGCATCATTCGCGTGTTCTGCAATGCGACCTTGCTTTCTTCCGAAGACCCGGAAGTCTTGAGCAGCTTCGTCCCGGACTTCCACTTCGCTTGCCTCATTGAACTCCTGCCGACGATCAAGGAGCGCGGGTGGATCAGCGCGTTTCAGAACACTGCTGCAGCGCTCTTGATGAACGCGGTGAAGCAGCAAGACCCGGGCAGCCCACTCTATGGCGTGGCACTGCTCCTGATCGGCTGCGAAGGTGGACCGAAGCACGCGACCGACGAACACCTCAAGCAACTCATCGAGTGGGTGTCATCGGAGAGCATTCGCCTGTCGAGATCGTGGGACGACCCCGATCACGCAGACCTGTCGTGGCTCATGGGATGGACTGCGAGCGGGTCAAAAGACCAACCCCATCCGTGGTTTGATGCCGTCCACCGACTTCTCGTTAATGGACCATTAGACCGGTCCGAAGCCATACGCGAAAAACTCCAGGGATTCGGTCATCGACTTGTCGGTCAACCCAAATCAAAGCGATGAAGCACTCAACTCGGTGGCGAATCGATGGCCTACCGACCTTCGGATTCGTGCTCATACGCCTCACTCATACCTTCCGCGACGTCGCGCACCGCGCCTTCAGCGCCCGCAGCGGGCGGTGTGGGAACGACCGGCGCGATTTCCGCCGCACGCTGTTCCGCGTCTTCAATCAGCTGGATCGAGCGCCAGCGCCCGCCTTCGAATCGCCAGCCCATCGTCAGGCCGAGCAGGATGATGTACACGCTCGCGCCGATCCACGGGCCGAGACTTTCGAGGCCGGGCAGGAGCGTGACGAACAGCCAGCCGCCGAGCACGATGAAGATCCACGAATAGATCATCGTCACGACGCCCGGCCAGATCGTGTCGCCCGCGCCGCGCAGCGCGCCGGAGTAGATGATGCCGATCGCATCGATCGTCTGAAACACCGCCGCGCAGATCATGAGCTTGCCGCCGATGTCGATGATCTCCGCCGCCTGTTCTGGCGTCGTTTCGCTGCCCGAGACGAACAGCCCGATGAGCGGATGGCGGAAGATGAGAAACGCGAGGCCGCACACCGACATGTAGACCATGGTGAGTTTCAGCCCCGTGCGCGCCCGGGCCGCGGCGATATCCGGCTCGCCCCCGCCGATGTAGCGACCGACGAGCGAACTCACCGCCACGCTAAAGCCGACCGCGGGCAGAAAGCTCAGATGCATAAACCCGAGCGCCGCCCACCCGGCGGTCATGTGATTCTCACCGAATCGGCCGACAAGAATCGTCATGAAGATCGCCCAGCAGGTGATCTCGTTTCCGAACTGGACGGAGGCGGGCCAGCCGAGTTTGAGCAGATCGCGCATCGGTTTCCATGAAGGTCGCCACGATGCGCGTGATTTGAGTTCACGGTTCAGCGCCGGGCCGAGGAAGACGTACGCCGGGATGAGCAACTCCACCGCTGTCCCCAACACGGTGCCGAGCGCGGCGCCGTACAGCCCCATCTCCGGCATCCCGAGATGGCCGAAGATGAACACCCAGTTGAAGAAGACGTTCGCGATGTTGCCGACAATCGCCGCGGCGGTCACGACCTTCGGTCGGTGCAGGCCGAAGAAGAAGTGATGCAGCCCGCGTCCCGCGATAAGAAGAACCGATCCCGCCAGAAGGATGCGGCCGTAGCCGACTTCGAGAGTTTGCAATTGCTCGCTGTGATCAGTGAGCGCGAAGAACCACGGCAGCACCAGCGCCCACGGCAGCAGCACAAACAGCCACATCATCACGCTCAGCCAGATGCCGGCCCAGGCGTATTTCGGTCCCTGTTCAGGCCGACCCGCGCCGAGATTCTGCGCAACGTACGTGTTCACCACGGTGAGTACACCCATCGCGAACGCGATCGGCTGAAATGACCAGATGCCGCCGTTGCCCTGCGCGGCGACTTCGAGCGGGCCGACCTGCGCGACCATCAGCTTGTCGATGAACTGCATGACCGTGTAACTGGTCATGGTGAGCACGGTCGGCCACGCAAGTCGCCAGACTTCGGTCACGGGGTGAATGGTCGGCGGAGTGGAGCGTGTATCTGACGACATCAGCGAATGATCCCGAATCGCGCAACCCCGGGCCGGACCCGCCCTGTGGATTGGAACGACGATCGTAGCCGCTCAAACTGCTGCATCTCAGGTTCCCGGACGCATGAAATGAGGTTCACGCTTGCCCGATCATCCTCTGGCCGTGTACGCTGAACAGGCGGAGGTCACCTGACGCGATATCTGTTCAGCGAGATTTCGACCCGCCGCACACCGTGGACTTGTGGAAGGATGCCATCGTGAGATACCCCCAGCGACGTTCGTCACTCGGCCCCATGCAAACCATGATGAGCGCATTGCTGCTCGGTTGCGCAGTGCTTGCCGTCGGCGCGGGGGGCCAGGATTCCGACCGGGCAGATACCCTTCGTCAGGAGCACCGGCCGGTTGACGAACGATGGCTGGAACGACTCGACACCGTCGATCGAACCCTGCTGAACGAGATCGTCGGGTACGCTGCGCCGAAGTTTACTGAAGATTTGCGCTGGTTCAATACCGACCGCAAGACCTGGAATGACTATCGCGGCAAGGTGGTGGTGCTTCAGTCGTGGTCGGTCCGACAGGGTCCGCAACGAACCATCCCCGCGCGCTTGAGCAGACAGTTCGCCAAGTCGGCGGACGATGTCGTCACGCTGTTCGTTCATACCCCGGACGGTGCGGATGACGGTGAGAAGTTCATCGAGCGATTGAAGGTCGATGCACCGATGGTCGTCGATCCGACCGGCGCGTTTCTCGATGAACTGGGTATCTACCGCGAACCGGTCAATGTAGTGATCGATCGTCACGGCGCAGTCCGTTACGCCGGGCTGAATACTCGCGGACTGAATGAAGCAGTCGCGGTGCTCGTGGCTGAGAAGTTTGATCCGGACAAGCGACCCAGCGAGCGGGCGAAAGAAGTCAAGGCCGACGACGCCAGCAATGCAAAGTTTCCGACGTTCAGCAGCCCGGTCTCCGGCGCCCGGGTTGTCCGCGGCCAGAAGGCCCCTGATTTCTACATCGCTGAATGGATTTCACAGCCCGCGAATCCGCGCGGCAAGGTGTTGATTGTTGAGTTCAGCGCGACGTGGTGCGGGCCGTGCATTGCGGTCCTCCCGAAGATCAATGATCTGGCGAACCAATTCAGAAACGATGTCGAGGTCATGTGGATCACGAACGAAACACCACAGAAGTTCATGGACGGCATGAAGAGTCGGAATCTCACACCTCAATCTTTTGCTTTCCCGGTTGCATCTGATCCGGAAACGCGCATGATGCGCGCGGTTGGTGGCAGTTCCTGGCCGCATGCGCTGGTCATCTCCAGCGACTGGGTCGTGCGCTGGCAAGGGCACCCCGCCGGGTTGAGTTCGGGTGATCTGCAGAGAATTGTTGATGCCAACCGCGCAATTGCCGGCAATGAGAACATCCGCTATCGCTGGACCGGGCGATGATGGATCACGGTGTGGTTGAGCCCGTGTAGATCACAACATCAGCCATTTCATGATCCTCTTCCCGAAGGAAGCGGGAATCTGTCGGGACGAGCGAAACGGTGAGGATGCGCGTCTGCGGTCGGCGGGCCTTGAGTTCGAGAACCGTGCCCCCTTCATACTCGATGTGGAATCCCCCGATCAGGTGAACCACGCGCTTGGCACCGAGGTCAAGCGTTCGATCGATCGAATCGGCCATCGTGGCATCCCACAACAACTGACTGCGGAAAATGCCCTCGACCATCTCGGGGGTCATTCCGCCTCCATGTGCGCCGCCTCCCATTCCACCCGACATGAGATCAAAGAAGCGTTCCCGATAGCGTGTCCCTTCATGTTTGGAACGGGGCAAACTGAAGAGCCGCGCCTCCTCCTGTGGCACGATCAGAATGCTGGCATACCCCTCTCGCGCTCGCCTGACGTACTCCCGTGGTGCATTCGCCGCGACGACGATTGCATCACGAGCGATCGCTGCATCAATGATCGGTTGGTACCACCGAACCCATGATCCTTCGCCAGCCCAGTTCTCGCTGTTGGTCATGGTCATGAACTCGGTCTGATCGATCTCGCCCGCGAGGAACTGATTCACGATCGCTTGTTCATTTCGCTCGAGCATCTCCAGAGACAGCGCGCTGGCGGTTCTCGTATCGGCGAAGACATCTTCAACAATGGCGAGCTGAACTGCATGACCGATGGCATCGTCATGTCGTTCGCCAAGGAAGGTTACTTCGGCCCATCGAACGGCCTGCGTCAGATCATCCCAGTTCAAGGCCTTCCCCGTTCGACCATCAAACATGGCCAGCCCGCGCGGCGCGACCGGATGCATCGGTACCACTCGCGCCTCGACCGGCGCGAACGAATACGTCGTGCCACGCGACGTGCATGATGACGCCACACTGAGAACCAGAACGAGCACAAGGCCGTACGAGAGTTGAGTGGTTCGCTGTCTCATACCGACAGCATATGGACTCTGCACTTCAGCCAAGCCGCTCAACTCGCGAAATTTCACCAACCAGCGGTTCCGCGTACCGCAAGAACGCTTCGGTGACATCGGGTCGCCCTTTGGCCATGAATGCTTCATCCATGATCTTCGTCTTGGCCGCCACCGTCTCAAGTGGAACAAACCCGTACTGCACCCGGTAAGGATCGGTCGAAATACGCTCAATCGTCACGGAACCGCTTGCCTTCCCCTCGATCGCGCGCAACGCGGCCTGTTCTCCGACCGCGCGGGCCTCTTCGCGATCTACCCGGGACACATCGTAGAACGTGCGCTGAACGTATCCGAAGGTGTCGCTTCGCACTCGAAGTTTCTTCGACGAACCTCCCAGATCCTGGCGCAATCGCTCAGCAAGAAAGTCGCCTAACACACCCGTCCCTGACAGTTGAATGTTGCCGTGTGCATCCTGCTCTCGGGAATCAGCCATCATCGCGGTAATCGCGTTGCCCGCGCGGTCTTTGATCCCTTCGCTGACAGCGACGAGACATCTCCCGAGCTTCGAGTACACGCGATCAACATCGGCAACGAAGTCTTCCGGATCAAACACACGCTCGGGCAGATAGATCAGGTGCGGACCATCCTCTTCAAGCTGGCGTGCCAGCGCACTGGCCGCCGTCAGAAAACCTGCATTTCGACCCATCACGACGTTGATCTTGATTCCGGGCAACGCAGCGTTGTCCAGGTTGTCGCCTTGGAATGCATGGGCGACGAATCGCGCTGCCGATCCGTATCCCGGCGTGTGATCGTTGGCAACGAGATCATTATCGATGGTCTTTGGAATGTGAAAACATCGCAACTCGTACGATTCAGATCGAGCGACGTCGTTCACGATGCGGCAGGTATCCGATGAATCGTTGCCTCCGATGTAGAAGAAATAGCCAATGTCGTGCTTGCGAAGTGATTCAAATATCTTCTCGCAGTACGCTTCATCCGGCTTGTCCCGAGTAGACCCCAGCGCTGCCGACGGTGTATTTGCAATGCGATCCAACCGATCCGATCCAATATCCGAAAGATCGATGAGATCGCCATAAAGCATCCCTCGCACGCCGTGCCGGGCGCCGAAGACCCGGTCGATTCGCCCGCAGTTGCGCACTGACTCAAGGCACCCCACCAGTGATTGGTTGATCACACTCGTTGGTCCGCCGGATTGTGCGATGACTGCATTGGGGCGTACGGCCATATGAATCTCCTCTGCGTGCGGGCTGATGAGTCTACGGGCCTGAACGACCCTGACAAGACACTGTTTCCCGCGGCGCGATACACTGGCGACATGAACCGCTGCTTAGAACTGATTGGACGACTGCTCCCATTGCTCGTCGTGGTACAGGCCATCGGGTGTGCATCGAGTCACGGGCCATCGGTCGTCACCGTCACCGCTGATACCTATGACGCCGCGTTCGGAGCGGCGGTCGAAGTCGCGCGCAGGGCTGGAATGCGCGCAACGATGCAGGACCGCCGGACCGGGCTGATCGAGACCGATGCGCGATACGCAGGATCATTGTTTGAGCCGTGGCGCGGTGATAATGCGTCGTTTGATCAGGCGGTGGAGAACACCGTGTCGCTTCAGCGGCGGCGCGCAAGGTTTGAGTTCATCCCGTCCGCCGCAGCGGAATCACCTGACCTTCCGGATATCGAATCGCTCGACGGGCCGACGATCGCCGGTGCGCCCAGCGAAGTACTCGATCTGACCACATATGAGGGTCCGATGGAACTCCGCGTCTGGGTCTCGGTCGAGCGCTCGTACCGACCCGACCAGCGCCGCAGCACCTGGAGTCGCCGAAGCCGCAGCACACCCGAAGGGGCGGACATTTCCGGTGCCTACTGGGTGCCCGTCTCGCGCGATGTTGCTGCTGAACGACGGTTACTCGCAGCGATTGAAGAGATGCTGATAGAACCGACTACTCAATGATGGATCGGGTGTGAACCGCCAGGACAGTTCAGGCAACTCTGATCCGCGGATCAATCCAGGCATGCATGATATCGACGATGAGATTGAACACGATCAGCATCGTCGCGTAGACCATGACCACCCCCATGATCATCGTGAGGTCCTTGTTCAAGACGGCATCGACAAAGTGCGCTCCGATTCCCGGGACGGCAAAGACTTTCTCGACGACAAACGACCCGGTCATCGCCGCCGCAGCCGCGGGTCCGAGGTAACTGAGTACAGGCAAGAAAGCGTTCTTCAGGGCATGATGCAGCAGGACGCGCCAAGGCCCGACCCCTTTCGCCCGCGCGGTGCGGATGTAATCGCGCGCCATTTCATCGATCATGCCGAAACGGGTGAGTCGCGCGATGTACGCTGCCGGAGGGAGTGCGAGCGTTACCGCCGGCAGCAGAATGTGTGACGGTGACCCCCAGCCGGCGATCGGCAACCAGCGCAGCCAGACTCCAAAGACCACCAGCAGTACGGTCCCGATGACAAAGGCCGGCAAACTCACTCCGATCAATGCGACCGATAGCGTTGTGTGATCGATCAAGGTTCCGCGACGGACCGCACCGACGATACCCGCGAACGTGCCGATGATGAGTGCCAGCAGGATCGCGAGCAGTCCGAGGACGACAGAGACCGGCAGGTTGTCACGAAGAATCTGATTGACAGTCCAGTCCTGATGCCGAAGAGATGGGCCGAGATCAAACGGCCGATCGTTTGCTCCGCGTAGCCACGCAACGCCCGTCGCATTCTCAAGGTAGTCCCAGTAGAACGCCCACGGATTGTCGAGGTTGTATTGGGCGAGCATCGCCTGTTCGATCTCGCGCGGAATGTTGCGGTCGCGCTCGAGCGGATTGCCGGGGATCATCCACGCCAACATGAAGGTGACGGTGTAGATCACAAAGAGGATCAACGGCAGTTGCAGAAATCGGCGAGCGATCAACGCAGGCACGTCGCGGCATCCAGATCAGGAGTGATTGGGTTCGGGGTCAAGATACACCACGAGTTCCAGCGCTTCACCACCGAGTCGCTCGACATAGTTCAGCGCGGTTCGGCCGTACAGATCGCGTTGAGCCAGATTGCGCGTCACCGGAGCCAGGACGACCGCGATATCGAATCGTCGGCGCTGAATGGCACGCATCAGGGGCGTCTCGCCCCATCCAGTTGCCAGGTTGGGGTCCGCACCGGCTTCCAGCAGCCGCCGGACGGTTGCGATGTGATCCGTCAACTCATCACCCCCGCACCGTGCATCCGCGGCATGAAAAAGCGGAGTCATCCCCGTTTCCGGATCGGCATGGTTCACCCGTGCGCCGAATGCCAGCAGCAACTCCACCAACTCAGTGGCCCCGATTGCGGCGGCCAGGGACAGTGCACTCGACCCGTGATCATCGGCGGTTTCCGGGTTTGCCCCAGCTTCCAAGTGTGCACGTAGTGCGCTCGGATCCGGCGGATCGATCGCCAGCAATAGCGGATGAAGTTGGATCTTGCGGTGCGTCACAGCGTTGCTTGCCATACTAGACGATTCTGGCGGTACCATACGTTTATGTTGATTGATAACCTCTGGGCGCCGTGGCGCATGGCCTACCTGCGCAATCTCTCCCGGAAGCAGGCATTGCTGGAGAAGGATCTGCCGCGCGATTCGGATACCGGCGGATCATTCATGGAGCGTTACTGGAGTTCTCCAGAGCGTGACCATGAGAATCACGTGATCGCTCGCGATCAGGACGGCATGATTTTGCTGAATCGATATCCGTACGCGAACGGTCACCTGCTGGTCGCCCTGGGCGATGCCCGTCCCGGCCTGCTCGACTACGAACCCGTCCAAAGAGCTGCGTTCTGGCGGCTGTGCGAACTGGCGACCGACCTGATGCAGCGCACTTTGAACCCTCAGGGGATCAACTTCGGCATCAATCAGGGGCAGGCCGCCGGCGCAGGCGTAGAGGGGCATCTGCACGCCCACCTGGTTCCGCGGTGGGCAGGTGATGTCAACTTCATCAGCGTGGTCGGCCAGGTTCGTGTCATACCCGATTCACTTGAACAGATGGCTGCAGACTACCGTCGCGTATGGGACACCATTCAGGCGAAGAGCGAATGATGCGATCGCCTATGTTCCAAAAATAACAACCACCTCCCGAGACGGGAAGTGGTTGCGATCAGCACAGTGCTGGACCCGCAAGCGAACGTCGCGGGAATCGATCAGCGCGGCTTGCCGCTGATATAAATGATATCGCTGGGGCTGAGCCGGCTGGGATGATCCGCGTACCAGGTCCGCCCGATGTCTTCCCACATCAAACGCATGTTGACATTGTCCGTATACCCGACGTGACGATCGACATCGACCGGGCGCTCGCTGAGGGTCAACATTTCCGGCGTTGGGTTATCGCGGATTGAATCGAAGCTGACATTGTACGGATTGCTGCTCTGGCAACCGGTGAGGCCAAGAACGACCGCTGCAAATGTGCCGAGAGCGATCAACTTCTTCATGGTTCATGCCTTCCTGAGGAGTGATTCGTGGATGGACGTGCGGGTACCTGTACCAGACGGGGACGTAGGTGTCAACGCCGTCCGTCCAATTCCGGGGGAACCGGTGGGGAAGAATCTCGAATTGAATCCCGCATCGGCCTAGCGTTGCGAGGCCGGCGATCGGCCCCGTCGGGAAGGGATGGGCGGTCTACATTGCTCGAACCTTTCAGGACCCCGAGGGATCGCTCACCGAGGTCAATGCCACGCCTCCTTCGAGTGGAAGGCAGCGACCGACGGGATGCGAACCCACCTGCTATCGGGGTTCGAGCAATACCGCTCGGGGATGTACGCAAGTCTCCCCCTGCCACCCGATGGGGCCGATCGCCGTTTCCTCAGGCCGATTGAGCCCAGTTTGTGCCGTTGTTCGGCGGTTTCGATGCAGAAACAGCGAACCCGTGCCTACGCTCTTGCGTGAGCCCCGTTCGATTCGCCGTCAACGGCGTCCAACGTGTTGTCGCCAGCTTTCATCCGAAGACCCTTCCCCCGATGTTGCGCCGGAACTACTCCAAGGAGTTTCTGGCGTGGTGGTTTCTTCCGCTCATGCTCGCCGTGGTGGAAGGTGGGGTCATCGCGGTCATCGTCAAGAATACGTTTTCGGGAATTGTCAGTGAGCGAGAGTTGAATTTCGTCGTCGCCGCGCTGACGGCCGCCCCAGCGGTGGCGAACATCACGAGTTTTCTCTGGTCTGCGTTGAGTCACGGCCGGCCGAAAGTGCTCTTCATTACCGGGTTACAGATTGCCTGCGTCGTGATGATCGGCGTGATGGCGATCGCGCCGCAGAATCGATTCGGACTCTATCTCCTGGCCTTCGGAGTTCTCGGGGCACGAGTCTTCTGGGCGGGGGTCATTACCATCCGCACGCTGGTCTGGCGAAACAATTACCCGCGTGCCGATCGCGCACGAATTGCTGGCAAACTGGCCACGATTCAGAGCATCATGTTGTTTGCCTGCGGGACGCTGCTCGGATTCGCGATGGACTGGGATCCGCAATCGTTCCATTACATCTACGCTTCGGCAGGACTGCTTTCACTCATCGGCGTTTGGATCTACGCGAGCGTGCGTCTTCGAGGTCAGCGGCGACTCGCGCGACTTGAACGCATCGGCGAGAAGGCCGACCGCCCCAGTCTCTCCCCGCTTGATGTCATTCGCGTCCTGCGGGATGACCCGCTCTACAGCCGGTTCATGGGGTGCATGTTCATCTTTGGCCTCGGCAACATGATGATTACGGCGCCGATGGCGATCATCGTGAAAGAACAGTTCGGGATGCGCAACTTCGAGGGAATCCTGATCAACAGCACGATCCCGGCCATCCTCATGCCGGTCAGTATCCCACTCTGGGCGAGACTGCTTGATCGCTCGCATGTGGTCCGTTTCCGGGCGAGGCACTCCTGGTCGTTTGTACTCTCCAGCGTGCTGATTCTTCTTGCCTGCGGCCTGGGCCAGACCTGGCTGCTGTATCTTTCTTCCGTGGCGCTCGGAATCGCGTTCGGCGGCGGAGTTCTTGCCTGGAACCTTGGACACCATGATTTCGCCCCCGCTCATCGCGCCAGCCAATACATGGGCGTTCACGTCACCCTCACCGGCGTGCGTGGACTCATCGCACCGTTTCTTGGCGTCTGGTTGTACGAGGTGCTGAACGACACCAGACCGGGACTCGGGAATTGGGTCTTCGCTTTTACGCTGCTTCTCAATATCGCCGGAGCGACCGGTTTCGTGCTGTTGGCGCGGAAGATGAGTCGAGATGGCGGTGCCCAGCCAAATCACGATGACTGACCAGCCGGCATTGACATTCGCGCAGTTTTTCGTCGCGGTTGAATCGGGCAAGGGCTACACTCATCGGTTCGCCAGAACCCGGTGGCTTGACGCTTCCACCGGCCGGTAAAGACCCGTCCAGGGTGGACGGGGCCGGTTGTCCATTCATTCGTTTTGCACTTGCCGCGCAAGCGTCCGCGGTCGCGAGTTCCAGCGTGGGACTTGCCCGAATTCTCCATGGTCAATTACAACCTCATTCGTGAACTTGGAACGGCCGAAGATCAGGCCACCGCACTCCTCAAAGAAGCGTTCGGCGATCAGGTCGCCGATGGCGAAATGGATGTGCTCCTCAAAGGTCAAATCGGTGACTTCGTCCCCAACAACATTCTCAAGGGCCGCATCGTCGGCTTCGCAGGCGATGATGTCGTCATCGATGTCGGCCTGAAGTCCGAAGGTCTCGTCAAGAAGTCCGAGTGGGACAATCCCGAGGACATCGAAATCGGCGACGATGTCGAAGTCCTGCTCGAGCGACTCGAGGATGAGTCGGGAGTGGTTTCGCTCTCGAAGTTCAAGGCGGATCGCATTCGGGGCTGGGAACGAATCCTTGAATCGAAGGCCGAGAACGATGTCGTCGAAGGCAAGGTCACCCGCAAGATCAAGGGTGGTCTGCTGGTTGACATCGGCGTCCCCGTCTTCCTGCCGGCTTCGCAAGTGGATATTCGTCGGCCGGGCGACATCGGTGAGTACATCGGTCGAACCATACGTGCAGTCATCCTGAAGATTGACACCGATCGACGAAACATTGTGGTTTCACGACGCAAGCTCATCGAGCAGGAGCGCGAAGAAGCCAAGAAGAATCTTCTGACCAGCGTGAAGGAAGGCGATCTGGTCCGCGGAACAGTGACGAACATCGCAGACTTCGGCGCTTTCGTCGATCTTGGCGGTCTCGATGGCCTTCTGCACATTACGGATATGTCATGGGGCCGCGTGAATCACCCGAGCGACATTGTTCGCATCGGCGATGAAGTCGAAGTGAAGATCCTGAACATCGACTTCGAAAAGGAAAAGATCGCGCTCGGCCTCAAGCAGCGTGAGCCATCACCGTGGGCGGAAATCGAGAGTCGCTACCCGATCAACAGCCGCGTCAACGGCGAAGTAGTCAACCTCGTTTCCTACGGTGCCTTCGTCAAGCTCGAAGATGGCATCGAAGGCCTCGTACACATCTCCGAAATGTCGTGGACCCGCCGCATCAACCATCCGTCAGAGTTGGTCACGGTGGGCGATCAGGTCGAAGTGGTGGTTCTGGATATCGACAAGGACAAGCAGGAAATCTCGCTCGGCATGAAGCAGACCGAGGTGAACCCCTGGGAACTGGTCAGCGAGAAGTACCCGCCCGGAACGATTATCGAAGGCAAGGTCCGCAACCTGGCGAACTATGGCGCCTTCATCGAAATCGAGCCCGGCATCGATGGATTGCTCCACGTCTCAGACATCAGTTGGACGAAGAAAGTCGCTCATCCGAACGAGGTGTACAAGAAGGGCGATGTCGTCAAGTGCGTCATCATCGATGTCGATCAGGAAAAGCAGCGGATCGGCCTCGGCGTGAAGCAACTCACCGAAGACCCGTGGCATCACGCCATTCCCGATGCTTACAAGCCGGGCATGATCGTGAAGGGGAAGGTGACGAAGATCACCAACTTCGGCGTGTTCGTTGAACTCGAAGACGATCTGGAAGGCCTGCTGCACATTTCCGAATTGGCCGACCACAAGGTCGAGAATCCGCAAGACGTCGTGAAGGCGGGCGAGGAACTGGAAGTCAAGATCCTGCGCGTCGACACCGACGAACGGAAGATCGGCCTCTCGCTGAAGCGAGCCCAGTGGAGCCAAGCCGAAGAAGAGCGGTACACCCGCAAGGAAGAGAAACAGCGTGGTCCGGAAGGCCCGACGCGCGGCGGCATGGACGACCACGGCGCCCTTGGTACGGACAAGATCAAGTTCTGATCCGGTCCGCAACATTCGTAGGTCAGCAAACAACAGGCC
>CBFGRU010000052.1:0-14774 GCA_965651255.1 uncultured Phycisphaerales bacterium
CATGGCGGAGAAAAAACCGAGGCGGCCCGACTCGGGACCGCCTCGGCGTGCGTTTGAAATCAGCTCCGGCGAAATCAGAAGTTGCCGTACGACGTGCCGCTGCCGATCGTGTCGGAGAGGCCCGGGTAGAGCAGATCTTCGTTCTCCTGCTGGATGATGATCTCCGGCCGGATGAGGATGAGCAGTGTGCTCTCGCTCTTGTTGGTCACGCGGTTGGTAAAGAAGCGATTGATGAACGGAATCTTGGAGAGGATCGGCACGCCGACTTCCACTTCCGTTTCGTTCACGAGACGCTGTCCACCGAGGAGGATCGTGCCCTTATCGGGAACGCACGTGGTCGTGTTGATCAATGCCACTTCCACCGTCGGGAGACTGACGACGCCGCTGAAGACCGCTGCATCGCCACCACCGTCACCGCCGCCACCACCAGCCGCACCGGAGAACTGAAGTTCTTCGATCGCGATGATCTGGCGAACACCGGTGATGACCGTCATGCAGACGTACCGGCGATCCGCCGACACGACCGCTTCGATGTCAAGCGACACACCGTCGGTCAGCGAAGTCAGCACCGGCTGGAACGCACCCGACGCATCGCCGACGATCGGAATGAGCGCGGAGACGATGGCCGTCTGCGTACCGACGGTGACCCACGATCGCTGTCCGTTGAAGAGGGTCAGACGCGGTGCGGTGAGGACGACGTTTCGACGATCGGCCTGCGTCGCTTCGATGAGCAGGTCAACCTGAATGTCGTCGAGGAACTGGATACCGAGCGACAGAGCCGGGGCGTTGTTGAGCACTTCGCCGGCGAACGAGTCAGCATCGAAGTTACCGAGCAGATCGACCAAGTCGAAGCTGTTCTGGTTCACGCCGATCGGTGAGAAGCCCCCCGTGTTCCGAAGCGGCGAGCCCACCGGTCCACCGACGTAGTTGTACGTCGGGATCGGAGCGCCCGGGTTCACCGGCGTACCGAAGAGCTGGCCGTACGGGGTCGTGTTGACGCCGTAGATCAGCGGGTCCTTCAGACGGCCGCGGTTATCGAAGAAGTCACTGAGGTGACCAAGCGGATCCACCGCGAGCTGCTGCTGGCGGAGGGTGTTGTTGGTATTGAAGAAGACATCAAGGTCAAACCCGATCTTCTCAAACCACGCCATGTCCACCGTGAGGAATCGGGCTTCGACGTTGATCTGAAGCGCGCGAACCTCTCGAAGCATGTTGAGCAGGCCATCGATACCCTGAATGGCTCGCGGCGTGTTCGTAATGATGAGGTTGCCATTGAGCTCGGAAATCGACCCGGTGTCGCCACCCAGATCGCGCCAACTGTCGTACTCAACGTTTTCCTGAATCAGGGTGACGATCTGATCGATCATCCCTTCGCGGTCGGTGGCCTTGCGGTTGTCCTTTCCGCCGCCGGAGAACAGGTTGCCCCCGTTTCCGCCGTTGTAATCGCCACCGTTTCCACCGCCACCAAGACCGAGCCCTCCGCCACCGAGGCCGTTGCCGCCAAGCATGGCGCTACTGGCCAGGGCCGCATCGAGGTCAAGCTTGGGCGCATTGTCGAAGTACGGTGCTTCGAAGAGCAGATCCTTGATGTCGTACACCTTCGTTACGGTGTGACGACGAATCGCATCGGGGCTGGAGATGACAACCAGGCCGTCCTGAATCGCAAAGTCCGGCCGCTCATACTGATCACCAACCTGCTCGAGCATGCGGCTGAGCACGGTGCGAGCGCTGACGTTGCGCAACTGCAGCGTGACTTCATCCGACGGGCGGACGCCCATGAACTCAAGCGCTTTCCAATCGGCGTGGAAGTCAACGCCGGTCACTTCTTCCATGTATGCGAAGAGCTGCTCAACCGAGTGTCCGCGGAAATCGACCTGCGGAATCTGTGACTGATCGAGCATGGCCGCGACGCGCCGATTTTCCTGCGTATCGGCATAGCTGAGGTCGCTGGTGCGGCGGATCGAAAGTTCCGGCCAGTCTTCGGGATACTGGACGAGACCGGTGGTCGAGCGTGGGCCGGCGCCGGTCATGTTCGGACGCGGGGCAACCATCGCCAGTCGATTCTGCTGAATGTTCCAGGAGAAGCCCATTTCCTTGTCACGCTCGATGCGCTGCACATCGGTCCACATCTTGGTGGTCTGAATGGCATCACGAAGAGCAAGGGCGGCCGGGTTGGTCTCATCACGGAACAGAATCTGCTCGACGACCTGCAGAGCTTCATCGTACTTCATCTGCATCTGCAGTTCGCGAACGCGAACCAGGGCCGCTTCGTTCTGCGCCTGACGACGCCGTTCTTCTGCCTGCTGCTCGCGCTGCCGCGCGGCTTCCTGCTCCGCCAGCGTCGCTTGCGCTTCCTGCTGGGCGGCCATGTCCTTGGCCTGACCGATCTGGCCAAGCAGTGACTGAGCGCGGTCGTTCCGGCTGTTGAACTCAGTTTCGTTCAGATCGTTCCGGGCGCGACCGAGCGCGACCTGGGCGGTGATGACGCGCATCTCCGCTTCGGTGTACTGCCCTTGCTGCAGCAGTTCGTTCGCCCGTGTCATCGCGGCATCGAATTCAGACATCGCCTGCTGACGGCGGAGCGTATCGACCCGCTCGACATCATCGATGCCGCTGCGCTGGTCGAGAAGCGCCTGCGCTTCCTTCAGGCCGGCGATGGCCTCTTCGTTCCCCGGCTGAAGCCGAAGAACTGACTGAAATGCATCTGCGGCCTGTGACCACTGCGCATTGCGCATGTGATCCCGGGCCTGGGACAGCAGCGAGTCGATGCGTTGCTGATCGGTCTGCTGCGGCGGTGCATCCTGAAACGGCATTGCCAATGCAACATCCGTCAGCGTGCCGGTTGTCAAACCGGCCGTCAGGATGAGGGCTGAAACGCCGAAGTGTCGTTTCGCAAACAGGCTCATGCGTACCTCTCCTAAACGGTCTCAGCCGGGCGTCGGCCTTGACGCTGGTGTGCTCTTCTCTCACCGACTGCGCGCTTGGAAACTACGGGTGCCGCGCGACGCAGCTCGCCCCGCTTAGTCGGGACGAGCCGACAGACTACTCCGGGCACAAAATCAACGCAACCCGTTCCGGGCACGGTTTGAACGGGAATTTCACTTGTTGGGCAATGTTTCTTCCGCCCCTCAGCTCATCCGGGCCAATTTCTGCCCCGACTGGTACCGGCCCATCGCCTCCGCACCCACCGGAAGACCCGTGCGCATCATCTCGACGAAGCAGTCGAACAGGTAGCTCGAGTCGTGTGGACCGGGCGAGGCCTCCGGATGGTACTGAACCGCGAAAATCGGCTTGGTCAGGTGCCGAAAGCCCGCCAAAGTACGGTCATTCAGGTGGATATGCGTCATTTCACAGCCCACCCCGCGGAGACTTTCTTCATCCACACAGAACCCGTGATTCTGGCTGGTAATCTCGATTCGACCGGTCAGAAGGTTCCGGACGGGCTGATTCGCGCCCCGATGACCGAACTTCAGCTTGTAGGTCTTTGCCCCCAAGGCCAGGGCCAGCAACTGGTTGCCCAGGCAGATGCCAAAGGTCGGAAACTCCCCGGCGACCTCGCGCAACGTGGCAATCGTCTCCTTCACGGCGGCGGGATCACCCGGTCCATTCGAGATGAATAGACCATCGGGCTTCATGGCCCGAATCTCCGCCGCGGAGATCTGGTGGGGTACGACGCGAACTTCGCATCCGCGCGCGGCGAGATTTCGATAAATGTTCCGCTTCGCCCCGCAATCGAGCGCTAACACCCGGTAAGGGCGGTCAATCCCACTCTCCACCGCCGCAAATGGTTGCCAGCTTCCGAGGTCACCGGACCATTCAAACCCCTCATCCGGGCTGACTTCGAGGGCCAGATTCCGCCCGGTCATTTCCGGGCTTTCCTTGGCCATCTCGACCAGTTCCGCATCGGTCTTGGATGTATCACAACTGATGATGCCCCGCATCGCACCGCAGGTGCGTAAATGGCGGACGAGCGCGCGAGTATCCACACCCTCCATCGCCAGGATTCCCTCTCGCTCCAGCCAACTGGCAAGATCGGCACCGGCCCGGTAGTTGGAATGAAGCCGCGAGAGTTCACGAACAATGAATCCTGCAATCTGAGGACGGGCGGATTCAACATCCTCATCGCCGACCCCGTAGTTCCCCATCATGGTCGCCGTCATCGTAAGAATCTGGCCGGCGTAACTCGGATCAGTAATCGCTTCCTGATAACCGCACATCGCCGTGTTGAAAACGACCTCCCCCGGGATGGAGAGTGGCTGGCGGCAGGCGCCGAAGGCACGGCCCCGGAACACGGTTCCATCTTCCAGAGCCAGGCGGGCAAGAACCGGTTCGCTGGTGGATGTGTTCATATTGATGAAGTGTAGAGATCACAAAGAGCAGCGGCGAGCCGACATGCACGTGTTCGCTACACTCCGATCATGCCGCTACTTTTCGAGCGTGAGCAGCCGGTCGTCGCCTACGCGCAGGTCATCGTCGAGCGCGGCATCGATCGCTATCCGGATGGGTTGACCTACACCGTGCCCGAAACGCTGGCAGATCTTGAGCCGGGCGAACGGGTGCGCGTGCCGCTCGGCCGAAGCGATTCACTCGTGCCGGGGTATGTCGTTTCGATCGGCGCTGATCCAGGGAAGATGAGCGATCGGACCAAGCTCAAGATGATTCACCATCGGGATCGTTCCGCAGCGCGCCTGACGGCGGACCTGCTCGAACTGGCCCGGTGGATTGCAGGGTATTACTGCACACCGCTGGGGATGGTGTTGGCGACCATGCTGCCCGGTGCGGTGAAGAAAAGTGTGGGCATGGTCGTGCGAAAGGTCATTGACCTCGCACCAGAGCCGCCACCGGATGCGCGAAAGCCCACCGCCTCACAGCGCGCGGTACTCGAATATCTCGAATCGCTTCCCAGGGAAGATCGTCCGGTTGAGATGCGCGAACTCGCAGAACGTGCCGGCCTGAAGACGACCGGACCGATCTCGCGGCTTCTCGAAGCGGGCCGCCTGACCCAGGCGACGCGCACCAACATCGAAGCGGTCTGGGCCAGCCAGGCCGTGGAGAAGTTCATCCCGCCATCACTGACGGGAGAGCAGCAGGCCGTACTGAGCGCGATTGGGGCCCGACTCGGTCATGGTTTCTCGGCCCACCTCATCTATGGCGTCACCGGAAGCGGAAAGACCGAAGTTTACATCCGGCTGATTGAACAGGTCATCGCCCGCGGGCAAGTTGCACTGGTCCTCGTGCCGGAGATTGCCCTCACGCCGCAGACCGGCGGACGACTGATCGGTCGGTTGCCGCACCACCGGGTCGCCATCCTGCACTCGGGGCTGACCGCCGCGCAGCGACATCAGCAGTGGTCATTGGTGGCCAACGGTCATGCTCATGTCATCCTTGGGGCTCGATCGGCGGTGTTCGCTCCTGTTGTCGAAGGACGTCTCGGCGTGATCATCGTCGATGAGGAGCACGAAGGTTCGTACAAGCAGGATCAACTCCCCCGCTACCACGGTCGAGACGTCGCAATACGCCGCGCGCAGCTCGCACGATGCCCCATTGTTCTCGGGTCGGCGACCCCTTCGCTTGAGAGTTGGTACAACGCGACCGAGCGCAAGACGTTTACCCTGCACCGCATGATGCATCGCGTCCCCGGCGCAACGCTGCCGAAGGTCACGATTGTGGATTTTCGCGCGCAGATGCGCGAGCGGGGTGATCGGCGCGTTCATCTGATCGGGCCAACGCTTGAGCACCATTTCATCAAGACGCTGGAGAGCGGTTACCAGGCATTGATTCTGCTGAACCGGCGTGGCTACGCCAACTACATCGCCTGTCCGGACATGAATTGCGGCTGGGTCATGCAGTGTGATCAATGTGATACGACGATGGTGTATCACCGCCACGGGTCGTTGCCGACGGGCGGCTTTGTCAAGTGTCACCACTGTCTGAGTGAGCAGAAACTTCCCGTCACCTGCCCGACCTGCAGCAAACGAATCGTCACGTTCGGCCTGGGGACACAGCGTGTTGAAGAGGAACTGCTCCGCGCCTATCCGGACCTGATCGAAAACACCACGCTCCTGCGAATGGATTCAGACACGATGCACTCCGCCCAGCAGTACCACGAAGCGCTCGGCCGCTTTGCACGCGGCGAAGTGCGGGTCCTGCTGGGGACGCAGATGATCGCCAAAGGACTTGACTTCCCCCGCGTCCGACTGGTCGGGGTGATCAACGCTGACACATCCATCAATCTGCCGGACTTCCGCGCTGCAGAACGCACTTTTCAGCTCGTCAGTCAGGTGGCGGGCAGAACCGGTCGCGCCGATTCGGCCGGCCGCGTCATTGTGCAGAGTTTTCACCCGGATGCCCCGGCGATCCGCCTTGCCGCCGTGCACGACTACACCACGTTTGCCCGGGAAGAATTGGGTATCCGCACACAACTCGGCCTGCCACCCGTCTCGCGCATGGCCCGGATCGTCATTCGCAATGAAGACCTGCCCACCGCGTTCGGCGAAGCCACCCGGCTGGCCGAGCGCCTCCGCGCGCTCGCGGGTCCGGGCATCAGACTGCGCGGCCCGGCCCCCTGCCCGATATCGCGCATTGCAGGGTTCCATCGACAGCAGATCGAACTTCTCGCATCCACGCCCGGCGAACTGCAGAAACTCCTCACCGCTGCACGAAATGAAGGGCTTGTGAAATCGGATGCGCACATGGCGGTTGATGTCGATCCGATTGCATTGCTCTGACCGATCACCCGACGATTTCATCACCGGCGAGTGAATCGATGAGAATGCTTGTGTGAACCACCCATGCCGCAATAGAAACCGGCTAGAATCTGCTTTACCAGAGAGCGCACGACCCGACCAGCGCTTTCTTCCCGAACGGCAAGTGACGTTCGGATGACGGTCGGGGAAGTCTTCGGACGGAGAAGGCCATGGCCAGCCAACGGGCCGACCTGTCGGTCAACGGATGGAACGCCGAATATATCGAGAAGCTCTACCGGCAATGGAAAGAGCATCCAGACACCGTCGAAGAACCGTGGCGACAGTTCTTTCGCGGCTTCGACCTGGGACTGCAACAACCCTCACCCGATGCCGGGTCGGCCGCGGTCGAAAGCCAATCGCGACCAACCACATCGACAACGGCAATTGCCCACACAAAGCAGGGTCGCGTTGATTCACTGATCTATCACTACCGCGACATCGGGCACCTCGCGGCGCAGCTTGATCCGCTCGGGTTTGAACGGCCGTTTCCCGATCAGCTCACGCTCGAAAGCTTCGAGCTGACCGATGCTGACCTTGATGAGTCATTCGACCCCGGGTTTCTTCCGCTCGACAACCCGGCCCCGCTGCGCGAGATTATTCAGCTCCTGGAAGATACGTATTGCCGCCAGATCGGGGCGGAGTACATGCACATCCAAGATCGCGATCAGCGCCGCTGGCTGCAGAAGCGCATGGAAACGGTGCGGAACCGACCGCCGGTCGAATCTGCGCAGCGCCAACGCATCCTTCGCCAACTGCTGGAATGCGATGCGCTCGAACAGTTTCTTGATCTTCGCTACAAGGGGAAGAAGTGGTTCAGTCTCTCCGGCGGTGACTCGCTGATTCCCATTCTGCACGAAGTCTTCGACTCCGGACCGCGCCTCGGGGCGGAAGAGTTCAGCGTCGGCATGGCCCATCGTGGCCGCGTCAACGTGCTCGTCAACGTCTTCGGGAAGACGTACGAGGAACTCTTCACCGAGTTTGACGAAGCATGGACCGAAGACTACATCGAAGGCGGGGGCGATGTGAAGTACCACCGCGGGTACTCATCGAACTACACCACCTCCACCGGGCAGACCCTGCGACTGACCATCGCCAACAATCCATCGCACCTTGAGTTTGTGTATCCGGTTGTTCTCGGTCGCTGCCGCGCCAAACAGCGACTGCGCCAGAATGAGGAGAAGCGTGACAAAGTCGTCCCCGTCATCATGCACGGCGACGCTTCTTTTCCCGGTCAGGGAATCGTCGCGGAATGCCTGAACATGATGCGCCTTCGGGGATACTCCGTCGGGGGCACCATTCACATCATCATCAACAACCAGGTCGGGTTTACGACGAACTCTACCGACGGCCGCAGCGGTCGTTACTGCACCGATCTTGCGAAGATGGTCGAAGCGCCGATCTTCCACGTCAATGCAGATGATCCGGAAGCGTGCGCGTTCGTGGCGCGATTGGCCATGGAGTACCGGGCTGCCTTCCAGAGCGATGTTGTCATCGACCTCATCTGTTACCGAAAGTACGGCCACAACGAAACGGATGAACCATCGTTCACACAACCGCTGATGTACGAGCGGATACGAAAGAAGACTCCGGTCGCGGAGGCGTACGCACGACAGCTTATCTCGGAGAAAGTGCTGTCGGAGAAGGAGTACGACGAGCTGCGCACCACGCTGCGAGACCGTCTGGATACCGCGCAATCGAAGATCAAGGAGAAACCGGTCGATCCGACGATTGATCCATTCGCCGCGCTGTGGGCAGGGTTGACGGATGAATACGTCGATGAGCCGGTACCGACGGGCGTTGATCGCGATGTTCTGGCGCGAATCGCACAGACCATCGGCACCACGCCCGAAGACTTTGAACCACATCGCCGGCTGCAGAAGAACGTACTGGACTTCCGTGCCACATGTGTGGAAGAGGACAAGCCGCTGGACTGGGGCACCGCGGAGATGCTCGCGTACGGCTCGCTGCTGCTTGAGGGCCATGCAGTCCGCCTAACCGGACAGGATGTCGAGCGTGGAACATTCTCTCACCGGCATGCCGTCGTCGTCGATCAGAATACCGGCGCAAAACACACCGTGCTGAACCACATCGAGCGCGGTCAAGCCGAGTTCCTCGTCTACAACAGCCCGCTCTCCGAACAGTCCTGTGTGGGGTATGAGTACGGATATTCGCTCACTGACCCGCGGATGCTCATTGTCTGGGAGGCGCAGTTCGGCGACTTCGTCAACGGCGCGCAGGTCATCATTGACCAGTTCATCGCGTCGGCTGAAATCAAGTGGCAGCGGCATTCTGGTCTGGTATTGCTGCTCCCGCACGGGTATGAGGGACAGGGGCCCGAGCATTCCTCTGCGCGACTCGAGCGGTTCCTGCAGCTTTGCGCTGATGACAACATGCAGGTCATTTATCCGACGACACCGGCGCAAATCTTTCACGCGCTGCGGAACCAGATGAAACGATCATTCCGCAAGCCGCTGATCGTCATGACGCCCAAGAGTCTGCTGCGCCACCCGCGAGCGCAAAGCCCGGTCAGCGAATTGACGGAAGGCAGTTTCCAGCGGGTGCTGGATGATCCGTTTATCACCGACCCCGCAAGCGTCACACGCCTCCTGTTGTGCTCCGGCAAGGTGTATTACGACCTGCTTGCTCAGCGCGAGAAAGTCGGCCGCGAAGATCTCGCCCTTGTGCGCATCGAGCAACTCCACCCATTCCCGGTAGATGCGATTCGCGCCACCCTGAGCCGGTACGAGAATGCTTCGGAGATCATCTGGACGCAGGAAGAGCCGGCGAATGCAGGCGCATTCCGATACATGCAAGCGAAGCTCTGGGATGAGCTTGAGGTTGAAGTTGAGTACATCGGCCGACCGGAGTGTGCCTCGCCGGCGGTCGGTTCATCCCGTATCCACGAACAACAGCAGCAACTGATCCTGGAAGCAGCCATCGGCGCGGCTTCTGAGGATGACTCCTCTCCCCCAACGAAGAAGCCCGAACCCGCCCGCGCTCATTAATTGAACGCAGCATCAACACACGCGGATGACAGATCGAACGATTCGTTTCCGCAGGCCGACTTTCCCCGTTGAACTACGAGGTTTTCCCCACGATGGCCGTTGAGATCACCATTCCCTCCGCCGGCGAATCCGTCAGCCAGGTTACTCTCAGTCGTTGGCAGAAGTCCGATGGCGAATTCGTCGAGAAGGATGAAATCATCGCTGAAATCGAGACCGACAAAGTCTCGATGGAAATCAATGCGCCGGAATCGGGAGTCCTTGCACGATCGGCCAGTGAAGGAGATGAACTCGAGGTTGGCACGGTGATCGGCAGCATCGATACCGAAGCAGCACGTCCTGCCGGTTCATCCAACGGGCAGGCAAGTGGCGGCCGTCAGTCCGAAGCAACTTCCGGTTCAGCCAGGGCGGAGGATGAAGCAGCCGATGAAGAAGTGTCATCCGATGGCACGCGCGTAACGTCGGTTGCAAGAAAGGTGGCCAACGAGCGCGGCGTCGATCTGAGCAAGGTGAAGGGAACGGGTCCATCCGGCCGGATCACGAAGCAGGATGTGCTTGATGCAGCAGAGGCAGGTTCAGCACGAAGCGGCCGAACCTCGGAAGCAAAATCCGGTCCAAGCGATGACTCGGCGAAAAAGTCAACGAGCAAATCGACCATACCGTCCGCGAGGCCGGTGGCGGGTTCTCGCGATGCTCGACGCGAGAAGATGAGCAAGATTCGGCAGCGCATCGCCGAGCGCCTCGTTCAGGCGCAGCACACCGCGGCCATGCTCACGACGTTCAATGAAGTTGACATGTCGGCCGTCATGCGCCTTCGCAGTGAGCACAAGGAACAGTTCGAGAAGAAGCACGGCATCGGTCTGGGCTTCATGTCGTTCTTCATCAAGGCAAGCTGCTCCGCGCTGCAGGCGTTTCCGCGCGTCAACGCGTACATCATCGGCGATGAAATCGAATACCACGATTACTGCGATGTTTCGGTCGCAGTCGGGACGGACAAGGGCCTTGTCGTTCCGGTCATTCGCAACGCTGAAGCGCTGTCATTCGCGGAGATCGAGTCGGCCATCAAGGAACTGGCAGGAAAGGCCCGGGACAACAAGCTCACCATCGACGACATGACCGGCGGGACATTTACGGTCTCGAACGGCGGTGTGTATGGCTCACTCAATTCGACACCGATTCTCAATCCGCCGCAGAGTGCGATTCTCGGCATGCACACGATCAAGAAACGCCCGATCGAAGACCCGAAGAATCCGGGCCAGATCGTCCTGCGGCCGATGATGTACCTCGCCGTCAGTTACGACCACCGCATCATCGACGGCGCCGAGGCGGTGTCGTTCCTCGTGCACATCAAGAACTGCCTGGAGAACCCCGAGCGCATGCTGCTGGGGATCTGAATGGGTGCGGGACAGCGAATCGTGCTGATCGCGACGCTGCTGATAACGGCGACGATCTGCCACTTCACATTCTGTACATGGGCGCTTGGCAGCACCATGTTCTGGAACACCGCGATCGTGTGCGGATGGTCGGTGGATGATGGAGCGTTCCACATCACTGGCGAACCCGTCAAACGATTCTACGGCATCGTGGCGCCGGCTGGTGAGCGACGACTGGCGGTGCTCGCGGGAGTGCTGCCGCCGCTTATGGGTCTGGGCGCTGCGATGTTTCTTGCGCTCGGGTGGCGTGCTGCCTCCCGGCGCGAACGCGGCGCTTGCTGGCGATGCGGATACGAACTGAAGTTCGATTACGCAAGCCGCTGCCCCGAATGCGGTTGGCGCGTGATTCCGTGAGTTCTCGCGTCCCCTGATGCTGGTCACTTCAGCCACGGCAGCGCATCGAGGTCGATGTTGCCGCCCGTGAGGATCACGCCGATCGTCTCACACGATTCGTTCGCGCGGAATGCGTCGGACAAGATCGCGGCAAACGGTACGGCGGCGCTTGGTTCGATGACGACTTTCATGCGCTCCCACACCAGCCGCATGGCACGGATGATCGATTCATCATCAACCGTGTAAATGTGCTCGACGTGATCCCGGATGATCGGCCAGGTGAGTTCGCCCGTTCCGGTGCGCAATCCGTCGGCAACAGTGGTTGGATTCACCATTGGCTGCTGCACTCCGGTCGCGAGTGATCGCGCAGCATCATCGGCACCGGCGGGCTCTGCGCCAAGAATGCGAATCGTCGGGTTGATTCCGCGCGCAGCAATGGCAGTACCGGACATGAGTCCCCCACCGCCGACCGGCGCGATGATCGCATCAAGAAAGCGACCCGGACCGCGCGGCAGCGGAAGCGGCGCCTCCGGCTTGATCTCACTCTCAGCGATCTGTGCAAACAGTTCGAGGGCCGCGGTTCCCTGCCCGGCGATGACATCCGGATGGTCGTACGGCGGAATGAGCGTGCCACCGGTCTCGCGGACGACGCGATTCGCGTTCTCCTCGCGGGCCGCTTGCGTCGGTTCGCATTCATGCACCATGCCGCCGTAACCTTCCACCGCGATACGCTTCACGCGCGGGGCGTTCGATGGCATGACGATGTGCGCGGGAATACCGCGAAGTTTCGCGGCGAGCGCCAACGCTTGAGCATGATTCCCGGAAGAATGCGTGACAACGCCCTTTCGGGCAACGTGATCTTCCAGGCGAGAAACCGCATTCATCGCCCCGCGAAACTTGAACGCACCGACCTTCTGAAAGTTCTCGCACTTGAAGAAGAGCTTGCGACCGGCCATCTCGTCGATTGCGCGGCAGGTGAGAACCGGAGTTCGGTGCGCAACCGTGGAAAGCCGCTCCGCAGCGCGTCGAATTGACTCGATCGTCACGGCGTCCTGCATACTTCAAACCAATTGCGATGAGAGTGATTCGATCCGCTTGACGACTTCCTGCACATTCTCATGCGAGTTGAAGGCGCTGATCCGAAAATACCCTTCACCGCAGCGACCAAAGCCCGCGCCGGGCGTGATGACGACCTGTGCTTCGTGCAGCATTCGGTCAAACATCTGCCAGCTCGAAACACCCTCCGGGCACTTCACCCAGACGTACGGCGCGTTTTCACCACCCCAGACGCTCAACCCGAGCGCTGTACATCCTTCGCGCAGCAGCCGGGCGTTCCGCATGTAGAACTGCACCAGTTCGCGCGACTCACGGCGGCCATCCTCGGTGTACAGTGCGGCTGCGCCCTTCTGCACGGGGTAGCTCACTCCGTTGGATTTCGTTGCCCAGCGGCGCGTCCACAGGCGATGCAGGTCAACCCGCTCACCCGACACGGTGCGCCCGGTGACCGTTTTCGGTACGACAGTGAAACCACAGCGAACACCGGTGAATCCGCCGTTCTTTGAAAAGGAACGGAACTCAATCGCGCACTCTTCCGCGCCGGGAATCTCATAGATCGAGCGCGGCAGCGAGTCATCCTGAATGAACGCTTCGTAGGCAGCATCAAAGAGAATGAGCGCATCGTGCTCACGCGCGTAGGCAACCCAGGTTCGAAGCTCATCGTGGGTGGCAACCGTCCCGGTCGGGTTGTTCGGCGAGCAGAGGTAGATGATGTCTACGTGTTCGGCCGGTGTCTCGGGAATGAAGTTGTTCTCCGATGTGCAGGGAAGGTAAACCAACCCGTCGTATCCACCTTCATCGCGGGCGATTCCGGTGTGGCCAGCCATCACGTTGGTATCGACATACACCGGATACACCGGATCACCGACCGCCACCCGATTCGCGCCGCCCTCGGCGAGAACATCAAGAATGGCTCCGCAGTCGATCTTCGACCCATCGCTGAGGAACACCTCATCATCCTTGATATCAATTCCGCGATCACGATAATCCTGCTGAGCGATCGGCGTACGAATGAAGTCATATCCAGTCGCGGGTCCATAGCCCTTGAACGTCGCGCGATTCGCGAGATCATCAATGGCCGCGTGCATCGCGCGCACGACCGCGGGCGGAAGCGGTTCGGTCACATCGCCGATTCCGCATCGAATCAATCGGCTGGCACGATCGGGGTGCGCTTCAAGAAACGCGCGCACCCGTCGGTCGATTTCCGGGAACAGGTAGCCGGCCTTCAGTTTCAGATAGTGCTCGTTGATGTACGCCATGCTGATCTCGCTGCGTGCGGCAATGGTGAGATGAGACTTGCCCGAATCGCGGCGATCATAGCGCGGCCGATTCGAGCATCGCAGCACCAGCAGCGCAATCAGCCGCGTAGATGGAATGATCGGGCGGGCGGCAGATTTGTCAGGACCGTATGCCTCTTGCCTTCGTACCGCCGATCGAGCATCTTCGTGAGCGCCATGCGTCGACGCAGGCCGCGCCGCCCGCGCTCGCCGATCCAGGGCATGCGCACCGCTTTCATTCCCAGGTACTCAAAATAGCTCAGCTCGCCATCTTCCTTCAGCAGCGAGAGCATGCGCCGAAAGATTCGCCGACAGTCCGCCAGTGGGAAGAGGTTGAACGGCAATCCGCAGACGATGTAATCAAACTCGCCGCCGAGTTCCGCCTCTTCGATCGGCTGGTTGTGCAGCACGATCCTGATATCAGGATGTTCACGTCGAAACGACTCGAGGACATCCTTCTCCAGCTTGCGGCAGAAGACAGGATTGATTTCGACAATGTGAAACTCATCCCCCGGGTGAAGACCGCGAAGGATGGGTCTGGTGAACGCGCCGGTTCCGGGGCCGACCTCCAGCACGCGCTTCGGTCCGGCATGCCGCTTGGCAGCGCGGGTCATCGCTCTGGCCAGAAACGCTGAACTCGGCGCAATCGCGCCGGTCGTGTAATAGTTCTTGAAGACTTGTCCAACAAAGGTCAGCATGCGAGTTGAATACTACCGAAACATTGTTCGGTTGGAAACATACTTTCTTTCAACTCAAGCGCCAACCTTCGCCTGCCGGTCCTCTGTTCAGGCGTTTTGCGTGGCCTGCGCGGTTGTGTTCTTCTCCGCCAGGGCGACCAGCTGGTCGAAGGCCTTTGGATCCTCGATCGCCAATTGGCTCAGCATCTTGCGATTGAGAAGAATCCCTGCGCGGGAAAGGCCGTTCATG
>CBFGRU010000053.1:0-14736 GCA_965651255.1 uncultured Phycisphaerales bacterium
ACCGCCGCAGACCTCCGCGACAGTCCGGCGCACTTCCGCTCCACCATCGCGGGCTTCCGCGACACCGTCGTAGACGCCCGCGACAGAGCCGCAGACTTCCGCGACAGAGCCGTGGAACTCCGCTCCAGAGGGAAAGGAATGAATCGAATATGTTCGCTGCGGAACGATGAACAGAGTTGTCCACGTCCGATCGGCATTATCTGCCCGCGATCCACGAACCACCGACCATCGGCCGAGCGGCATCTCCGGAAATGCGGCGATCACTTCCAGAGTTCCCCGCTCCATCTCGAGAGATGAATCGCTCTTCTCTTGAGTTCCACCACGCTCTTCCCGAGATGCGGCCCGCTTCTCGGGAGATGAGCCGTTCGCTTCCCGGGTTGGTGCCCTCTTCTCTCGGGATGAAGCGCTTTTCTTCCGGGTTGGAACGCGCTGCTCGTGCGTTGAAGCGCTCGCTTCGCGGGATGAAACGCCGCGCTCCATTGTTGCATCGCGAGACTCCAGAAGGGAGGCCTTCTTCTCTCGAGACGGGCTCCTCTCTTCCGCAGCGGAGGCCCGCATCTCGGCAGAGGGATGACTGATCACTGGAGAAGAACAGCTCAATCCCGAAGGTGGGCGCGGGAACTCGGGCGACCGGTGCCTCGTCTCGGTGTGCGAGCGGCCGAACCCAGCGTGCCGCCGACGGAACCCACGAAGGAGTCGGGTCATTCTCGGAGAAGATCAGCCGATCGCGCACGGGGCGAAGCCAGTTCCATTCGCCATCCGATCGTGCGCAGAATCGCGACCGGACCGTTCCCCGGAATCACCACGCCATCTCCGAGCACCATTCCCCAGCACACCGCCACGGCAGCGAAAGAAAAGAGCCACCCAGGGGACTCGAACCCCTGACCTGAGCTTTACGAAAGCTCCGCTCTACCGACTGAGCTAGGGTGGCCTGAAGGAACCGCATAGCGTATTCCCAATCGTTCGGTCCGGCAATGCAGGATGGTGGTTTTCGCCGTGCGCGGGCGTGATGTTCAGCGTGTGATTCTGCTGCGGAGTGATGTTGGCTGGACGTCGCGTTCGGTTTCTGAATGACGACGCGAAGCCGAGTTGGCTTCGCGTCGCGGTGGAGTGCATGGATGGGCCGAGTCGGGATCGACCTGCTCGTTATTGGTTGATGATCAGTTCAACCACGTTCGAGGGCGGCAGGTTGTAGGAACCGTGGACCTGTGCTGCGGCCTCTGCGGATGTTCCGCCATCCTGGATGATGGCCATGAGTCGATCGATGTGCCGACTTTCGGAGAGGTTTCCGAACCGCTTGGCGGAATCCGCGACGCGCTCGAGGAGCGCGACCTGCTGACCGGCTTCGGCGGTGAAAGCGGCATCGAGGATGGACTGCTGTGCGGCGCGGCTGGCGATGCGGGAGAGGACCTCGGCCACGAGGAGGGTCGGGGTCGATGAATCGCCCGCGGTCAGAGCGCCGATGAGGGCGGATTCGGCATCGCCGATGCTGTAGACGGTGGTGCCGTTGACGGCGATATCGCGGAGCGTGGTGAGCGCTTCGATCGCGTAGATCTGGGCTTCGCCTTCGTCGATTCGGCCGCCGGAAGCGCTGGCAATGACCCCATCGAGTGAGGCGGCGAACGCTTCATCGGCCATGACGACTCGATTGACGAGGACGCGATTGTTCTCACGCAGGGCCTGCCGCATCTCGAAGACATCGGTGGCATCGGCCAGAACGAGCACCGGGGCGACCGAAGTCTTGGCACCGATTCGGAGCGCTTCGACCGAGTTCATGGCGTTGCTGCGCGACTGGCGTACGACGACGACATCGACGCCGGGCGCTTCTGCAATCTGAAGCGATGCGGCGGCGACGCTGGGCGCGAAGGCAACGACTTCGTAGCCGAGCGATTCGAGCTTGGCGGCGTACATCGTCTGATCTTCGTTGCTGTCAGCGATGACGACGGCGAAGGTGCGGGCGCCCGCGCGGACTGCGGAGGCCAGCAGCGGAACGACCTGGTAATCGCCGGAGAACGCCTGCGTGGGCAGGGCCTTGCCGAGGGCGAGTGCGGCCTCGTAGCGGACGCGCCGATCGGGATACTGGAGCGCCTCGAGAAGGGGCCGACGATCGCCGGACCCGGTCCAGAGGTTCGCACCGCCGGCGGTTCGCGTGAGGGCGGAGATGGCATCACGAATGAGCGGCGTGTCAAGGTTGTCCAGACCGATGGCAAGGACATCCTGAATCACGCCGGGACCAGCCGCGAGGGCGTAGAACGCCGGGGTGTATTCATCTTCGCCATAGATGGGGTCGCTGGCGCCATCGGGAAGCTCGTTCTCGCGCTTGAGGTTCGCGGCGATGAAGAGCGCGAGCGCGCGGCGATTGGAGGAATCAGCCCGGAGGGATGACTCGGCCGCGTGCATCGCCATGACTTCGCTGTAGATTTCGGTCGTCACGGGCGTCGGCACCAGCCCGACGAACGAATCGAACGACCAGACGTTGTTGGTTTCTTCGGTGGGGAAGGCAATGAGCGAGACTTCGTTGTCGAAGTATCGCTGCGAGAGTTGGGCAAAGTCGCCGGAGACATCGCCGGTGCCGCCACCGATCTGGTTGTAGGCACGCATGGCGGAGTCGCGCACGGGCTGGGCGGTCGCATCATCCTGAGCGAGCTTGAGCAAGTATGGCCCTGCGTGTCCCCACCCGATGCGGCCGAGTATTTCGGCGATCTGCACCTGCCCGGCATCATCGACGCCGGCCAGAGCGGCACTGAGGGGCGAGACGGACTGGCGACCGATGCTGATGATCATTTCGCGCGAGGCAATCCGCAGCGACGGGTTGTCGCCGGCGATGACTTCCTGCAGAAGGTGCGGGACGGCGTACTCACCGGCTTCGAGCAGACGACGCTCGGCGAGCATGCGCTGCCGCTGCGTTCCGCCGAGCATGGCGATGGCCTGCTTGATGCGTTCGCTGTCGCGGGCGAGCGCGAGGCGACCGGCTTCAACGCGCGATTCGAGTTGGGCGATGGTGCTTTCGAGTTCGAGGACAGCGCGACCGCGTCGCAGTGCGCTCTCGAATCGGGAGGCATCCATGCTCTGATCGACGAGTTCCGCGAGTTCTGCATCGGTGATGCCGGAATCAAACAGACTCTCGATATGCGCCCTGGCGAGATCGGGCTTGGCGATCATGACGTAATGCACGAAGTCGTTCAGGTGCGAGCGGTTGTCCTGAGCGAGGGCGCTGCCAGCCATCGAAAGCGTGAGGGCGGTCGCGGTCAGCAGGGTGCGGGAACGCTCGAAAAGGTTCATACCGTTTGAACTCCTCGATCCAGGGTACGGGGCGGGCGGGGTAAGGTGACGCCGCGCAAACAGAACAGCGGCCGGGGTGCGTCCGCCCGCGGCCCGAGAAACTCGGAATCTAGCCGAGTGTGCGGGACCTGTCAATGAATTCGTGGGATGTTGCCGCAAGTCGATGTGATTCGCTTGCCGATCGGCCCGGATGACCTTATCCTGCCGCTCGGTCCCGGGTTCCTGCCCTGTGTGATGTCGGCTGAGGCCGGCAGATCTTCAGAGTGGGACGAGAAAGGGAAGGCGGTGAGAAACCGCCGCGGACGCGCCGCCGTGACGGGTGGCCGGATGAGTCGAGATTCGACCGTGCCGGCCTCGTCTGTCCAGATGCCACTGTCGAGGCCGCAATGGCCCTCGATGGGAAGGCGGGCAGATTCAGCCCGAAGCCGGAAGACCTGCCCGGACCGATTGCGGTGCCCTCGCGTACACAGGGCGCTGACCGCGGTCCCCCGGTCTGTTCCCGCCGGGCTTTCCGAGGTATCTGCGCTGCGTGAAGGGTCGTTTCAACCCACCCGGGAACCGTTCTGCGCGAATCAGAACGCCAATGCCTGAGCTCTGGAAAGGAGCTTGCCTCATGCCTGTGCGCCCCTGCGCCATCGTGGCGGTCGCGTTGCCGATCGCAGTCTTCTCATCCCCTTGCCATGCGGGAGATTTCCGGTTTGCGAATGAGTTCGTTTCGTACGAAGCAGGAATCGGGGCGGCACCGGGGTACGACAACCCCCTCACCGCTCTGGGCTCGCCGGAACGATTCACCGGCGAAGGAATCTTCCCGGCGGTGGTCAGCCCGTTCAATCCGCCGTGGGCGACGAACGAGATCGTTTCAATCGGGGCGGGTGGCCACCTGACCGTGCGATTCGACACCCCGATTGTCAATCACGCGCTGAATCCATTCGGCATCGACTTCATCATCTTCACGAATGTCGGATTCATTGATGACAGTTTTCCCCAGGGCATCGTGGGCGGCGTCTTCGGGAACGACGGCGGCATCGTGGAAGTCAGTGCCAACGGAACCGATTGGGTCACGGTGACCGATGTCATGGCGAACGGCTTGTTTCCGACGATGGGATATCTTGATGCAGGTCCATATGACACAAGCGAAGGGGCCGTTGAGACGGATTTCACTCGACCGATTGATCCATCACTTTCGTTCGCTGATTTCCTTGGCCGGGATTATGCCGGTGTGATGTCTCTGTATGACGGTTCCGGTGGCGGGACCGGGATCGATCTCAACGGCACCGGACTGAGCGCGATCAGCTACATCCGCATCAGTAACCCCGGCGATGCGACCATGAGCATTGAGATTGACGGCTTCGCGCGGGTGACCGCGATTCCCGGTCCCGGCACGCTGGCGATGCTGCCGGGTGTTGCACTGGTCTTTCGACGAAGGCGCCGCTCTGCCTGACTGATGAAAAGGGAGAAGGCCATGCGCGCCACTCACTGCCTGCGAACCAGTCGTGCGTTCACGCTTGTGGAACTGACGGTGGTCATCGCGGTGGTCATCCTGTTGTTCGGACTGCTGATGCCAGCGCTCTTCAGCGCTGGCACGGCAGCCCGAACGGCAACGTGTCTTTCAAATCTGCGTCAGCTCTCGCAGGCAGCGCTCAGCTACGCCAATCGCTCCGGGGGCCGCTACCCGGTCGGCGTGCGATATGAGAGCAATGGACAGACACTGACGACCATTGCCTGGGACTGGCGACATCAGCACGATGGCAGCCCGCCGGTGCCGGGGCCTTTGTGGGCGGGGATCACTGATCCCGGTCGTGTGCAGCAGTGCCCGGAATGCGTTGAGCAGACCAATTTCAACGACCCGCACACCGGGTACAACTACAACACGACGTACATTGCGGGCGAGGCAAGGTTCCCCCAACTCGGCTGGGCATCCGTTCGACCGGGTCTCCCCCCCTCGCTATGGAGGAGAACAGAGACCACGGCCGTCTTCGGCGATGGCGGCTGGAAGGGCGGGACGAACAAGTTCATGCGGGCGCCGATGAACTCCATCGAGCAAAACCTGACGACGATCTACGGCGGTGGTCAAGCGTTTCGCCACGCCGGGAGAACGAACGTGGCCTACCTGGATCATCACGTCGGGACGGTCGCAACGGCGTTTCAGGGCCAGTTGGCAACTCCGCAACTCTTGCGGGAGATCATGGACCATCCCCGCAACGGATTCCTCTCCGATGATGATTCAGCGTATGACCCCCGCTGAACCCGAGTGACTGGTTTCGTGGACAACCTGTCAACTGTTGGAATCGCATCGATTTCAAAGTGAAATACTTCAGCGATCTGTTTCGATCGACCTAGTATCTCGCTTTCCCATACCCCCGCAACACGAGATGAACCTGACGTTCAAGACGAGTTCACTTTATGAGCCACCTCAGGGCTAACGGCACCACGGCGCTCGACGTTCACACCCATCGGAATGGCCACCACCAGGAGCGTCCGCGAATGACTCCGACGGAGACCTTTGGCTGCGACATCTTCTCCGGCAGCATCATGCGTTCGCGTCTGCCGCAGTCTGCGTACGACGCATTGCAGCGCACGATTCAGTTCGGGGTGCCGCTTGATTCGGAGATCGCGGAGACGGTCGCCAACGCGATGAAGGACTGGGCGCTTGACCACGGCGCCACCCATTACACGCACTGGTTCCTGCCTCTGACCGGGTCCACGGCGGAGAAACACGATGCCTTCCTGAAGCCCGATGGACGCGGCGGCGCGATCGCTGAGTTTTCCGGCGATCAGCTCATTCAGGGCGAGCCGGATGCGAGCAGCTTTCCATCGGGCGGCCTTCGCGATACGTATGAAGCCCGTGGATATACCGCGTGGGACCCGACCAGCCCGGCCTTTCTTCTGAAGACCGGCGGTGAAGCGACGCTGTGCATCCCCACCGCTTTTGCGTCGTGGACAGGCGAAGCACTTGATAAGAAGACACCGCTGCTCCGATCGGTCGAAGCGATCAATGAACAGGCGATGCGCATTCTGCGCATCTTCGGCACCGATGCCGGAGTGTCGCGCGTCATCACCACGATCGGATGCGAGCAGGAGTACTTTCTGGTTGACAAGGCGTTCTTCAATGCCCGCGCCGATCTGCGGACCTGCGAACGCACGCTCATCGGCGCGATGCCACCGAAGGGGCATCAACTGGAAGATCATTACTTCGGCACCATTCCCGACCGGGTGCTGCGGTTCATGCAGGAAGCGGAAAGGCGCCTGTATCGGCTGGGTATTCCCGTACGAACGCGGCACAACGAAGTGGCGCCGGGTCAGTTTGAGATTGCACCGCTCTTTGAAGCATCGAATGTGGCAACCGACCACCAGATGCTGACGATGCACGTGCTGCGCTCCGTCGCGGCGGAGTTTGACCTGGTCTGTCTGCTGCATGAGAAGCCGTTTGCCGGCGTGAACGGCTCGGGCAAACACAATAACTGGTCGATGGCGACGGACACTGGCGTCAACCTTCTCGATCCGCGCGATGAAACGCACACCAACATGCAGTTTCTCGTGTTCCTGACGGCGGTCATCCGCGCGGTTGATTTGCACTCTGACCTGCTGCGGGCATCGATCGCCTCGGCGGGCAACGATCACCGTTTAGGGGCGAACGAAGCGCCGCCCGCAATTCTCTCGATCTTCCTGGGTGACATGCTCTCGGACATTCTCGCCCAGGTCGAGAAGGGCAACCCGCGCAACACCAAGCGCGGTGGCACGATGGACCTTGGCGCCAGAACCCTGCCGCAGATTCCGAGGCATTCGGGCGATCGCAATCGCACTTCACCCTTTGCCTTCACCGGTAACAAGTTCGAGTTTCGTGCCGTTGGCGCAAGCGCCAGCGTCGCCTGGCCGAACACCGTGCTCAACACGATCGTCGCCGAGTCGCTCGATCACATGGCGACTGAGCTTGAGAAGAAACTTGGCAAGAACCCGACGCCCGCCAAACTGAAGACGGTCGTGCAGGCGTTGTTGAAAGAAACGGTCAAGAAGCACAAGCGTGTCTGCTTCGACGGTGACAATTACTCTGCATCCTGGCACAAGGAGGCAGAGAAGCGCGGCTTGCCGCACCTGCGGACCACGGCAGATGCGATTCCTGCCCTTGACTGTGAACGAGCGACGAAGCTTTTTGCAAAGTACGGCGTGCTGAATCAACGCGAACTGCACGCAAGGATCGAAGTCTTCTTCGAACGGTATACACGGACCGTCGAGATTGAAGCCCGAACGCTGCTTGCAATGCTGAAGACCGAGGTCATGCCGGCCGCACTTCGCGCCATGACGGAAGTCGGCGATGCGGTCGCCACCGTGCAGACACTTGGCCGAACGAACAAGGCCAGTGAGCAGCTCTTTGACACTCTGTCCAGCGACATTGACGCACTGCAGAAAGCCATCGAAGCGGTGGAAGCATCACTTGGCAAGCGCCACAAGGGTGGTGAACAGCACGCATTCCACATTCGCGATCATCTGATGCCGGCCATGGTCACCGCTCGCGAAGTATCAGATCGGCTGGAACAGCACATTCCCTCCGACCTCTGGCCACTTCCAACGTATGCGGAAATGTTGTTCATCAAGTAAGCGGCACCGCGCCCCATCCGAAACGAATCTGACCAGCGCATCCGTCACCCGGCGGATGCGCTGTACTTGATGAAACATTGCGGGAGATTAGTCACCCTACTCATACCCCAGTTGCGCGAGGTCATCCTCATCCATTCCGAAGTGGTGCCCGATTTCGTGGAGCAGCGTTATGCGAATCTCATCTCGGATCGCCGCTTCACCGCCCCACTCATTGCCTTCATCATCGACCCACCGGTCCCAGCCGCCAGCATGTTCCACGATCCCTTCACGAAAGAGGTGAATCATCTCCAGCCCCGGCTCACCCTCCACGGAACGCTCGGTGAGCGGGGTTCCGGTGTGCAGCCCGAGCAATTCCGTCTCATCGTCAATCCCCATCTCACGTCGCAGATGTTCATCAGGTGCATCATCGATGATCAGCGGTTTCTCATCGAATAGATCGTGAAGGGCCGGCGGCAATGCTGCCACAACTTCATCAAGAAGACGATCGAAGCGCTGGCGTTCTTCCGAGGTCACGCGTTCTTCACCTGACCGATGAGTTCTGTCACCGATTGACATCCCTGTCGATCAATCCACTTGGATAGCCCACGCGCGATTCGACGCGGCGCGGTCGGGTCGACGAAGAGCGCTGTCCCGAGCCCGACTGCGGTTGCACCCGCCAGGATAAACTCCGCCGCATCGCGCCAGTTCATCACGCCCCCCAGCCCGATGATGGGGATCTTCGCATCACGCGCAACGGTTCGGTAGACCAGGTCAATCATCCGGACGGCGATCGGGTGAATGGCAGGTCCGCTCAGCCCGCCGGTGCGATTGCTCAGGCGGGGCTTGCGCGATTCGATGTCGATCGCCATCGCATTCACCGTGTTGATCATCGTGAGGGCATCGGCGCCGCCTTCAATCGCGGCCTCTGCCAGCATCGGAATGTTCGGAACATTCGGCGACAGTTTGACCAGGATTTTCTTCGTTCGCGCCACTCCTCGTACTTCGCGAACAAGATTTCGCAACAGGTTCGGGTCTTCACCGAAGACCAGACCATCGCCCGTGTTGGGGCACGAAACGTTCAGTTCCATCGCCGGAAGACTTGTTGCGGCTTCGAAGGATTCTGCAACGCGCACATAATCGGAAATGGACCCGCCCGCAATCGAGCCGATGATGACAGTGTCAATCACGGATGCGGCGGGAAGCTTGTCCCGGATGAAGGCATCAAGCCCGACGTTGGCAAGACCAATCGCGTTCAGCATGCCTGCGGGTGCGTCGAGAATTCGCCATGTTCGATTCCCGAGACGTGGCTCAACCGTGATGGACTTGGTGACCATCGCTCCCAACCAGCCGGGCTTCATCACTTCGCTGAGATCATCAACGTACCCGCACGTTCCACTCGCTGCAATGAGTGGGTTTCTGAGTGAGAGTCCCGCGAGTTGAACGGAGAGATCTGCCATGGGTGTCTGGTCGCAGCCGGGGGCACTCGGATCATGCACGCCGGCACGTGTATGATTCGACGGGAACCGCCCATTATTGCCGAGTCGAACCCGTGAGGCAGGAGAACGATGACCGATCTCAACGAACGTATTGCCCGTTTCGAGCACATGGCTGCGGCTGATCCGGAGAACGACATGGCGCACTTCTCGCTGGGAAATGCGTACCTGCAGGCCGCACGTGCTGCCGATGCCGCCCAGAGTTTCGAGCGATGTATCGAACTGAATGCCGAAATGAGCAAGGCATTCCAGTTGTGCGGACAGGCGCTGATCGAGTCCGGCCAGAAGGAACGGGCACAAAACATCCTGCTTCGCGGCTTTGAGGTGGCAGCCCGGAAGGGTGATCGCATGCCACGCGAAGCGATGGGTGCCCTGCTGAAATCAATCGGCATCGAACCACCGAAACTGGACACCACCGCAAACACCAGCAGCGCCGGGGAAGGCGGTACCTTCACGTGTCAGCGCACGGGGCGTGCCGGCCGACAACTTCCTGCGCCGCCGATGCGCGGCAATCTCGGACAATGGATCTACGAGAACATTTCCGCCCAGACCTGGCAGGACTGGATCGGTCAGGGAACAAAGGTCATCAACGAACTGCGTCTTGATTTCTCACGTGATCAGGATCAGGCAACGTACGATCAGTACATGCGCGAGTACCTCGGCATCGATGACGCTCTGTTGCTGAAGATTCAATCCGGTGAAGCATTGGTCGATGAACCCGCCCGCCGGTGAATGAACTTGGTGCTCAGCCGTCAGATGAACGTTTTCCGGTGGTAGACCCACCACTCCAGCATCAAGACGGCCAGGCAGAACCCGATCGCCCATGGCCAGAGCGGTGTCTGCACGCCGGCAGACTCGGCGGTCGCGGCGATCACCTCGCCGCCCCATTTCAAATCAGAGCGGCGAATATCTGATTCCCGTTCACTGAACTGATTGATGGCAAACTGACGTGTGAACTGCTCCTGCCCCTCGCTCCACGTCAACGTATACAGACCAGCGAGATGCGTTCTACTGAAAGCCATTGATGTCGGATCAGCGCCGACGATCGTCTCGATCGTCTCATTCGGCAGACGCATCGACAGCGCGCTGGCGGCCGCAGGCAGGCGAGTCGTGATCGGCTGGCCGGGCGCCAGATCCTGCTGAGCAAACGCCTCACCGACCGTGCCGAGGTAGTCGATCGCGTTGTACAGAAATATGACAAAACTCTGGTTCGTGAACCAGTTTGAATCAAAGTGATTGAATGCCAGCCACACGACATTCAAGCCCGGCTGTTCAAACTCCACGATCGCGGGAACGATCTCGCGTCCGACGCTCCCATCAGCCAGAATGCGCAGGCGATCTGATTCACCCAACCGGCGAAAATTGCCGACAACGAGGTTGTCCAGCGATACGTACCGCATCACCGGATGATCCTGGTCCGTCGCAGGGATGAACATGCCGTCGCCTTCACTGATCAGTTCAAAACCATCGAGCGGCAGCGGTGAAGCAAAAGCAAGGTAACGGCCGGGAGGCAATACGTCCGGCTCGACATTTTCAAGAATGATGACATCAAATTCTTCGAGTGGCCCCTCCTGTGCTCGCGCAAGAAACTGCGCTGCCGTGAGCTGTTGGACATCACGCAGTCGCATGCCATCAAGCGCGACTTCCAACAAGAAGCTTCTCGCGCCAACAACCGCAACCCGATAGTTTTTCGTTGGCGGCGTCACGAGCACAGCTCGATTGTCGGTCGAGAGCGCATCCTCGCGCAGATTGGCGACTTCAATGACCGCGTCTCTTACCTGGGCGAATGGGCCGAAAACGACATTGCTTCGACCGGGCACCAACTGTCCCGTCGCCGGATCATCGGTCGCCGGAGCAATCTCAACATCGCGAATCCAGTTTCCATCAAGCACATTGCCATCAACGGACATCTGTACAGTGCAGGTTACCTCGTAACGATTGAAATTCAGGAGCCCCGCGAACACCTGGACATCACCCGGCCGGTCAAACGGTCGCTCGACCGCGACACTCGAGAACGCAACGTTATCCGGCTCATCGGTCCCGACCGCGTGATAGGTGAGCAGCTCACCGCGATTTGCCTGGGAAGCAAAGTCCGGAATCTGGCCGTCGGTGAACATCTCGAAGGCGGCCTGGCCGGTAATGATCTCGACGTTGGGATCATCCGGGTTCGTAATCGTTGTGTGGGCGCGCGCCAGCTTGAGCGCTTCATCAATGGAACTTCGACGATCAGTCGGCTGAATTGAATCGATGGCGCTCAGCAACTGACTGCGTACTGATGTGAAGTTGGACAGGACATTGGCGCTCTCATTGAACGCAATGATCATCACTTCGTCGGATCCGCCACCAAAGAGTCCGCCGGAGTCGAGGAGCTCCACCAGCTTCTTTGCTTCGTCCTTTGCGACTGTCAGTCGTGTTCGCCCGTCATCCGTATCGGTCGCATTCATCGAGGCGGAGTTATCGATCATGATGACCACTCGCCCGCCGCGCTTCCCGCCGGCCTTCAGTTGCGGCTGCATGAGGGCAAGGGCAAGCATGATCAATGCGATCAGCTGAAGCAGCAACAACAGACTCTTGCGTAGGCGTTGGAAGGGAGCGTTCGCACGCAGATCCTCAACACTCTTCTTCCACAACAGCGTGCACGCAATTGGCTGCGTTCTTCGGCGCAGTTTGAGAAAATACAGCAGAATCAGCGGCGGAATCACGGCCGCCGCCAGGATCGCCCCCGAAGTCGGGTCGAGCCAGTTCAGCCAACTCACTTCAGCAGCCCCCGCTTTCGCAGGTAGTCCAGCAGAAGCGCATCGAGATCCATTCCGGAGTCAATCGTCAGGTGCATGATGCCGCGGCGTACGCAGAACTCCCGCAACTGGCCGCAGTAGACATCGAGATTCTCTTTGTACTTCTTCAGGAGCGCAGCGCTCATCGTCACTTCGGCGTGGTCCTCATCCTCGATGTCAACCAGACGCAGATCGCCCGCGAGTCCGTGCTTTCCTGGATCAATCTCCGCCGGGCTGAGCACTTGCAGCACAAACGTGTCATACCCCCCGCCAGAGAGATACCGAAGCCCTTTCTCATAGCCCTCCTTGAACATGAAGTCAGAAAGAATCACCATCACCCCTTTGCCCTGTCGAGCGAGTGCGAGCGTACGCATCGCATCATCGAAACCGCTTCGGCCGTTCGCCTCCTGATCGAGCAACCAGGTCCCGATCTCCTTGACTCGCCGACGACCGCGCAGGTTGGGCAGACGGTTGAGGCGTCCATCCGCAAACGAGCACATTGTCACGCGATTGTGATTGACAATGCCGATGTACGCCAGAGCCATCGCGAGCCGTTGGCAGAAAACAAACTTGTTCGGATCTCCCCAGTCCATCGACAGCGATGCATCGATCGCCAGAATGAGCGAGAGATCCTCCTCTTCGAGGAACATCTTCAGAAAGAGCTTGTCCAAGCGCGCGTAGATGTTCCAGTCAACAAACCGAAGATCATCGCCATGCGTGTAATGGCGGTAGTCGGCAAACTCAACGCTGATGCCGCGCTTCTTGCTGCGCCGCTCACCCTGGAGCTTGCCGGCGAAAATCTTGCGACTGACGACATCAAGCTGATCCAGCTTGGCCATGAGGCGGCTGTCGATCAGGTCATCGATGCGTCTCGGTCGACTCGTGCGTGCCGTGGGGTAGGTGTTCATTGTTCAGCAAACCTGAAGTCGCCAGCGAATCCCACGCGCCCAAACCGAGCGGCGATTTGCGCTGCATTCGGTGGTTTCATCATGATTCATCTCCAACTCGTCGCCCCGTTGCGCTCGGATCGTCGTCTTCCGCTTCGTGCGGAACATGTTGAATGAGTCGGTCGATGACATCATCCGGGGAAACGCCCTCTGCCTCCGCCTCGAAGCTGCGCATGAGTCGATGGCGCAGGGCCGGATACGCGACGCGCTCGATGTCTTTGAACGCAATGGCATATCGACCGTCAATAATGGCCAGCACTTTGGCACCGGCGATCAGTGACTGGGCGCCGCGCGGGCTTACTCCGACCGAAATCAGTCGCGCGATTCCTTGCGAAGAGTATCGTCCGCCGGGATGTGTCGCCAGAACGAGTCGAATTGCGTAATCCTGAACATGCGGCGCAGCTAACACGCGCCGCGCCAGCCGTTGGGCCTGCAGAATCTGCGGGCCGCTGAGAATCGCACTCACCTTGGCTGACTTGCTGGACGTCGTGCGCGTCAGGATCTCCTGCATCTCCCTCTGGGTTGTGTACGGCACGGTGATCTTGAACAGAAACCGATCGAGTTGCGCTTCGGGCAGCGCGTAGGTTCCTTCCTGTTCGATCGGATTCTGCGTCGCCATGACGAAGAACGGCCGCTCGAGTTGATGTGTCCGCCCAGCCACCGTGACGCTGCGTTCCTGCATCGCTTCAAGCAGGGCGGCCTGACTCTTGGGCGTCGCGCGGTTGATCTCATCCGCGAGGACGAGCTGCGAAAAAATCGGACCAGGCCGAAACTCAAAGGAACGATGACCAGTTGATTCATCCTCGATGACGATACTGGTCCCGGTGATATCCGCGGGCATGACATCCGGCGTGAACTGAATGCGTTTGAACGGCAGCGACAAGGTCTCTGACAGCGTTCGGATCAGCAATGTCTTTCCAAGGCCGGGAACCCCTTCGAGGAGAACGTGACCGTCTGCGAACAAGGCGACCAGCACCGTATCTACCACTTCCTGCTGACCGACGATGACCTTGCCGATCTCCTTCCTCAGCGCTGCAAACACCTCGCGAAACGCCTGGCAATTGCGCTTGACCGATTCGATATCATCCAACCCCTCATCAAGAGGTGGAAGTTTGGCAGCAGCGGCATCGGGCGACGCAATGCTCATGCGCCATCTCCCTTGCCGCCTTCGTCGCCACCGTCACGCTTCTGTGCAGCGCGCCGCTTGGCTGCGAGCAACCTCGATGTGTAGTCACCTTCATCGGCATCAGTCTTCTGAGCTTCGTCGCGCCGACGTGGCCCGCCGCTCTTTGCCTCGCGCGGCGTGTCCAATGCCTCACCGCCGACATTGAAGGCCTTCCCCTTCATTGCATCATCGGCTTCAAACTTGACCGATGCATCGACTTCCGCCGGAGCGTCATCGTCACGGCGATGCTTTACAGATGCGCGTGCCTTCTTCCAGGCAGCAACGGTTTCGGCTCCGGACTCGGAGCGTTGCCCCATCGCCTTTGCCAGAGTCCTGCGAACATCCTCCAACCCGATTGACAGCCGCCGCGCCGCAACATCGACCAGGAATAGCGACGCTGCGAGGATGGCAAGCAGATCCCAGATCGAAAGCTTCGACTTCGGAACCGTCAAGCCCGTTCGATCAAACAGATTGGCAAGTCCCGGCGTTCTTGGATCCAG
>CBFGRU010000054.1:0-14272 GCA_965651255.1 uncultured Phycisphaerales bacterium
GTCATGGGGTGACTCCTGACGATGTGATGAGTGATGATGAGAATCGTCCGCAGCGTGCACCGCCGGATCGATGCGTCGATGGGGAAGAATAGGGGAGCGGATGGTGGGTTTCTTCCCGCGGGATTGCTGCGGGTATGATGCGGGCATGCAAGGATGGAAGATGCGGCATATCGGCATGGTTCTGATCGCGCTGTGCATTGCGATGGCGGCGCGCGCGGCGGGGGCTGATGACGTTTCGCTGAACGATGCGGAGAACCCGCGCAATGTGCGCTTTTCGGGAATGATCATCGAGTACCTGGAGCTGACGCCGAAGAAACACGTCGAGGAGATCGGCGATGTGCCGGGTGGGCCGGAATCGCGCGAGGCGAAGTTGATCGTGCATCTGCGGAACCTGACCGATGCGCCGGCGAACGCGCTGGTCGAGGGGGCGGGGTTCCGGGCGCAGAGCGAGATGATCACGCCCGGCGAGATGGGGCGCATCGAATGGGTGCTGCCCGCGGATTCGATTCCGTTTGATGCGGTGTTCACCGCGAAGCCGGTCGGGCCGGATGGTGTGGAAGGAAAGGTGACGGATGAGGCGACGCTGATCAGCGAAGCGACGATGCGTGTGGCGCTGCTCGTCGATCGGGCAACCTTTGCAGCAGGCAACGAGCGTTTCGGCTCGTTCACGCGGCGGATGCGGAAGTCGTTTGATGATCTGCACACGTTGTTTGATGATGTCTCGGCGACGACGACCGGCGGGGTGCTGAAGCGGCAGGTGATCAGGGATCGGTTTCGCATTGATCACGTCGAGCTGTACGATCAGGAGTCCGATCCCCGGCCGGAACTGTTCGATGAGCATCCGCAGTTCGACCTGGTGATCGCGTGTAATGAGCGCGGCCCGTTGTGCTGTTTCTGGTTGCCGGCGTACTCGATCGGCCACAATTTCTGGCACGAAGCGAACAACTTCGGATTGTGGAGTTCCTGGGGCGAGCAGGCGCTGTGGCATGAGATGCTGCACTTTCGCGGAGTGCAGGATTTCTACCTGTACCGGGTGGCGAAGGAAGCGCTTCCGGGTCGGGCATCGCGCGATGTGGAGTTGCCGATGGTGTACCGGGACTCGCTGATGAACAGCCCGTACCAGACGCCGCGGATTTCTGCGCTGGCGGCGCACATCGCGAATTTCAAGAGCGGAATCGCGCGCGTCGGCGTTGCGGAAGAGCCGGATCAGCCGTATGGCCACATGTGGCAGTGGCTGCCCGCGCGATTGCAGGTGCATGTTGATCTGGGGGGCAGGCCGCTCGCCCGCGCGACGGCACGGTGGTGGCGATCGCTGCCGGCGGAGTATGGGGGGCGACGACAGCATGGCGTGCAGGCGGATCGTGCGCCGGATGGTTCCGCGATGTTGAACCGTCTGGGAGAGGTTTCGATTCGTGGAGACTATCTCGGCGCGAAGCTGCCGCGCGATGAACGGAGTCTCTGGCTGCTCTTCGAGGTGGAGTACGAAGGCGAGCGGCGATTCGCCATCATCAGCGGACTCTGGCTGAACGAAATGTACGCCAGCGAGCGCGAGATCATCGCAACGTGCTGGCTGGACTGGGAATCGATGGAAGTCATGGCGCCGAAAGCAACATCGGCAGAAGAGATGGAGTCGGACCGGTGAGCGAACTGAGCGCGATGCCGATGAACGGCCTGATGCTTGCCATCAGTGACCTGCTCTACCGGCCGTATGACGATTCGATCGTGAGCGTGGGTCTGTTGATCCTGCGGGTGTTCATCGGTCCTTGTTTCATCATGCACGGGCTGGGGAAGCTCGGCGTCGTGGGGCCGGGCAACATGCAGGGATTTGAAGGGTGGCTGCGCTCGCTCGGTTTTCCCGCACCCGCGTTCCAGGCGCGAATGGCGATGCTGAGCGAACTCATCGGCGGCGCGCTGTTGACCATCGGGCTGTTCACGCGGCCGGTGAGCGCGATCCTGATCGGAACGATGTGCGTGGCTGCATTCTTCGGTCACAAGGGCGGGGGATACCTTGTGACCAATGACCCACCCGGCAACGAGTACCCCCTGAACCTGACGGCGATCTGCCTCTTCTTTCTGTTGCTTGGTGCAGGCGCGTACTCCGCGGATGCATTCCTCTTTGCACCGCATGCGACCGGTGGATGAACCGGCCTACGATCGACCCCGCATCGGTAGTGGCGGAGTGCGCAGATGGAGCGATCGATGGGATTCCTGGAAGAACTTCACTGGCGAACATTGCTGCACCAGACGGCCGGCGCAGGAGTTGAAGCGCACCTGACCCAGCCGGGCCGTGTTGCGTACTGCGGGTTCGACCCGACGAGCGACAGTCTGACGATTGGCAACTTCATCCCGGTGAAGATGCTCGTACACTGGCAGCGTGCCGGGCACAAACCGATCGTCCTGATGGGCGGCGGAACGGGTTTGATCGGGGACCCTTCGGGACGAGATGAGGAACGAACGCTGATGACGCGCGAGCGCGTTGAGGCCAACGTCGCCAGTCAGCGCCGGATTCTCGAGAGGTTTCTGGATTTCGATCCGAAGAATCCCAACGCGGCGGTTGTCGTGAACAACCTTGACTGGCTGGAGAAGATCGGCTTCATCCAGATGCTGCGTGATGTGGGCAAACACTTCTCAATCAACGAGATGTTGCAGCGTGATTCGGTGCGAAAGCGCCTTGAAGAACGCGAACACGGAATCAGCTACACCGAATTCAGCTACATGCTGCTTCAGGCGTATGACTTTCTTCATCTTCGACGCACGATGAACTGCACCGTGCAGATGTCCGGGTCGGATCAGTACGGCAACATCGTCGCGGGGATGGACCTGATCCGGCGCGAGTTCGGCGTTGAGGAGGGCAGAGTCTTCGGTATCACGGCGCCTCTCGTGATGCGATCAGACGGGAAGAAAATGGGGAAGAGTGCTGAAGGCGCGGTCTGGCTCTCCTGCGATACGGAGAACCGAACGAGTCCATATGCGTTCTACCAGTACTTCATGAATCTGCCCGATGCGGATGCAGCGATCTGGTTGAAGAAGTACACGCTGCTCGATGAAGCAGCCATTGTGGAGGTCGTTGCGAATCACGAGCGCGAGCCACACCGCAGACTTGCGCAGGCGACGCTGGCGCGCGAATTGACGCGCTGGGTGCATGGAGGCGATGTACTGTCTCGGGTTGAAGCCGCGACTGAAGCGCTCTTCAGCGGCGAAGTGCGGGGCCTGGATGAAGAGATGATTCGCGAAGTCTTTGCCGATGTACCGCACTCAACGCATGCGCGGGCGCAACTGGAGGGCGATGGATGTTCGCTCGTTGACCTGCTGCCCGAGACGACGCTCGTCAAGTCAAAACGCGAAGCGCGGGAATTCCTCGGCAACGGTGCAATCAGCGTCAATGGCGAACGCGCCGATGCAGATGCGATCCTTACCTCACGCGACTTGCTGCACGGGCAGGTGGTCCTGCTTCGCCGTGGGAAGAAGTCGTGGCATGCAGCAAGGTTCTCCTGATCGATCGGCAGTGCTTACTCGTTCGGCGACGTTTCCTGGTCGCGCGAGATAATCTGCAGCGGAACGATGGGTCGCGCGCCCGGCTGGAGATCGGGGAACGACACCGTGACGCCCTGCGGAACATCCTGCATCGAAACTTCTTTCTGGGTGATGCCGCGTTCCAGTTCATCGGGACTGAGGTCAATCACCGCTGAGACGCGCAACTGTCTTTCACGCAGTTGGCGGATCATCTCTGCATCCCCCGTAAACCGTACGCGATTGATACGTTGAGCGGCTTCCGGGATCAGGACGTCATACAGCGCCTGCTCACGCGGCAACATCTGAATCTTGACGAAAACAGACAGCTCGACTTCATCGATCAGCAGTTCCGGCTTGACATCAATAACAATGGTGGATGTCGGCGACTCAAGCGTGGCGACGTCGCGGATTTCGCGTCGAAGTTCGACATCGCCCGTGATTCGCCTCGATTCGCCGGGTACCAGCGATCGAAGTGCTTCACCGGAAACGTTGATGTTGAGCAGATCATCACCGTACAACGAAGTGAGCAGATCCCAGTTCGTACGGGTCATCGTGATTGACGCCTGGGGCGGATCTACTGTGAACTCTTCCACCCGAATGCCGGGAAATGAAGGTTCGATGTCGATCATCCGGGTTGCGTACTGATCAACTCGAGCGGTCAGAGTGGGGGGTTCAACGGAAACAAAGGCAATGCCCAGTTCGTCGAACACAGGCAATTGTGCCAGGTGACCCGCGAGGTCGATGATCGGCTCGGTGTCATCCATCATCCCGGCCAATGGAATCATCAACTCGCGCAACCTGGTCTCCGCACGCTGAAGGGCAATGCGCGAGCCCTGCATCGTGAGCGCGACTTCAACTCCGGCCACGGCACTGGCGGAGTCGCTCGGGCTGATGAAGCGAATGCGAAGATTCTGCATGTCGGTTCCGACGGCCATCGCGGTGATGCGCGTGGAGAAGGTTCGCGTCTCGCGGTTTTCGCTCTCCGCCCACAACCAGAGCAGCAGGGTGAACACGACGCTGAGCACAATCGTCCAGAAGTGTTCGCGCCATTCCATGCCATGTATCCTCTGTTGCATCATTCGTGCGACACCGTGGCGTGGCCGGAGGTCGGGCGGGGTTCACGTGAAGAGTCGGAATCATCCGACGCCGTCGTCGGCGCACCGTCGGCACCTGCATCGTCCGGGTGGTTTTCATCGGCTTCTTCATCGCGCCGCACTGGTGAACGCAACCGTTCGAGCAGCCGTGCGCGAAACTGATCGCGAGCGATGTTCCGCTCGAAGCGGCCAAACTCCGCGATGGTAATCTGACCGGTCTCTTCGCTGACGATGACGACGATGGCGTCGGTCTCGATCGATAATCCCAGCCCCGCGCGGTGACGCGATCCAAGGTCGGCAGCGCCGGCGCCTTCCTCTGCGAGCGGAAACTGCACGCTGGACGCGAGTATGCGGTCACCGGAAATCACCACACCAAGATCGTGCAGCGGATTGTTCGGCCAGAAGATGGATTGCAGAAGGCGTGCGCTGACTTCCGCATGCAGCCGGACACCGCCTCCGGCGAGGGCGGCCAGCGACTCATCCCGCTCAATGGCGATCAGGGCGCCAAACTTGTTCTTGGAAAGAAACTCAACTGCCTCCGCAACGGAATCGACCACAGGCAGCACAGTTCGCGCGGATGGTCGAAAGAGGCGCGTCGAGCCAAGCCGCACCATCGCCCGGCGAAGTTCGGGTTGGAAGACGACGATCAGCAGGATGGCCAGCAGGCCGAGGAAGCGACCGTAAATGAAGTTCAGACGACCGAATGCGTTCGTTGCTTCACCGAGCACGCGAATCAGGATGGTCAGAATGACCAGCAGGAGCGCGAACCCGCGAATCACTCCCGCGCCGCGCGTTCCGCGGAGAAATCGCAGCGCCAGATACACACACAACCAGATAACAAACAGCTCCAGCGCTACCTCAAACCAAGGGTAGCTGCCGAGTCGCCGTACGATCTGTTGCAGACTGTCAAACATCGAGAAGGAGGCGTGAGGAGGTCAAGACCCTGCGTTCGAAGTATAACCGGTGCGGCGAAGCTGTCGCGCTTCGGCACGACGGATGCTACGATGTTCCCATGAGTCGTCTCTCGTCCAGCTACACGATTGGTCGTCCCACCGGCCGATGCGCGGCGACCGGTCATCCCCTCGAGCCCGGGCATGTCTGCATCGCCTGTCTGTGCGAGCAGGTCGAGGGTGAGGGGTTCGATCGCATCGACTATTCACTCGAGGCGTGGCAGAACGGTGCCAGGCCGGAGCGATTGTTCAGTTTCTGGCAGATGACTGTGCCCGCCGCCGATTCCAAGCCGAAAGTGTTCATCGATGATGAACTCCTACTGAATCTGTTTGAACGTCTGGCGGATGATGAGAGGCCGCAACGGGTTGCCTTTCGCTTCGTTCTGGCATTGATCCTCATGCGGAAGAAGCTCATCCGTTACCACGGACGCGAAGGAGAAGGCGAGCGTGAACAGTGGCTCTTCCGCGCGAAGGGATCGCTCCCGCCGCCGGAACATCCGCTCATCAGTGTCACGAATCCGCACCTGAGTGAGGACGATATTCGGTCGATCACCGATCAACTCGGCGAGATTCTGAGTGGAGAAATCGAGTGATGTCTCGCGCTCGCTCCAACTGGCTGCTGGGTCTGATGGCGCTGCCGCTCGTCCTGGCCGGATGTAACAACGGACAAAAGACAGGTCCGAAGCCACAAGCGATGCCCGGACCGGCGCCGACCGTTGCGGAGCTTTCCCGATCGGAAGAACGGCGAATCGGTGGGCTCGCGGAACTTTCGTCGTTGGGTGTGATCGAACTCCGCTGGACCGATGAATCGGGAAACCACTGGGAACAGGGTGATATCGAGCTGTCGTATGTCGCGCCGAGCGAGACCGCGCTGGTCGTGAAGAAGCTGGGCGAAATCTTTCTTTGGGCAGGTTCCGGCTCAGGTGAATACTGGTTGTTCGACAACCGATCGCGCGATCAGTCCGTTGCGTTTCGCGGCCGTGAGGCGGACCTGAATCGTGGAACCGATCTGGCGCACATGTTGCATCCGCTGCTCATCCTTGATCTCGCCGGTCTGACTCCGCTGGTCACGATGGAGTCCGCGGCTGGTGAAGTCGCCTGGGACGCCGAGGCGGGTCTGTGGCTGATCCGCGTCAACGGTAGATCGGGTCCGCTGAACGTATCGTTTGCGCCGAGTACGCTTGAACCGCAGAGGATCGAAGCGATCGATGCCGCGGGCGCGACGCACGTGATGAGTCACTTGAGCCGTCTGGTTCGCGTGCCGGTGGATGGTCTTCCCGACGGTGCGTTTCCCGTCGTTCCCGGTCGAGTCGAAGTTTCACTCATCAATCAATCGGGAACGGCAGTCCTTGCTTTGGATCGGGTTCGCGGCGAGGTGGACGAAGCCCGGAAACGACTGATCTTTTCGTTCGATGCGCTGAACGGACGCCTGCGGCCTGCTCGTATCGAACCGTTCAGGGGTGAGTAACTGCACCGGCTATCATCCGGCCATGTGTTTTCGGCTGTTCATGGTGCTGATGATTGCGGTTTCATGGGGCGTGTCTGCTCAGGAAGAGAGCCAGAGCCAGTCGGCATCCGATGCGCGCACGCCGCCGCATGAGCGTGTTCCGGCAGCGGGGACCGACGAGCACCTCTGGATGCTCTTTCCGAGCGCGACCGGGTATGAATTGCTGCACCACGCAACCTTGATGAAGGGGCCCGGTGCGCGAACGGCGATCTCACTGCCCGATGCGCCAGCGCACTTTGCAGCCGCCGGGAATCGTCTCTGGCTGGTGTACGAGCCGACCGCGATTCGCGCGGGTGAAGCGCGCATTCGTCCGGTGTACACCGTTCGAGCAGTTGCCAACCCGGCGACGGGACTCTTCTTCAACGATCCGCCCCGTCGTCTTGAACTTGCCGATGCCCTTCCGGGAGCGGGTCGCCTGGTGGGAGTCGTGGGGACTTCGCGCGGATTGATGGCATTGCTGGCTCCGGCATCATGGCGTGCAGCCGGTGTCGAGGCCAGTGAGAACAGCATCGCCGCGGAGGATGGACTTGATGAGCCGCGGTTGCTCGAGTTGGGTCACACCGGGTGGATGGATGTTGAGAGTCCGGAGGAATTGAAGGGGCTTGAGCCATTGGCGCTCGCTGCCGATGATCGCGATCAGCCGATCATTCTCGCGACGGATCCGCACCCTCGCCAGCGGGCGGTCTATGTGTTTCGTCGGCTGTCCAGCGGTGAGTGGGTCCGCCACTCGCTGGCATTGTCGAGAGACTTCCTCGGCACCGCGCTGGTGCAGAATCAGCTTTATCTGTTGATGCACGATGGCGCTTCTCGACTCATGTCGGTCGCCCTCTTGCGCGATGAGAAGGTTTATCCGGTGGCGGAAGTTGAAGTGCGCGGCCGATTCTGGGGCGTAGCGCCGCTCGGGACGAGCATCGCCCTGATCGAACGAAACGTCTCGGCCGATGATCGACCGACACTCCGCTTGATCGACCCGATCCAGGGCACCGTGGGTGATTCGGTCGAGTTCCAGCCGCAGCAAGTTGAAGGGACTACCCGGCTCTACATGCCGTTTGTCCTGGGTCTGATCATGACGGTCATTCTGCTCATCTTCGTGCTTCGGCCGATGCCGACCGAGCCGGAAGCGGAGCTCGCCCCGGGATTGGTGCCGCTGGATTTGACCCGTCGTATGGTGGCGCTCTTTCTCGATGCATTGCCGGGCGTCTTTGTTGCCGCGATGGTCCTCGGAACGCCGCTGGAAGAAATGTGGCACCTGATCTGGTGGTCGATGACGCTGGTTGAAACAGAGTCGGTCGCCCTTTGCGCCGGCACGACCGTTCTGCACGGCGCAGTATCGGAAATGATCTGGGGCCGCAGCTTCGGTAAATGGATCGTCGGGGCGCGAGTTGTCACCACCGATGGGGAAAAGCCCAGGTCTTCAGCGGTCGTCATTCGACAAATTCTGAAGTTCGTTACGATGGTGATACCAGCGCTCGGGGTCTTCGTGCTGGTGAACAACACCCGGCAGGGGATGGGTGAGCTCATGTCGAAGACGATCGTCATCTGGTCTCGGCGTCCGGGGGAGGATGCCGGCGCACCGTCTGAGCCGAGTTGAACTCGCGACGGTGGACCTGACGAAGTCCGGACAAGTGATTGCTGGAGATTCCGACCCAACCCGGTCGATATCGCCAGTCGGCGGAGAAGGAGTTCCGCCGAGGTGGTCGTCCGCCGGTGTCCTGCCGGCCCTGAGAGGATCTCTGTGACTGACGGTCAGCCAATTCAGCCCGATCCCGGTGGTGCGCCTCGTCGCAATCGCGATGGCCGCTGGTCGAACCTGTGGCAGGTTCCGACGATTATCGTGAGTCTGCTGCTGATCGTCGGAGGGCTGCTCTATGCGCGTGGCAGCCAGCCCGGGCACGATTTTGACGGGGCACTTGCGGATGTTGAGGCCCTTCTCGCGGCGGATGAGTTTGATCAGGCCGCTGCATTCCTGCGGGAAGTCATTCAACCCAATCTGACCGAAGCGACGGACGTTCACCGCGCAAAGTTCAATGCGTTGGTAGCCGACATGCTGTACCTCGCGCAGGAAGCGCGCGGAGGCGCGACTTCCTCGACCCGCCAGTCCATCGTTGATCGGTACCAGGCAGCGCGCCAGCTTGGGTTCGACTTCGGAGCCAAGCGGCTCGAACGCTGGGCGAACACGCTGATTGACTTGCGGCGGCTGGATCGGGCGGAGCTTTTCGTCGACTCGTTGGATGCTCTCACCGCACACGAAACGGAATCGGATGAAGCCGGCCTGGCGCGCAACCGCGTGATGCGCCGGTTGGTTGAGGCGAGTCTGAGTGAAACGGATCTTCCGTTCGAGCAGATGATGACCGTTCTGGGTGAATACCGAGCCAACCCGCGGCTGCACACGCGCGATGTCATCTGGACGATGGCGCGCGAAGCGGAGCTGCGGCAACGGGCAGGGTTGATCCGGGAGTCCGTCGATCGACTGCTGGTAGACATGCGTCGGATCGAGCCACGTCTCGAGTACGAACGAGTCAATCTCGGTGAGCTCTACGTGTTGCTTGCGCGCGGGTACTACCAACTGGCAGAGTATCAGTTGGCTGAACAGCAGGTTCTTCGAGCTTTCGATATCCTCGATCAGAGCGACCCGATCCGGGGCGATGCGTTTGAGGTGTATGGCCGTGTCCTGATGGCGAAGGCCGAGTTTGACCTGGCATTCGATGCGTTTCGAAGCGCGACGATCGACTTTGAAGGCACATCGTCATTTCTGTCGGCATTGCTCGGTCGTGCGGAGGCGCACGCCGTGCTCGGCCGACATGAAGACAGCCGGCAGGACTATGAAGCGCTCGCCCGTGCGATTGAGTCCGGCCGCCATGTCAGCCCGCCCCGGCCCGAAGAGGTGGCCACCAGTCTGATCGATCGACACGATGCGGCACTCGCGACGGGTCAGTTGGATCTGGCGCTTTCGTACATGAAGCTTGCGCCGGGATTCTTCCGGACCGAGATGCCGGAGTCAGTCCTGCTGCGGTTGGCTTCGACGAGCAAACAATTGGCAGAGAATCTGCTCGCCGGCGCGCCAACCGGACTCGGCAATGAACCGGACCCCGCGGTCCGCCGTGAAGCGAGTGAGCATTACCATCAGGCGGCGAACTACTTCCAACGTCGCGCACGGGTGCTGCGCCCGTTGCCAACGGAAGATGCCGCCTGGGCGCAGTCGCTCTGGAGCGCAGCGGATGCGTATGACCTGGCGGGCTATTACGATCTGGCGATCGGGCTGTTTCAGGAATACATCGATGGTCGAGGCGAAACCGATCCGATCCGCCTCGAAGCGAAGTTTCGACTGGCGCGGTGCTATCAGGCCTCAGCCGATTATGAGAAGGCCGTTGAGCACTACGAGCAGGTCATTGCGGAGAATCCGCGCAGCGTACTGGCGGCGCGCAGTTTCGTGCCACTGGCCGCGTCATTGGTGGCGCTCGATCGTCCTGCCGATGCGGAGCAGAAACTGCTGCTGGTCATCAGCGGTTCGGTCGGTCTCGAACCGGATGCAATCGAGTTTGCCGATGCGCTTCTCGCGTTGGGAACGCTTTATCATCGTCAGGGCGCATTTGTCGAGGCCATCGAAGCGCTGGACCGCTTCGCCGCCAGCTACCTGGACGATTCACGGTTGAGTGAAGCGCTGTACCGACTGGCGGACAGTCACCGACTGCTCGCCGACCGGATTGGTCAGCAGATGCGACAGGCGAATCTGCCGAAATCTCGCACAGACGAACTGACCGTTCAACGGAATCGTCATCTCACCGAGGCGGAAGCGAGATATGCCGTAGTTCAGCAGCGTTACGATGAACGAGGTGTGGCGCGGCTGGACCAGCTGGAGCAGGACCGCTTGCGGAACTCACTGCTTTATCGCGGGGATTGTGAGTACCAGCTTGAAAACTTTGATCGGTCGATCGAGTTGTACGATCAGGCGGCCCGACGATATGCGGATCACCCGGCGTCGCTGATTGCCTTGATCCAGATCGTGAATGCGTACATTCGAATTGGTGATGAAGCCCGCGCCGCCACCGCCCACAATCGCGCGTTGCTGCGGTTGCAGCAGATGCCGGATCGCGCTTTCAGCGGTCCGGACTCGGTGCTGGGTGCGGAAGCGTGGGAGGCATGGTTGAGTTCACTGCCGCCGGGGATTGCGATGGTCAGCCAGGAGATGAACTGACTGATCTGGAGTTCCACCGCGTGGTCAGGAGGACCGCGCCAAGAGAAAGGGTCATGGATGACCGACTGCACGTCCCGCACATCGACGCCTGAAGAGATCATCGAGACGCTCGTTCGACACGATGCGCTCGCGGATGAACTCGGCACACTGACGAATCGCCAGCGCACCCTCATCGAAGAGGGCGATACCGAATCATTGCTGGATCTGATCGGCCGCCGACAGGAGATTCTCGATGAACTCCTTGGCAGCAACGGCCTGCTGACGGGCGAAACGCCTTGGATCGAAACGATGCGCCGCGCACCAGAGCCGCAGCGCAACGAGGCGCAGCAGTTGCTCGATCGACTCCAGGGCAAGCTGGCGGAAGTCATGCGCGCAGATGAGCGCGATCAGAAGTCGCTGCGGGAACGAATGGACGAAACCCGGGTGGAGATGTCCAGCGGCGGTCGAGCGCGCGTGGCCCATGCGGCCTATGCCGGGGGATCGACGCGAGCGGCCGGAGCCAACCCGCGGTACACCGACCGGAAGGGATGAATCAGCGATGACAACCGCGACGGCAATCAATCCCGCAACGCTCGGCGCTGATGATCTGAGTGAACTGCTGCGCTCCGTGAACGAAGTGACGCTGCAACTGAAGCAGACGCATGTCGCGCTGCAGCAGCAGGTCTCCCGCTTACAGGCGGAACTTCGCGAAGCAAACGCCCAGCTCCGCCGATCCCGCTCGCTGGCTGCGCTGGGCGAAATGGCAGCGGGGATCGCCCACGAGATTCGCAATCCGCTGGCATCGATTCAGCTTTATGCCCAGGTTCTGCGCGAGGATCTCTCTGATCGACCGGACCAGGGGCAGGTGTGTCGAAAGATTGAGCGATCCGTCGATCGACTGGATGCGATTGTCACCGATGTGTTGAGCTTTGCGCGCGATACTCGCGTTCGTGCCCAGCCGGTCGAAGTTCGTGCGTTGCTGGATGAGGTCATTGCCTCTTCCGCGCCATTGCTCCAGCACGCAGATGTCGAGTTGGTGAGCAACACGAGGCCGGATGACCTGACCTTTGAAGCCGATGCGGGCCTGCTTGCTCAGGCGCTTGCCAATGTCGTGCGGAACGGCATTGAATCCATGCAGGAAGCGCCCGGCGCGTCGCGTCGATTGACGCTTTTCGCTCAACGTGAGCGTCGCCGCGCTGCCGACGGTTCACGACCGATGCGCATCGTTCTGGCGGTTGAGGATTCCGGCCCCGGAATTCCAGCTGATGTCATTGCCCGCATGTTCAATCCATTTTTTACGACCCGCGCCACCGGGACCGGGCTGGGGCTTGCAATCGTGCATCGAATCGTCGATGCGCACGGCGGGGAAGTTCATGTAACGAATCGCGCTGAAGGTGGCGCGCGTGTGGAGTTGTGCCTGCCGACAAGGCCGACCGCGCCGACTCGACCGAATGAAGTCGTGGCGGATGACGACGGCCTGCTTGAAATTGATACCGATGGCGCCTCGCTCGCAGGAGCGGTCAGCCGCCGAATTGCCGTGGAGAACAATCGATGAGTCGGATACTGGTCGTTGATGACAAGGAAATGATGCGCGACAGCGTTGCAACCACGCTTGCGCGAAAGCAGCACACGGTCATAACGGCTGCGGATGGGAGCGCTGCGCTGGCGAAGATCAGTGAGAAACAGCCCGATGTGATCATCACGGACCTGCAGATGCCGGAGATGAACGGCGTCGAACTGCTCGAAGCGGTTCGACGGCTGGATGAACAGCTGCCCGTCATCATCATGACCGCATACGGCACGATTGAAACGGCCGTTCGCGCCATGAAGCAGGGCGCGTTTGACTACATCACCAAGCCCTTCAGCGGCGATGAGCTGGCCCTCACCGTGCAGCGCGCCCTGGAACACGCCCGGCTGGTGCGCGAGAACCAGGTGCTTCGCGCAACGGTAAGCGAGGCCGCCACCGGCGGAAGACAGCACGCGATGATCGGGTCCGGATCGATCATGTCCGATCTGCGCGAACGGCTCACGCGAATTGCAGACAGTCACGGGACGGTGCTGATTACCGGCGAATCCGGCTCCGGCAAGGAAGTCGCGGCGCGCTTCATTCACCAGCACAGTCCGCGCGCGGACAAACCGTTCCTCGCCATCAACTGCGCGGCGCTTTCGACGAGTCTGCTTGAGTCGGAACTCTTCGGCCACGAGAAGGGGGCGTTTACCGGTGCGGACAAACTCCGCAAGGGCCGGTTCGAGCTGGCCGATGGCGGAACGCTGCTGCTCGATGAAATCAGCGAAGTGGATCCGGGCATACAGGCGAAACTGCTGCGCGTCCTGCAGGAACAGCTGTTCGAGCGCGTCGGCTCGAGCACGAGTCAAACCGCGGATGTGCGCGTGATCGCAACGACGAATCGCTCCCTGCCGGAGGAAGTGGCGCGTGGCCGCTTCCGTCAGGATCTCTATTTCCGCTTGAACGTGCTGCCGGTTCCCATGCCCGCGCTGCGGGAGCGGCCGGACGACCTCGCGGAGCTTGTTGCACACTTCCTCAAAGAAGTGGCTCGACGGGAAGGCAAAACCGTCAAGCGCATGACGGATGAAGCGCTGTCGCTCATGAGCGAGTACCCCTGGCCGGGCAATGTGCGCGAACTGCAGAACATCACCGAGCGCGCGGTCGTGCTCGCGAGCGGAGGCGTGATTGATGCCGCCCTCATTCGCCCGTGGCTGGAAGTGCCGGTGGTTCGGCCGCAGGGAACGATGATCGAGCCGAAGATGCAGGTTGCCGCGGCTTCAGTCGGATTCGCTCCATCGCCGGAAGCGACCACATCGATGGCAAACGCGAATGGAACCGCGGTCGAGCGCGTCTGTGAGGGTGAAGTCACACTCGAGGATATCGAGCGGGAAACGATCGTTGCAACGCTTGAGCACTTCCGAGGACATCGCCAGCGCACCGCTGAGGCCCTGGGAATCGGAGTGCGAACGCTTGGTCTGAAACTGAAGAAGTGGAAGGAACAGTCACTGGTGGATCAGAACCTGTGAG
>CBFGRU010000055.1:0-14036 GCA_965651255.1 uncultured Phycisphaerales bacterium
AGCACCAGCCGTACATCTTGAACGAGCGGTTGATGTTGACCGCCATCGCGTAGGCAGCATTCGCCCAGGTGTACTTACTGTGATCCGCGCCGGCGGTGTCTTCCTCGAAGTCGAACTCTTCAACCGGGTTCGTTTTGGCGCCGTACGGAATCCGTGCGAGGAACCGAGGCATCGCAAGACCGAGATACTTGGAATCATCCGACTCGCGCAACGATCGCCACCCAGCGTACTCGGGCGTCTGGAAGATCTTGGTCAGATCACGCGGATTGGCGAGTTCCTGCCACGAATCCATCTGCATGGTCGTTGGCGCAGCCCCCGCGATGAACGGTGCATGGCACGCGGCCGCGATCTGTGTCATCTGACCGAGCAACTCGACATCCGGCGGCGAATGGTCGAAGTGGTAGTCGCCGACAAGGCAGCCATATGGCTCACCACCAAACTGGCCGTACTCCTCCTCGTACATTTTCTTGAAGAGCGGCGACTGATCCCACGCGGTTCCCTTGAACTTCTTGAGCGTCTTGCCGAGGTCCTTCTTCGAGATGTTCAACACGCGAATCTTGAGCATCTCGTCGGTCTCGGTGTTGTTGACGAGATGGTGCAGGCCGCGCCACGCGCTTTCGAGCTGCTGAAAGTCCTCATGGTGCATGATGAGGTTGATCTGCTCGGTCAGTTTGCGATCGAGTTCAGCGATCATCGCCTGGATCGACTTGATGGCATCGTCGGAAACGAGCTTCGTTCCGGCGAGCGCCTGTTCAGCCAGGGTCTGCACGGCTGATGCAACCGCTTCCCGCGCGCGATCGGATTTCGGCTTGAACTCCTTCTGGAGCAGCGAGGAGAACTCGCTTGCCTCGATCGTTGCGGCGCCGCCCTGGGCCTGAGCTTCCTGTTTTGCTTCCGCCATGATTCGTTACTCCTGGCCCTGTGCCTCGTTAGAGTCCTGCGGCTTGGGTGAAGATGCCAGCGCCTGCAGCAGAGCCGGATCCTTCAGGACCTTGCCGATGAGTTCTTCCGCGCCGGTCTTGCCATCCATGTACGTCAGCAGGTTGGAGAGCTGAGTTCGTGCTTCGAGCAGCTTGTTCAGCGCCTCGACCTTGCGTGCGACCGCCGCCGGGGAGAAATCATCCATGCTCTCGAAAGTGATGTCAACGCTCAGATTCCCCTCACCCGTCAGGGTGTTGGGCACCTGGAAGGCGGCACGCGGCTTCATGGCCTTCATGCGCTCGTCGAAATTGTCTACATCGATTTCGAGAAACTTGCGGTCGGCGACGGGTGGCAGCGCTTCGGCGGGCTTGCCGGAAAGGTCGCTCATCACACCCATGACAAACGGCAACTGCACTTTCTTCTCCGCACCGTAGAGCTCAACGTCATACTCAATCTGCACGCGCGGCGCTCTGTTCCGGGCGATGAATTTCTGACTGCTTTGCTTGGCCATTGTTCACGAACTCCTCAAGTTGCTTGAAATCGCTCTCGGTACGGTCACCGGCTAGTCATCCGGATTCTTCGCGACCTGTTCAATTGTGCGGACCGTATCCGGCGGCAGACGTTTGGAAATCTCAAGAAATGGCTTGGAAACCAGCGACTTGGCGATGCTCAGGACGAACGGAACCGGGCTCGATGGCTCGCGTTTCTCGTAAAACGCAATCACCTTGTCCAGCGTCGTCAGCACATCCTGTGGTGTGTTCAGTTCGCCCGGCGTCTTCACACCCGAACCGCCGCTGCTTTCGCCGCCGCTCCCCGCTTCCTCCGGCGCACCCGGCGCTTCACCATGGCCCCGCGTCGCAAGCCACTCCTGCATCATGTTCACGATTGACTTCAGATCCTGCCGAACCGGCGAAAGGTCCGGCGCTGCACTCGATCCGATCTTCTCATCAAGCACCGACTCAATGGCGCTGACGCAGTCCATCGCCTCCTGGGCGGTCTGGTGCGTGGCAATGAGCTGTTCCAATTCAGCATCCTGAACGGCAGCGGCGATCATCGTCAGGTCGGGTGAACCATCGGGAATGGACTCTCCCGACGATGCCACCTGTACATCGCGCATCGAAATCTCGCCGATCTGCCGCGACTTTACCAGCGGCATCTTCATCAGCCGCTGGCGGAACATCAGTGGATCGCCGAACGCGCCGGGCGCGGTGGCAATCGAGGCAATGATGTTCACCCGTTCGAGCGGATCAAAGTTGTCATCCGGGTCAAGCTGCGGATACAGCGAATCCCAATGACGCGCGAGCGACTCGCTCATGAGCGAGAGTCCATCGCGCAAGCCCTGGGGCCCGTGATTCTGCATCATCGCCGTCGTCAGGTTCACCATGATTCGCAGGTCGCGCGTGCGGCTCAGCAGCGCCACTGCCTGCTTCTCGATATCGCGCCAGTTCGGTTCTTCGGCCTCGACGATGGTGTCGCCGATCTGCTGCTCGGGCTTGCCCTGCATGAGCCGGCCCAACTCCAGATAGGCCGGGTCGTAGGAAAGATCCTCGCCGCTCGGCGCATCGGGTGATAACTCGCGCAACAGTGCTTCGACATCGAAGCTCATCGGGCCTGCCTCTCCACTTCAATCCTCACGAGCCGGGGGCGGGGAATTCCAACCCACCATGAACGGGTGGTTGACGTGGGCGCCAGCTTCATGGCCGGGGAGCCGCAAGGTCAGTTCCGAGTGGCCGATGATACCTCAGGTCGGGCGTCAATGACAGCTTGGATGTCTGTAATCGACATGTTACTGGGCAGAATGCGCGCGATCAGGCGGTTCCGGACCTCGCCGAACTCCCGGTCGGAAAGACCGAGCAGCCGAATCTCCGGCAGCAGACTTGCCAGATCATCGAGATAGGCAATGGTTTCGACATCACCACCTTCTATCAGCAGTGAGCGGAACTGAACCGGATCAATTGTCTCGCTTTCCGGAAACCGCTCGCGGTACTCCAGCCGGACCTCCGCGAGGCGCTCCATCACGCGCTGAGACCGCGCCTCTTCGACGGCATCAGGAGCTTCGACCGGCTGTTCACCTGTCGCGACTGCCCCGATCATGCGGTCAAACTCCGCAAGTACGTTGCGAACGTGGTCGCTCAGGAGACGATTTACCGTGATCTCGAGCGAAGGCACATCGACCCGTCGGCTGTCGTTGTACAGCGATACGCCTGCACGGGTGTTGGCCACTCGTTCAGCCGAACCGAGCGTTCGGGCATCGATGCCCATCACGCGCAGCTTGTCGAGTTCGGTCGATCCGAGCGAGGTGTCCTGTGGCACCTCATCGGCGTCGGATTCCCGCGGCAGGGCAGCCGCCAGTGCTTCGGAGAGGTTGGCGTTCGTCGGACCGTCTGAACGAAGGTCAAGGAAATTCAGGCCATCAACGCTGACAAGAAGGTCCGCGGTAATGGGCTCACCAAACGCCTGAATGACGAAGCCGCGCAGAGTTCCGAGGACATCGCCGGTGCCATCAGGGTTGGCAAAGAACGCCGTACCGTTCCCGAGGGCGACGGGCTTCACCGAGAAGCGGAACACACCGCCCGCAAGGAAGTCCAGTCCGAAGTCGGGGTCCAGACTGAGAATGTTGAAGCGGTCGAGCAGGAAGCCCGGTTCGCGCGTGAGCAGGAAGATGTTGGATGCGGTGACATTCATGTCACCGAGCGTGTTGATGTCTGACAGAGTTGCGCTCTGGCCGGCACCAAGGACGTTAATCGACAGGTCGCCGAGGACCGTCATCTTCTCGTTCTGACCCATGCGGAAGACACCGCTGGCCGTTTCAAACGTGATGCCCCCGTTCGGCGAAATGATGGTGGCAACGGTCGGGACTGCGGCCCGCCCGTTCGGGTTCAGCAGAATATCTCCGTTCGTGCGAACCAGCGGCCCGAAGAAGAAGAGCCGACCATCGGCATCAGCGTTCTGTACGCTCAAGCCGCCGATTGCGCTGTTCGCGCCGATCGATTCGCGGAAGAGGATGTCTCCACCCCCCTGGATGGCGAGGTTGAAGAAGCCGCCATCACCATCGATCGTCGTGCGGAACTCCAGATCGCGGCCGCTCTTGTCGTTCAACGCGGAATGCCCGGTGATGAGAATGGCATCGTTGATGAACAGGCCATCGGTCGTGTTGATCGTCCCGCCGAGGCGAAGCGTTCCGGGAGCGTCGGTCGTGAATGATCCGAGGTCCATCACGCCGCCGATCGAGGTTGCGCCGGCGGTGTTGATCAGCAGATTCCGTCCTTCGCCCATGACCCGGTCGGCGAGCAGAACTTCGCCGCTTCCGGTGCTCGTGAGCGTCGTATCAACACCGAGGATGACCTTATCAAGGTACCGTTGCGCGCCCGTGGTAGTGACGACCCCGCCGTTCAACCGCGTAACACCGCCCGCATCGGTCGTCAGCGAACGCAGGTTGACGAGTTGCATGAACCGGGTCGTTCCCTGTGCATTCGCGAGCACATCGAACGGACCGCTCAATGTGCCATCGAACAACAGATTGCCGCCCGCAGTACTCGCGAAGGTTGTATTCGCACCGATCGTGACGTTGTCGCGATAACGCTGAGTGCCGCTCGTGGTCACACTGCCGCCGTTGATGACCGTGGTTCCCGGCGCATCGGTGATGAGCGAACCGACCGAGACGAGCGACTCGAAGCGGGTAGTCCCGGCGGTGTTCAGCGCGAGTGCGTGGGGGCCATTGACCGTGCCCTGGAAAATGAGATCGCCGCCGGCGCTGAGCGTTGCATCGGCGCCGAGCAGGACGGCATCGCCGTAATTCTGTGTACCGGAGGTCGTGACCGACCCGCCATTGATTCGCGTTGAACCGCCGGCATCGCTGATGAGCGAACCGACATTGACTGCTGCGTCGAAGCGCGTGAATCCGCCGGTCCGAAGATCGACCAGGAAATTGCCGTTCAACGTGCTCAGGAAGAGGATGTTCCCGTTGCCGGTTGACTGGAACACAGTGTCACTTCCGATGGTGACGACATCTCCGAACGACTGCATGCCGCTTGTTCGAATCAGGCCGCCGTTGATCTGCGTGGAACCGCCGGCATCCGTGGACAGTGATGCGATATCCACCGCACCATCGAAGCGAGTCTGGCCACCGGTGTTCACGGTCAGGTCAAACAACCCGGTCAGCGGGCCGTTGAAACGAATCGTTCCGTTGGTACTGCTGTCAGTAAGCGTGTTCGCGCCGAGGGTCACCGCGCCGTTGTACGTCTGATTTCCGGTGGTCTGGACGACACCGCCGTTGAGAGCAAGCGCGCCGTTGACGGTCAGGGAGCTGAGCCGATCGTTCAGGCCCACAGCGCCGTTCAGCGTGGACGTACCGATGAGCGTGAGGTCGTTTGTTTCACCGGCTTCGCTGTTCAGCGCCGCGTTGAAGACGATCTGATTGGCCGTGATGGCGATGTTGTTCCCGATGAGAACTGCATCGTTGAAGAGCGCACTCGTCGCGTTGACATTGGCGTTCAGCAGCGTGGAACCGGCGGCGTCGGTCGTGAGGCCGGCCACCGTGATGATTCCGTCGAAACGGGTCTGCCCGCCGGTGTTGACCGTCAGATCGTTGCCGTTGCCGGTGATGCTGGAGCCAAAGTGAATCAGGCCGTTGCCGGTGCTGATGAGTACGGAGTTGCCACCAAGGATGACTGCATCACCGTAAATCTGACCGTTTGTGGTCGTGATCGTGACGCCGTCAATGAAGGTGGTTCCGGCTGCATCGGTCGTAAGTGAATTCACATTCACATTGCTGTTGAAGCGAGTCTGGCCCGAAGAGACCACCGACAGGTTCAGCAGCCCGTTGACTGCACCATCAAACGTTGCATTACCCGCGCCGCTGTTGATGAGCAGATCAAACGCACCAGAGAGTGAGTTGCCGAACGTGACGGCGCCACCGTTACTTGTTAGCACAGTGTTGGCACCGAGCGTAACAGCATCACCATAATTCTGATCACCGTTGGTGCTGATCGTTCCGCCGTTGATCAAGGTCGATCCGCCGGCGTCGGTCGTCACACTCTGCGCGGAGACCGCAGCGTTGAAGATCGTGTTGCCGCCGGAGTTCACGATCAGATCGAGCAGGCCGCTGATCGAATTGAACGAAGCGTTGCCCGCATTGGCATTGACGGTGAGGTCGAATGGTCCGGACAGGGACGCATTGAAGATGACATCGGCTGCGTTGCTGGTAAGAACAGCGTTGGCGCCGAGGATGACATCATCGCCGAACGTGATCGCGCCCGTGCTCGTGATGGAACCGCCGTTGATCTCAGTAGTCCCACCGGCATTCGTGGAAAGCGAGTTGAGCGATGCATTACCGTTGAATCGGGTAATGCCGGTCGAGTTCACCAGCAGATCGCCCAGACCGTTGATGGTGTTGAACGTCACGTTCCCCGCGCCGGCATCGGCGGTGAGGTTGAACGGTCCGGAGAGCGAGCCATTCAGTGTGATGTTTGAGCCAGCGCTTGTAAGCTGCGTGTTTGCACCAAGCACGACATTATCGCCGTAGGTCTGTTCGCCGCTTGTCGTGATCGCGCCGCCGTTGATCTGCGTGGAACCGCCGGCATCCGTGGTGACGGACTGAACATTCACTGTGCCGCCGAACGTCGTGGTGCCGGTTGAGTTGACGAGGAGATCAAGCAGTCCGTTGATGGTGCTGTTGAATGCTGCGTTGCCAGCGCCGGTGTTGGCGGTCAGGTCAAACGGCCCACTGAGCGCACCGTTGAAGGTGAGGTTGCCGCCGTTGGTCGAAAGGACAGTATCGGCCCCGAGGATGACATCATCGCCGAAGAGCTGTGCACCGTTCGTGGTGATGATTCCGCCGTTGATGCGGGTGGTTCCCCCGGCATCGGTCGCGAGCGAGCGAACGATGACCACATCACTGAACTGCGTGATGCCGGTGGCATTCACGACCACGTCGAGCAGTCCGTTGATGGCATTGAACGTTGCATTTCCAGCCGCGGCATTCACAGTGAGGTCAAACGGCCCGGTGAGCGTGCCGTCGAAGGTAAGGTTTCCGCCGTTGAGCGTGAGCACGGTGTTCGCGCCGAGAACAACGTTGTCGCCGTACACCTGATCGCCAATCGTGGTCACACTGCCGCCGTTGATCTCAGTCGTTCCGACGGCATCGGTCATCAGTGAGGCGACGTTGACCAGACCGTTGAACTGCGTGAGTCCCCCGGTATTGACAACCACGGCGAAGGCGCCGGTGAGATCGTTGATGAAGATGATCGCGCCGTTCGTTGCGCTGCTGAAGATGGCGGCAGCGCCGACGTTGGCCACGCCGTTGTAGGTCTGGCCGTTGATCGTATTGACGAGTCCGCCGTTGATCGCGATCGAAGGTCCGGTCGCGTTGAGCGAGGCGAGATTCAGCGCCGCATCGAGTGAGATGCCCGTGGCGCCGATCAGCGACAGGTTTGTACCTGCGACATTGCCCGCATTGGCAATGATCACCGACCCGTCATCGGACTGCATCGTGTAGTTCATGCCGGCGAGACCGCCTGCGAATGCAGCGGCGAGCGGGCCGACATTGTTGTTGATTGCTGCATCCTGCCGCCAGGTGAAGTTGATCGGTGAGCCACCGCCAACTCCCTGGAACGTCGGGGTGTTCAGGAAGACCACCTGCGCCGCGGCGGCACCACCGGTTCCATCGCCCGCGCGGAGGGTGATCGTGTCGCCCTCGACCAGTGTGGCGCCAAAGCCGAAGGTGAGGTTGCCTGTGCCGTCGTTTCCGGCGTGCACATCGACCAGCCCGTTCGAGATCAGGTTTGCGCCGATGATGACCGCATCGGAGTGATTGATCTGAATGTTACCGGCCGAGATCACGCCGCCGGTGTTGTTGAATTGTCCGCCCGTACTGAAGAAGTTGCCCGCAAGGACCGTTACCGGCGCGTTCAGATCAACCGTCGTTCCCCCGCTGAGGAAGAGGTCGCTGAAAGTCTTGGCGAGTGAACCATTCACCTGCAGGACGCCGCCAGCAGCCACGGTCTGATCGCCCGCGCCATCAAGCGTGGTTGCGCCATTCAACGTGAGGTTTGTTCCTGCCGAGAGATTACCGGCCGCGGTGGTCGTTCCGTTCACAGTGAGTGATCCGGCCGTCACATCCACATCGTCGTTCAGATCAACATTCGTACCGCTCAGCGCGAGATTGCCGGTCGCCTTGGTCAGCGTGCCGTCAGCGCGAAGCGTACCGCCGGACGTCAGAGTCTGATTCCCGGCTGCGTCGAGCAGGGCATCGTCCAGAATGGTCAGGTCGCCCCCAGCGGTCAGGTTGCCTGCCAGTTGCAGCAACCCATCCAGAGTGAGAGCGCCGTTGGTCACCACGACATCGCTGTTCAGATCGAGCGTCGCGCCGGTCAGGTTGAGATCGCCATTCGCTTTCGAAAGGGAACCATCAGCGGTCAACGTTCCACCGGCATCGAGTGACTGAGAGAGGAGATTGTCAAAGGTGACGGCCGCCAGCATCGTCAGGTCGCCGCCGGTGGTCATGGTTGCACTGGCAATGTTCGCGACGCCGTCCAGCGTCAGCGAACCAGCGACATTCACATCGCCGTTCAGGTCGATCAGTGTGCCTGCAATCAGCGTCAGGTCGTCATTGGCGTCCAGGGTGGAGTCGGCAAGCAGCGTGCCGCCCGCATTCACCGTCTGGCCGAGACCATTAAACGTCACTCCATCGAGGAACGAGATGTTGTTTCCCGCCGTCACATCGCCACCGAGAATGGAGGCGCTACTGAAGATCGCATCATTCCCGGCGACAACGTTGCCACCGATCGTCGCATCGTTGTTGAACGTGACATCGCCCGCGGTGGCTTCCACATTGCCGCCCACATCGGCGTTGTTGTCGAACGTGACATTGTTTGCAGCCGTCACATCCCCGCCGACGGTTGCCCCGCCCGTGAACGTGGCATCGTTTCCGGCGGTGACGCTGCCGGTGATGTCGGAAGTATCACCAAAGTCAACGTTGTTGCCTGCGGTCACACTGCCACCCACCGTCGCAGCGCCGGCGAACGTGGCATCGCCCGCGGTCGCTTCGACATCGCCCGTCACATCCGCGGTATCGCCGAAGGAGACGTTGTTGCCCGCCAGAACATTTCCGCCCACCGCGGCTGCACCAGTGAACGAGGCATCGGTCCCGGCGGTGACATCTCCGCCCACATCGCTGCCGGCGTTGAACGTCACCGCGCCGGTGGTTCCCGTTACGCTTCCGGTGACGACCGCATCGTTGTTGAAAGTGACATCGACGCTCGCCAGCGCATCGCCATCCAGTGCAAGAACGCCATCAAAGAGGAGCGATCCGTCATCAACGGTGACATTGCCACCCAGATCCAGCATGGTGCCGGCGCTCAGGAACAGATCTCCCGTTCCCGACTTGAGGATCACATCGCCCGCTGTGAGCGTTCCGGCCGTTGCGGTGACCGACTGATTGGCCGCGCCCGTCAGTTCGATCGGACCGTTGAGTTCAAGGTCGTTCGCGGCGACAAGGTTGCCCGCCGCCGTCATCGTGCCGGTCAGGACGAGGTTGTTCCCCGCATCAATGTTGCCGCCCAGGTTGAGATTGATACCGGAGAAGGTGCCCGTACCGCCGAAGGTCAGGTCAACATTCAGAATGATGTCGCCGACGCCGTCCGGATCGAATCCGGTAAAGGCCGCATCGGCTTCGAGTGTGAAGTTGTTCGCGCCGGTGATGGTCTCGTTGAACTCGATGTGCCGTCCGGCGCGGAAGGTGACATCGTTGTTATTCGTCAGATCAACCTGCTGGTTGACGGTGATATCCCGAACTGCTTCGAGAATGATCGACCCGACGATGGCTTCGAGCGCTTCGTCGGAGATGGTCACGTTGGCATTGGTGTTCGGTTCATCGAAATCAATCATGCCGTCGCCGAGCAGGCCATCCTGTCCGCCGTTGTCGGCGATGGTGATGTCCTGCGGGTCAATGAGCAGCGTCCCGGCCAGCGACCCGGGCGCACCGATCAATCGCACTTTGCCGGAGAACGAAAGTCGATCGCCCGAGACCTCGACGAACCCGCCGGAACCGCCGACCAGACCGCCGGACACATCAACAACCGAGCCGATGTCAAAGATGGTCAGTCCACGATAGCTGTGGATCAGCACTTCACCGCCATCAGCGTTGCCGTACAAACTCGATGCGGAGATTCGGCTGCCGCTGCGCAGGTATGTGTGGTTGTTGCTCGTTACTTCGACATAGCCGCCATCGCCGTACCGGGAATCGGCCGAGATGCGTCCTTCGTTCAGCACGCTGGGGCCGCGCACGATGACCTGGCCGGCCTGCCCGTAGGTCGTGTTGGCGTCGATAATGCCCTGGTTGTGAATCGCGCCATCGTTGGCTTCGAGTCGAATGTTTCCGCCGCGGGCGCTGATGACTCCCTGGTTATGAATCGCCAGCGAGTACATATCGCCGGCAGCAAGGTAAGCGTTGCCACCTGGCGCATGGACGCGACCGGTGTTCATGACGCCCGGCGTCGCCAGAAGGTTGGGGTTTGATTGACCGGCTGCGGGGCGCTGATCACCGTTGACGATGCGCCCGTCCACCTTCAGCATGAGGTGACCGCCGACTTCCTTGATGAGAATGTCATCGCCCGCGAGCATCGTGATCGTGCCGCCGGGGGAGAAGATGTCCCCGTGATTGGCAACATGCCGGCCGATGAGGTGAATGGCATCGCCGCGCAAGGTCCCTTCGTTGATGACCGTGCCAGTTGCGTTTGAGAATCGATCGATCCCGTTGAGGAACCGGGTGTTGGAGATGTTCGCTGCCGCCGCGTAAAGGCCGCCGACGTTGACGACGGCATCCTTGGTGAAGATGACGCCCGCGGGGTTGACGATGTACACCAGGCCATTGGCGAGCAGTGTGCCCTGAATCTCGGTCGGTGCCGCGCCGAGAATGCGATTCAGTACGCGCGCATCGCTCCCGGGCTGGTAGAAGCGCACCAACTCATTCGGCCCGATGTTGAAGCTCGAGTAGTTGATGATGCTGCCGTCGCTGGCGTAGATGAACAGCTTGTTGCCCTGGCGAACGAATGTCACATCGCCGTAGACCACTTGTTCACCGGTGACGTCGGCATATGACAATGGCGCGATCGCCAAAGCCGCCGCGGCCAGCAGACTGGACAATCCAACCTTGAACGCGTTCATGCGTCCCAACCCACTTTTTCGCATTTTCACATCTCCCACCGACTCTTCACCTGAACTCAATCCCGACTCAAGTCTAACTCCAGTCCGGGCAGATCAAAACAGAATCGTGCCGACGAAATGCACTCGGTCATCTCCTGATTCAACCTCGCCATCGAGCGCTTCCTCGAGCGCAAAACCCCAATCCACACGCAGATTCAGGTTCCTGAACAGCGAAAACTCGATCCCGATGCCCGCGCCGATGAGCGTTTCATCGCTTTCAAATATCAACCGATCACTGTTCTCGGCACGTCCGATATCAATAAACGCACGCAGAACCAGGTCCCAGTCGGCTGAACCGTACGGCTCCTGGGGGGCCCATCGGAACGGCTGACCAAACAGCTCTCCCGGCAACGGCTGATACGGCCGCGATTTCGGGAAGTGGAATCGATACTCCGCGCTGGCGATGTACACCGTGTCGCCCGCCACGATCGATTCGGGATATCCACGCACCGTGTACAGACCGCCGACCACCTGCTCGGCCTGCGGGATCAGGCGATTATCAAACGCATACTGGCCGCGGAAGCTGAGCTGAATCTCGTGCGCCAGCGTCGACGATTCAGGCGATGAAACATCTTCCCAGGCGGCCCGGTTGAACAGCGGCTCAAGATAGAACGCATGCTTGAAGTCCCACTGCAACGTCACCCAGTCATCATCCACGAAGAGACGACCAAGCTCGTTGAGCGTGTCCTCATCCGTTCCGGCGACATCGGGCATGTTCCACTCAACAAGCACGCTGCCTTCGGTCGTGACCGTGTCGGTGCGCCGATCGAATCGAACGCCAAGGTAGGGGAGGAAGAAGTCATCCTCACCTTCCACCCGCACCACTTCGTTGTTCACTTCCGCATGCAGCCAGCGGACGCCGCCGACGAGGTCCAGGAAGAAATCGCGGTGCTGCAGGACGTTCCACGCGACTTCCGCGCCGATCGAGTACGACTCGCCGCTGAAATTCTCGTTGGCGAAACCGACATCCGAAGCGGTGAACTCGCTCCACGAACCATACCCGCGCCACCGAAGGACCGGGCTCTTCCCGATCGGCGCTTCGTACGAGGCGACGAATGCATTGGTCTCGTCGAAGTTCGCAGTAATGAACTCAGCGTTCAGGATGTCATCGTTGTTGGTCACCTGATTCCAGATGATGCCCACCCGCTCGCGCCACTCGCTGGTCTGCTCGGTGCCGGTATTCGACGCCTGCGCATAGACGAAGAACGACTTGTTCTCGGAGATCAGATAATCAAGAACAGCGCCGGTGCCTTCCTCATCGGCCTGTGAGAGCGCTGCATCAACCCGGCGACCGGGCAGGCGATTCAACCGAAAGAGGTAGTTCTCCAGGTCTTCGCGCTTCAGCAGATCCTGCCGCTCTGATTCGCCATCCCATGCCTGGAAGGGGGAACGCTCGATGAAGCGGGTGTGCAGGGGGTGATTCTCTCGCTCTTCAATCGCAATGCGGTCACCCGAAGCGAGCGTTCGAACCTCGCGCACGATGCCGGTGAAAAGCAGAATCGTCAGCGAGTTGTCATTGATATTGCGGTTGTCCACGAAATCCGCCGACAGGATGTCCTGCGGGTCCACCGCGACGTACACGCCGAGAAGATCGCGATTGATCATCTCATCGCGCAGGGCAAGCACGATACTTCGAAGGGCGCTTGCGTAGAACTGCTGCTGATCGAGTGAGGGAATCTCGGCCAGTGTGATCGTTTCGGACTCACCACCGGCGCGGGCCGCGACCCAGCCGCTCTCCATCCGTGTCAGCTCGACCCTGACGTTCATCATTTCATCAATCGTCGGGTGACCGGGATGTTCTTCCTGGTAGACCAGATCGATGCTGTCAACGGGGAATGGGCCGACTTCAATCTGCGCCAACAGGATGAGCAGGGTCGGTTCTTCGGGGTGGGCGCGGATTCGATCTTCCAGCCGCAACGACTCCGGTGCGAACTGACCGATGAGTTCGAGTTCCTGAAGGGTTGCCTCGAGCGCAGTCACGATGGTCATGATCGCGCTCTCACTGAAGAGCGCCGGTTCAAGCTGACCGACTTCTGCGAGAGGACGCGTGACGGTTTCCTGCTCATCGTCAAGAGCGGGGGCGTTATAGCCCGTTCCGTCGAAACTCAGCGTGATCTGTGTGTTCAGAAGATCCTGCAGTAACTGAACATCCGGACTTGGTTGATTGAACACATACGCCAGCCCGAAGCTGCTGACGCGGTGATACCCTGCCGGCGCGGCGGGGATCGTGGCCAGCAGTTCCTGGACGCGCGCTTCGGCGGCGGCTGCTTCGGCAGCGCGATCCTCCGTGGTTGGCGGTTTCTCAGCCGCCGGTTGCTCGACCGGTGTTCCGAGATCTTGAGCAACAGTCGAGATCCCCGCAAGGGTGGCAATCAGGACCGCGCCGATGGTGCACCGATGACTGCCACGCACCCACCCACGATTCAACTTAGCCATGCCAACGCACTCCCTGCATTGTTCGTCGATTCATACGTTCAAGCGGCGGGCAAACACCGCGCTGCGGCGATGTTCGGTCACTTCCAACTCGCCGCGGTCGGACTATTGATCAATGCCGCGTTACCTTCCCCGCGATCACTGAAGGCCGGCGCCATGAATCCCTTCAGAGGTGATATCTCGTCCACCAGGACGCCTGGCGATCGCTCATCAGGGAGCACCGCCGGCTGGGAAAAGGCCCTGCAGCGCATCCCTCGCGCCGGCCTGCATTCCAGATGCCATGAATGTACTCGCACGACGGGCCAATCGCAACCGAAACCCATACGCAGCTTTTTCAAGCGCCCCCGACCAGACCATCCACCCGGGCGACGAACGATGGCTCGATGGAATAAGGTATCTCGCTGGAAAGTGGGATCTGTTCTGGAGTTGCGCGAAGACAGAAGAACTGGCTCACCGTGGGCGGGCCGACGATCACATCG
>CBFGRU010000056.1:0-13940 GCA_965651255.1 uncultured Phycisphaerales bacterium
GTGGTCGCGGAGGGGGCTATGGCGGAGGCGGTGGTGGTGGCGGAGGCGGCGGCGGTTCCCGGTCTGGCGGTGGCGGTCGTGGTGACCGTGGAGATCGTGGACGCGGTCGCGACAAACGCGACTCATTCGGTGGTGATGACTGGTAAGTCCATCCGACGACGTTTGAGCCAGAAATGAAACAGCTTCACCGCCCCGATTCAGGGGCGGTTTTTTCTTATCGAATAGTCGGTTGGAGTTTGTCGCCCCTTACTTCAGAACAACGTACAACGCATGCAGCAGGCCGGGAATGTAGAACAGCAGCGTCAGGATGATGCTCAGAATCAGGTGGCCACCGATTCCCAGTTTCAATCCGACGGCGAGCGGTGGCAGGAGAATGGCGATGATCACGAGTAACAACGTGTTGGTGGTCGCGACTGGCTGTGACATGGGACCTTGACTCCTCTTTGCTGACCCGAGTGTGAGATGACCTGCTCATCCGTGGCGTACTGATCATTTCGAGCGGTTCATCTGATCGATGAATACATTGGCTTCCCTGATCGATGCTTCCATTTCGGCGATCAATTGGCTGACATCGGACTGCAGCGCAGCCGTGTTGGTCTCAAGCGACGAGATTGCCTGAGCATTGAGATTGTGCTTCAGGAAGAGGACCTGATCTCGAAACGCGATCAAGACAGGGTCCATGCGTGCAGCAGCTTCCTTCATTGCGACAATGAGCTGGTTGTACTGTCTTTGCGTCAGATCCAACTGCTCTTCACTTGCGCGGCGCAGGTCGGGGCTGGAGTACTCCTCGAGTTCGCTTTGCCATTCCTTGAAGAGCGCCGATGCGACCGCCTCCACGCGCGCGATTCGATCTCGCACATCGTCCGCCCGATCTTCGCTGCGCGAGTAGGCGCGATCCAATTCGCGATACTTTGTTTCGAGTTCCGTCGGTTGCGCGTTCGTCAACGAGAGAAACTCATCCAGCGCGGTCGCAAACTGTTCTTTGGCCTCGGCCTGTCCATCACGGGCCTCCTGCACGCGGTCAACCAGTTGTTCGCGCTTGGCATAGCCAAAGGATTCACGAATCGCAATCGCGGTCGATTGACAGCCCATCAGACCAATGAAGAGCACCGCCGCACACAACCAGTACACTGAGCATCGCGCCATTCACAACTCCCTCACGGGTTGCAGTTCGACCAGGTGAACAGTCTATCGCAGCAACGGCGTGGCACCGGATCGATCCACCGGCATGTCCAGTGACCCAAACGGGGTGCGTACATCGATTCCGCCGTGGAGTCGATACGAAGTCTCGCCGCTCAGCAATGTTTGAAACAGGGCCAGGCCGAGATCGCGAGGCGAGAATCGCAACGGAATCACCAACTCACCCGTTCCGTTGGATCGAAGGGATGTTGCCTGCTCAACGCTTCCACGACCAACGGTCACTCCCGACAGATCCAGTGAGTAGCCGAAGTTCTCGATGATGGCCTCGAAGGCATTCGGATTGCTCAATGCGACCCGCACGACGGCTGCGGCATTTGAAAGCGACAGTTCTTCAAACTCGATCTCTCGGATCGAGATTTCCGGCACGGCAGGAATGGGAAACTCCCCGCGGTGGGCCAGTGGGAAGCTCAATGGACCAACACCGGGTGCGTCAATTCTGACCGTTGCCTGCGCTTCGTACGGCAGCACCTGTCCGGGACGAACCTGAGAAAGCACACGCATCGCGTGGGCAAACGTTACGCTCATTGGAATCTGTAGCGTGCGTGAGCTTCCTGCAGCAATCACCGCCGGTTCGGTCAGTCGCGATTCGACCAACTTGCTGGACCGGCTGATCAGGGCAAGGTCGACAGCTGCAATCGGGAGCGGCACCTCGTACGGATTGCTCACCTCGACATCGAGCATGATCTCTGCATCATCGAGGGTCAGGCCTGAGAGTGCGCCGCCGACGAGCCGAACACCCGGCTTTTCCACCTGATTGATGACTCGATCAAGCGTGTCACATCCCGTCAAACTACTGCTGATCATTCCCAGCGTTGAGACAAGAACAACAAGCGTCCAACGATTCACACTGCGTTTCATTGATTGACCTCGTGCGAGTGATTCATCGCAACGCAAGGACAGGTTCTCTGTGCAGACCGCCGCCACCTAGCGGAAAGCACCGCGCGACAGTGTAGCATTTTGCCTTGGTTGGGGGCCGATTTGATTCCGGCGACCCCGATGAGCAGCCAGGGGAGTCAATCGAGGTCGTCACGGAGTCCGGCGACACGTGACTTTCGACATTGACGGCCATACCGCCACAAGCGGAACTCGTGTCCGTATTCCGAACCGGCACTGTCTGTTTGTTTCGATTACTACCGCCCGGAGAAGCAAGTCGATGCTTGTGATCTGCTACATCTGTTTCAGTTCTTCATCAAGGGGTTCATCAAACTGAACTGCCACATCGAAAAACTCCCCTGCCAACGGGCAACAACGCACGACACAGCCGCGCACCGAAGCGGAGTCCTTCTGCCGCGTATCGAGCAATAGATCGACGCGCGTCCCGACCGGAACCATCTCTTCTGCCACAAACGCAATGCCGGATTGCGAGAGGTCGCGCGCAATGCCGGGGATCGTTTTGCGCGAGTCCGAATCGATACAGACGGCGACGGGTGCGGTGTACCGCTTCCGGGAACAACTTCGTTTGTTGGCCCGTTCTCCCAGATCAATCGCAAGCCGGATGCGACGACCGCCATCTTCCCAACTGACTTCATCAACGAAAGCGCGCATGATGGCAACCCCTCGACCGGAGGAGAGCATCACTTGCGGATCATCGGAGTCCAACTGCTCAAGCACGTGCTCGAAGTCAAATCCTGATCCCTGATCGGTCACTGTCCAGACGCACCGGTCGGACTCGAAGTCCATTCGGATGTCAACCAGACGACTGACCGAATCCAGATCGTCAATCTTCTCATCCAATGCGCGCTTGAACGCGCCCGGCTCTTCTTTCAGCTCCGAAGAAAGACCGAAGTTTCCATGCACGATCGCGTTGGTAATCGCTTCGGTTAGCGCCACAACCAGGCGATTCGCCGCATGGGCATCACAGGCCCCAGATTCCAGGGCCCGCTGCTTCAACGTCAGTACGATCGTTTCAACCCACTCCGGCCGACTGAGGATGCGCAAATGCGTCGGTTGGCGATGCTGAAACGTAGCCGATTGACTCATTTCCTGCTCCACTCTGCGAACGGCCGGGCACGTTGACCTTCTTATCGTCGAACCGAGCAGGCATCTGGTTCAACACTTTCTGCCGTAAACCCAGGATTTCACTGACGCCGATCGGTTATCCGGACTTGGCGGCAGCGGCCAAACGAGTCGCCCGTGCACGCCGGCCGATTGCCCATTGCACACCGAGCATCAGCACGGCTCCGGTAACGGCAATGCCACCTCCGAGCCACTGGACCACCGACAGAATCTCATCAAAGAGGATCATGGATCCGATTGCCACCAGAAAGGGTTGAAGCTGAAGCACGCCGGCGCTGATGGCCACCCCCAATCGCGCGATGGCGATGTAGTAGAACACATGTCCGATGGCAATCCCCACCACGGCGCTCATGAGGAGCCACCCGATCTGATCGAGCTTCATGTTCAACACGGAGAGACCGAAGTTCTCGCCGAACACCACCATGAGGACCAGCATGACGGCTGCTGTGTATTGACAGATGGTCGCAAATGCAAGGACCGGGCTGATTCCATGCATGTACTTTCGTACCGCCAGGCCATATCCGGCAAACAACATGCCGCTCAGAATGGCGAGTGCAACTCCTTCAAAGTAGCTGGCCGTCGAACCGCGCACCGCGCCCGTATGGGTTGCCTGCGCGATGCTTGAATCCGGGGTCTCGAAGAAGAGCATTCCCGACATTCCGAGCACGAGAAGCAGCCCGCCGAGAATGTACCCTCGTGTTCGTATCAGCGCCCGTTCTGCGGGAAACAGCATGAACGCCCCGATGGCGACAAACAGAAGCTGCGATCGCAACCCGAAGGTGAGCAAGCCCGGATCAATCCGATAGTGCGCCCAGGTGAAACAAATCTGACCGAACGCATTGATGATGCTGGGGATCAACGCCGCACGAAAGATCCCGGCTGGTAACCGATGGCGAGCAACCGCGATAAGAATCAGCGGCAGCCACAGAAGGGCGCTGAATCCGTATCGCCACCCGTTCGAAGTCCATGGATCGATCGCATCCGCAAAGTGGCGTAAGAAGAGCGGGATGCTTGACCATCCGAGCAAGGTCAGAACCACGGTGACCACACCGATCAGGAGCCCCGGTGTGGCATCACTGCCGCCGCTTGCACCATGATTTGCGAACGACTTCATTGATGATGTCATGGAGGCGAAGCGTAGGCCGAACCAACCCGTCAATAGCGCCCGAACCTGGGCAATCGATGCCTGAGTGGATCGAATCCATCGATGTCGTGCAGCTCGGAGTTTCGGGGCAGCGGCGGTTTACCAATCGCTCTTTCAGCCGGTGGCAGCAGATGCCAGAGAAGATACACCGCCAACCGCTCCAGTTGAGGATCTCTATTCTGCGCTGCTGCTTCAAGATACGGAATTGCAAGTTGGCCCCATTTCAGGATCGCCCCACCCGCCCATGCAGCATCCCGGTCAATCAGATTGTCGCGCAGATGAACAATCAGAATGGGCAGTACGATGTCGGCCAAGTCATCGTATCTGGCAAAGCTTGCTGCAATCGCACAGTAGAATCGCTGCGCGAGATCACTCGAGTGCAGTCCACGTTCAACATACGGGCGACTGACCGCCGGATGTCTCATGAAGTAGCTGAATCCCAGTTGAATCGAGTAATAGTTCTGATAGCTGCGGTTGACTCGAAGATTCTCCTGCGCATCGTTTCCCCGGAGTCCCTCGAGCGTCAGCTCAAGGAGACGGGGAAATGGCTCCACATCCAGGTCGCGCAGCAAGTCGGCAGCAAGATGCCGGGTTTGCCAATCAGCATCGTCGAGAAGCGGAACGAGCGTCTCCAGCGCCAGTTCGGCATCCTGCGTGGAGTACCACCGCAACGCACGTGCAGCGTTTCCTTCCTGATCATCGTCACCCAGATCCCGGCTCAGGACACGTGCAGCAGCACGGCGCTCCCACGCAGTCAGCGGAGAGCTCCGGAGTCGGCGGCGAAGCTCATCCCGCGGAAACGCAGGAAGCAGCGGCCCCAGAACATCTTCCGCGTACACCAGAACCCACGTTGGCATTCCACGCACCAGAGACCGCTTTGTCTCTCGTTCTGACAGGCAAAACCAGATGATGGGGGCTGCAAACACAAGGCACGTACCCAGGCGCCCGATGCGCACCAATGCGGAAGAGTACCAGAGCGTCCGCCGAGACCCTACCACCAATCCGCACTCCGGACACTGGCCAACATCGCTCGCCGGGTCACGATGCATTCTTGAGAGGTCGTACCGGCAATACCCCCACCGGCCAAACCAACCCGGCACAAACACCAGTCGCCACCACCAACTCGTCAGCGCACCGGAGCAGTACCGCGGCTCCGAACTCATGCGCTGAACAATCGCGGTCATCACCAATATGACGCCGATGACCAGGACCACGATCCCGACCACCATGGCTGTTGAAATCATCATGCTCCGCCCCACATCCAATGCCCCACATGCTATCGGCAACCAGCATTCGCGGTCGACACATCATGACTGCTGCCGACCACGGTGGATGCGCTCGGCCACACGTTGCGCGCTTCAACGCCCCCCCTTGCCAAGCAAGCCGCGAATCCGCGCGATCCGGTCATTCCTGTGATGCTCGGTCACCGGCGCCGGATTGGCTTCGCTGCTCAACCTCGTGCTCCACGACGATGAATGGCTCGATCGCCTCAACGGTCCGGGGGCCGATACCCGAAACCGATTGAAGGTCATTCACTGTGTGGAACGGTCCGTTTGCCTCACGATACGAGAGGATGCGCATCGCGAGTTGCTCCCCGATTCCCGGCAGATTGATTAACTCGCCATAGGTGGCGGTATTGATGTTCAGCCGCATGTCCGGCAATGGATCCGGGTGAGGCGAAGAGCGGTAGATCGGCCTCGCAATGGCAATGACGACGGCGAGAACGATCAGGCACGCGAGTAGAGTTCCAACAAATCGAATCCCCGGCAATCCATTGTCGGTTCGAGTTGAGGCAGACCGTGTCCCTGCCTTGCCATCATCCGCCACTGGCCGAACTCACTTCATCACGCGCGCTGAGGACATCGTGACCATTCAACAGCGGACCAAGCGGTTTGCGCATCCTGCGACGAGCATCGACCAACCGTTTCAGGACCGGACGCGCACGATTGTCGCCGGTGATCAGACCGGATTGGGGAAGATCCGATCGATCGGTGTCATAGAGATCACCCCAGAACAGCGAATCAACGTAGGGCTTTGACAATGCCGTCCGGAAGACACGAATTGCCCATTCCATCTGTTGAGTCGGACTCCACGGCTCACGCCAGGTTCCTCCTGCATGATCAACGGGTTGGCTGGGCACGCTCGCCCGAGTGATGAGAACCGGAAGTTCGAGGAGAAAGAACTTGTCGAGCAGACTGGAGAGTTGCATGAGATCTCGCGTCGCGCGCCCGTGCTGCTGCTGACCGAAGACAATCTGAAGGCCGAAACAGTCGATTCGAATGCCTTCCTGAATGATCTTGTCGATGTAAGTCAATGCGTGCAAAGAGTCCTTGGTGCGGGCAACATGCTCACCGAAGGGCTGGGTGATCTCCAGCATTGTGCGTGAACGCCGAGTGCCTTGACGAACGATCAGGTTGGCCATGCGCGTCAGATCGAGCATCTGCGGCGAAGTCAGCGAGAAGTTCTCATTGGTATTGAGACCTGCGGCCACCGACCAGACCGCAACGACCGGGCGATATCGCTGGACGACTCGCTCAACATGGTCGTAGAGCATGTCGCGCAACGTCTCGTAGTCATGTTGCCAGACGTAAAGCCAATCCGGAACTGCATGGGCAGACAAATCAATGAGTGGTCCCGCAACCACCGGTTTGCCCTTCTGCTGAGCCCAGCTCATCCAGCGGTCAAGCGGCTCCCAGTCGTAGCGTCCTTCGGATGGTTCGAGTTGCTTCCAGTTGATCGGAAGATAGAGGAGGTCAAACTCCTTCTCCAGAATGTCGCTGTAGGCCGCGGGCGGTTTCCCGGGGACGATTCGTACACCAAGCGTCGTACTTGAAGCCGGCCTCGTTCCGAAGCGGCGATGGAGAAGGATGTCCGCATGGAGTGATGCGAGGCGTTCGGTCGCTTCAAGGCCTTTCACAAGTGACTGTCGGCTCAGAATGTCGGCCTCCGCGGGTGCGGTCGTGTTCAGCGCCCGCGTGAACAATTGTCGGGCTTCCTCCCACGCGATCATCGCCGGGTCGTCCGTGCTCAGATCGAACATCTGCCACTCTTCGCACTTCACGATGAACATCTTGATGCGGTGTCGGGCAAGTTCGAGGGAGAGCAGATACGGCTGATCCCGCTCGGGAAGCAGACAGGTCTGCAACATCAGCCGTCCCATGCCGCCGGTATCGAACTGAAGACTGATGGCCGAAGCGCTCCGACCAAGGTTGCGGCAGACGATGACCCCATCATGGAACGAAATGTCACCATCGATTCCAAGGTCATCGGACCCGAGGATCGTTGCGTTGATCAACGGCCAGTCGCGCGCGGGCTGCTTGTTCTCGTAGACGGCGAACTGAATCACGGGCGTTCCCTGCACAACGAACGGCAAATCCGTTGATTGAAGTGTTGGTGAGAGCGAAGGCGGTCAGGTGCCGGTGGCGGCACTGGCTCCGACTCATTGTGGCGGGATTTCGTGACCTGACAAGCCCGAAAATCGGCGACGGGCCGCGAATGTCAAAGGCGGCAAAGTTGACTACGATCTGTCCATGACGATTGAACGCCCCACTTTCCCACCCGTCATTGAGACCCACCTTCCCCTGCCGGGGCGAAGGCAAGGCAAGGTGCGCGATATCTACTCGCTTCCGCCCAGCGATGGACAACCCGGTCGAGTGGTGATCATCGCCAGCGATCGAATCAGCGCATTTGACGTTGTCCTTCCGACACCGATCCCGGGCAAAGGGCGACTGCTCACAGAAATCAGCGTGCAATGGTTCGAGTTCATCCGCGAGCTTGGAGTCATCCACGACCATCTGATCTCAGTCGATCCCAGTTCGATTGCCCAGTTGAGTGATGGTCAGCGCAGTGAAGTCGAAGGTCGCGTGATGATCGGTCGCGCTGCCAAGGTGATCCCCATCGAATGCGTGGCGCGGGGCTACATCACCGGAAGCGGCTGGAGTGAGTACCGCAAGCAAGGCACCGTGTGTGGGATACCGCTGCCGAAGGGCCTGCAGGATTGCCAGAAACTGCCCGAAGCAATCTTTACACCCGCGACCAAGGCCGAGGTCGGTCATGATGAGAACATCGACTTTGAGCGTGCCTGCTCCATCGCTGGCAAGGCGGTGATGGAGACACTGCGCGAGGTGACACTGACGATCTACAACGAAGCTGCCCGCTACGCTGAGAAGCGCGGCATCATCCTTGCGGATACCAAGTTCGAGTTCGGGTACGCGCTGGATGCAGATGGTCAACCGACGGATGAGATCATCCTCATCGACGAAGTTCTGACTCCCGATAGTTCTCGCTTCTGGCCGGCCGATGAGTACGAGCCCGGACGTGGCCAGCGATCGTTCGACAAGCAGTATGTTCGCGACTATCTGCAGACGCTCGTGGACCAGGGCACTTGGGACAAGACGCCGCCAGGACCGGAGTTGCCAGCCGAAGTCGTCGAGAACACGCTTGCCCGATACCGCGAAGCGCGCGACTGCCTGTTCGGCTGAGCAGAGATGGATTCGAACAACGGCCCGATGAATCTCAGGCGTTGTCCTCGCACGCCTCGACGACGTTGCGCAGCAACATCGCGACGGTCATCGGACCAACGCCCCCGGGGACCGGCGATATCCAGCCGGCGACCTCCTGCACTTCATCAAACGCAACATCACCAACCGTCACGGACTTGCCTTCCGCGCCCATGATGCGGTTGATGCCGACATCGATGACCACCGCGCCGGGTTTCACCATTGACCGCGTGACCAGCCCCGGCACGCCAGCGGCAGCAATGAGGACATCCGCTTCCCTCGTCATCGCCGCCAGATCCCGCGTGTACTTGTTCGTTGAGACGACGGTTGCCTCGGCCTGCATCAGCAGAATCGCGACGGGCTTTCCGACGATGTTGCTCGCCCCAACGCACACGCAGTGGGCTCCGCGCAAGTTCAGATCAGTCGATTCGATCATCTCGAGGCACGCCAGCGCTGTACAGGGAATCAGCGACCGCCGGCCGTACACGACATTACCGATGTTGGCGGGATTGACCCCTTCGATGTCCTTCTCAGGGTCGATCAGGGACTGAATCTTTGCGGTATCAACCCCTGCCGGAAGGGGCAGGTGCACCATGATGGCACTGACATCTTCATCATGGTTCAGCAGCAGAACACGCCCGGCGATGTCCTCGAATCGCGCTCCCGCGGGAATCTCATGCAGGTGATATTCAATACCGAGGGCTTTGCAGCCCTTGGCCTGGTTCTGAGCGTAGATCTCGCCGGCAGCGTCTCCATGGACGAGCACGGCATCCAGCCGAACCGGGCGGTTTCGATCCCTCAATCGCGCTGCGCGTTCGGCGACATCCGTGCGAACCTGTTTCGCCAGTTCTCGACCATCAATTAATCGTGCCGTCATGGGCGGAGCATACCCGGCTGCACGCAAAGGAGTCCAATTCTCGACCACGGTTTTGGCGCGGTCACCACGGATGGAACGCCGATGACTATCCTCAAAGTGCGGTCCGACGGCGACTTGAACGAGGAGAGGGCGATGCTCATTCATCTGAATGGACGGTTGATTCCCGCGAATGAAGCGCGAATCAGCCCGTTTGACCGCGGCTTTCTGTTCGGCGATGGCGTCTACGAGGGCATTCGATTCTTCAACGGGCAGGGCGTTGGGATGATTCAGCACATGGAGCGATTGACTCGCTCCATGCAATCAATCGGCATCGTTGGGTTCGATGCCGGTGACGTTCCGGGAATCGCCCAGCAGGTCCTGCACGCCCTTGGAACGGGCGATGCGATGTTGTATCTGCAGGTCACACGGGGTGTTGAGATCCCCCGTCGTCACTCCCCGAGAAAGGGACTCTCGCCGACCGTGTTCTCGTTTGCAACCGCTGCGCCGTCGCTGGAGGAGCTTGACCAGCCCCAAGGCCGACTCGTGAAACTGGAAGAAGACCTTCGTTGGCGACGATGCGACATCAAGTCAACAAACCTCCTGGGCAATGTCCTTGCGATCAGGTCTGCGACCCTCGATGGTTGTGATGAAGCAATTCTGGTCCGTGATGGAATGGTGACCGAAGGATCAATGACCACGGTCTTTCTCATCAGGAATGGCGTCGTCATCACCCCTCCGGTTGGCATTGAGCCGTCCATTCTTCATGGCATTACGCGCCACATGCTTCTTGAAATCGCACCGACACTCGACCTTCGTACGGATGTTCGTTCCGTGGCGATCAACGAGCTTCTTACTGGCGATGAGGTCTTTGTTGCGTCCAGTTCACGCTTGATTGATGCGGTCGTGTCGATCGACGGCCAGCCGGTTGGACACGGTGAGCCGGGGCTGGTGACCCGGCGACTGTTCGCCGCCCTCAGGGAGCAAATCGCCGTTGACCACGGGGTCGCGCTACCATCTTCGCCATGAATTCACTTGATTTCGTTGCGATCAATGTCGGAAACACGCGCACTCAGGTCGCCAGGTTCATCGGCGGTGCGATCGAGAACGTGGAGCGGCACGCGAATGCAGACCTGCCACGCATCGTTCAATCCGTCATTGAGTCACACCGAGGGATGGATTCGTCAGAGTCCCCCATTGTCATCGCATCTGTCAACGATTCGGTAGCAATGAAGATTCAATCCAATGTCGTTGATCAACTGGGTGCCAGCATCTACCGGATCGGTGACGATCTGCTGCCCCCGATCGGAACGCAACTCGACCCCGAGACCATGACGGGTGTCGATCGCCTTCTGAACGCCGCCGCGGCATACGCAGCGGTCGGCCAGGCGTGCATCATCATCGATGCGGGAACTGCCATCACCGTAGATTTTGTGGACGGTGCCGGCACATTTCAAGGTGGTGCAATTGCGCCGGGCGCGCGACTGCAGTTGCAGGCATTGCATGAACACACGGCAGCCCTGCCTGCACTCGAATACCGCCGGCCCGAACCGAGTGAAGTGTTCGGCAAGAACACCGCTGATGCAATGCTGCGCGGGGTGCACTTTGGACTCCGTGGCCTGGTCTGGAAACTCGTGGAGCAGTACGCCGAGGCCTACGGCGCGTTCCCGCAGGTGATCGCCACTGGTGGCGATGCAGAAACACTCTTCGGCGATGATGATCTGGTGAACAACATCGTTCCCGATCTCACACTGCTCGGCATTTCCGCGGCGGTCAAGCACGCGCTCGCGGCCGATGCGGATGATGCAATCGATCCATGAGTGATGCGACCCCAGTCACGGCGACCTTCTGCACCGGAACCGGCATCGCGGCGATCGGCATCGTGCACCTCGCCGGAACCAAGGAAGCACTCGAGCGGGTTCTGGTGCAACTCTCGCAGCGTCGTGATTGGCCGGTCGGTGCGGTCCGATTGATTCGCATTCAGGACCTTGATGATCTGCTCATCGCTCGTCCATCAGAGTGCTCCGCTTTGATCATGCCGCACGGTGGAGTACACATTCGCCGTCTGCTCACTGCCGCACTTCAAAGCGCGGGAGTTACGATCAGAACCGAACCGCGATGTGATGAGAATCTGATGTACCCGGAAGCACGTGAGCGTATCGAAGCCGCGATGCTGCGAACCCTGGCAACGGCTGCGAGTCCGTTGGCGATTGATCTGCTCCTTGCACAGCCCGCGCGGTGGAAGGCGTTTCATGATCACTGGACCGAAGCGGATGTTGCCCGTTCAACCCGCTTGAATCGTCTGCTGATCCCTCCGCGTATTGTCCTGGTTGGACCTGCAAACGCCGGGAAGAGCACACTGACCAATCGACTCGCCGGACGCGATGTTTCCATCGCTGCGGATCGACCGGGAACGACCCGTGATTACATCGTGACTCGACTTGAGTTGGCCGGCCTGATCGTTGAATGGTTTGACACACCCGGCCAGCGTCAGACAAGTGATCGTCTGGAGCACGATGCACAACGCATCGCCGCCTCACTGATTCGTGAAGCGGATCTGGTTATGGCCATGACTGACCATGAACAGCCCTGGCCGCATCTGGAGCGGACGCCTGACTTGAAGATTGCGAACAAGGTCGATCGCGGATTACGAGATGATGCTGATTTGGCCATCTCAGCAGAGAACGGCACCGGCGTTCGTACACTGGTTGAACGAATTGTCAATCACGTGATTCCGCGAGCAGATCTTGAATCAACTCGACCTTGGCGATTCACGGGGTTCGAGAGTAACGACTCAAACGTGCGGTAAGGTTGATGCGAAACGGCAGGTACCGCTCCCTCGCTGCATCATTGGCGACGCCGTCCGCGGTGCGCAATGCCGGCCACCAAAGCAAGCACCATCATCCCACCTGGCGCGGGAACGACTTCAATCGTGAACACCGCATGTTCGTACATGCCATCGGGCGAGATCGCGTCGTCGAAACTTTCATAGAATCGAAACTCCCAGTCGCCTGCGATGAGTTCGTTCTCAAACTCATCGGTGCTTCCTGCATGGCTGAACATGCCGGAGGCATTTCCCCAGCCCGCTTCAGTTCCGCTGAAAGTGAAAATCCGCCCGCTCGGCGAAGTGATGTCGATGCGCGATTCAGATGCCCAGGATGGCGAAAGCGCCATGAATGAAATGTCCCACGAGAAGCCGGTCAGCATCAGCCCCTGACCACCATCATCAATGTTCACAACGACGATGGTGTTGGACGCATCGCCCCACAAGCCATCGCTTGTGGATCCGCTGAGGTCAATCGCCTGATTGAAAACGCCGCCAACTGCCGGAAATGCGGTCAAAATGAACGCTGCCGGGACGATAGCCAACATCCGTGTCTTCATCGTTACTTTCTCCTTCTCCCTAGCTGGCACCTGCACGGCTCCAGTGACATCAGAGTACCAACAGGTCCGAGAAATGCAACCGACGGAGAGAGGTCAATACTGGGCGCAATGAACAGGGGCGACCGCAACGCGATCGCCCCTGCGCAATTCTTGAGAGACCAGATAGCGGGCGACGAGTCGCCCCGGCAACGCGGACTTAGCCGCGACGCCGACGCCGAGTTCCAGCGAATCCTGCGAGTGCCAGCAATGCCATGGCACCAGGAGCGGGAACGGCCTTGATCACAAACAGTGCATTGTGGTAAATGCCATCGGGCATGGTCGCGTCATTGAAGCTCTCGTAGAAACGGAACTCCCAGTCACCCGCGACGAGTTCGCCATCGAAATCGAGTGTGCTGCCACCCGCGACGAACACACCTGAGCTGTTCCCCCAGCCGGCACCGCTGCCGCTGAAGGTAAAGGTCGTACCGGTCGGCGACGTGATGTCGATCCGAGCTTCCGAACCCCACGAAGGCGAGAACGCTTCAAACGACAGAACCCAGGCAAAACCCACGACGGTCAAGCCCTGGCCACCATCATCAACGTTCACCGTCACAACGGTGTTGGCACCATCGCCGAAGAGACCATCGCTGGTCGCCCCGCTGAGGTCGATCGGTTGGCTGAATACACCAGCGGATGCGGGCAAGGTCGCCAAGCCGGCCATCGCTGCTACAACTGCAAGTGTTCTGGTCTTCATCATTCTCTCCCCAAACTGGCCATTCATTCGGCCAATCTGTTCTCCATGCGAGTGCACTTAGCCCTCACGTCCAGTCAATCCACTCCAAGCTCCTCCAGATTGGAACGATGA
>CBFGRU010000057.1:0-13871 GCA_965651255.1 uncultured Phycisphaerales bacterium
CCAGGGCGGGTATTGATTCGCGTTGCTACTGGGGTGGTTCCGATGTGGAACGGTCAGAGCATCAAGGGCGATTCATGACGCTCTATCGACTGCAAAGAATCTTCCGTTTGCAGCATCGGCTCAGGGCGTGTCATCCCAGACATCGCGCACGACGAGTTGCTTCAGCTTCGGCCGCCATGTCGTGACCAACTCGATGTGCTGTGGATGATCGACGTACTGGGCATATCCGTCCAGTGAATCGAATCCGACATACAACCCGACATCGTACGCTGAATCAACAGTTGCGCGACCCGTGTCGAGATGCTCTCCGCAGAAGTAGCTCGTGACACTGGGAATCGTCGCGAGCAACCGGTCGCAGTCGGCGATGACCGCAGCACGGTCGGCCGGATCATGAAGAACGAAGAAGACGATGTGATTGATGGTCGCGGGTCGAGTTGCACTGCGGACGCTCTCCGTCGTCGTGCACCCTGTGAGCAGATGCAGGCATGCAACGCACACGAATACTGCCACCCAGTAATGATTGAGATATCTCATGGAGTCCTTCATCGTCGGTCGTTGTGCAAGTGTGTTCATCTAAACAGTAGCGTACCCGAAGGTGACGCCACGTGTGCATCCATTTCGTTACAGTAGTCGACGGAATGACCGCCACCGAGCATGATCAACGTCAACGCCCCTGGGTCTTCGCTATTGACACCGGCGGTACCTTTACAGATTGCCTTGGGCTCTCACCGGAGGGAATCTGGCATCGCGCCAAGGTGCTGAGCATCGGAGCGATTCGTGGCAAGGTCACTCGAGTTGTTGATGATGAAACGATCGAGTTCGATGCGGCTGTTCCGCAGACGGATGGCTTGTTTGTTGGGTACTCGTTGAAACGGCTCAGCGGAGGCGACGTCGTTGCGATCACCGCCTACGAAGGGCGCGATCGCCGAATTCACTTGAGTCATCTGCAGTCGCCCCTTCCAACCGTCGGAGACCTGGTTGAGTTGACGAGTGGCGAGGAAGCACCGATTCTCGCGATGCGCATGATCACCGGCACACCTCTCACGCAACCGCTCCCGTCGGTTGAATTGCGACTCGGGACAACTCGTGGCACCAACGCGCTGCTCGAGCGAGCAGGGGGAAGAGTTGCCATGTTCCTGACCCGAGGGTTTCACGATCAGTTGGTCATCGGTGATCAGACGCGGCCCGACCTCTTTGCGCGACGAATTGATCGGCCCAAGCCGTACTTTGATACGGCCGTGGAGGTTGCCGAGCGGATCGATGCCAGCGGGAACGTCATTCGACCGATTGACCTGCAGGAAACGCGCATCGCGGCTGAGGTTCTCTTGAAGGCGGGTATCACGCACGCCGCGGTTGCATTGGTGAACGCTTGGCGGAATCCTGAGCACGAAGAAGCGCTTGCAGCGCAATTGCGCGAAGTCGGGTTTCAACACGTAACGACATCAAGTTCACTCTCGCGCACGATCAAGTTTCTTCCGCGGGCCACTGCGGCGTGCATCAACGCATACCTCGCCCCGGTGTTTGAGTCGTATCTTGGCAGCATTCATACCGCCATGCGCGAGGGGGCCTTACACGTAATGACCAGTGCGGGCGGGTTGGTGCGAGCAGAGACGTTTCAACCCTGCGACAGTCTGCTGAGCGGTCCGGCGGGTGGTGTGCGCGGTGTGCTTGCCGTTGCGGAGCAGGAGCAACTCGGTTCCGTCGTTGGATTCGATATGGGCGGAACCAGTACCGATGTCTGTCGTTGCGACGGGGAGATCTCTTATCGCTATGAGACGATCGTGGGGGATGCACGACTTACCGCACCGAGCGTTGCGATCGAGACGGTGGCAGCGGGCGGTGGGAGCATCTGCGAGTTTCGAGATGGGCACCTGTGCGTTGGCCCGCGCAGCGCGGGCGCGAGTCCGGGACCTGCCTGTTACGGCGCGGGTGGACCATTGACGATCACTGATGTCAATCTGTTGCTGGGGCGACTTGATTCAAGCCGATTCGAGTTGCCGCTTGATGGTGATGCTGCTGAACGGGCGCTCACCAAGGTGATCAACGAAGTAGAACACCATTCCGGCCACGCACCTGAGCGAGAGGCGCTTCTGGAAGGATTCCTTGCGCTGGCGGATGAAGCAATGGCGGATGCGATTCGTCAAGTGTCAGTCAAGCAGGGGTTTGCACCAAAGGATCATGCACTGATTGCCTTTGGTGGAGCTGCTGGCCAACACGCCTGCCGAATTGCCGAGCTTCTGGGCATACAGCGGGTCGTGTTTCCAGGAGATGCATCAATCCTCAGTACGGTGGGCTTGATGAACGCACCGATCGAGTGTCATCGTGAAATGCAGATCCTCAAACCACTTGATGCTGTCGCGGCCTCATTCGAAGATTTCTTCAATGATCTTTTGATGGAAGCGGTCAATGGCCTGAAGGATGCCGGTATCGGTCCGAACGAGCACATCAAGGCCAGGCGGTTGGCCTCTTTGCGCCTGAAAGGACAGGATTCAACAATCGAACTGTCAGACGATGAACTTGATCAGCCGGCCGCAAGCTTTGTGCGACGCTATGAACTGCAGTATGGGCATCAACCAGCGAGTATCCCGATTGAAGTCGAGTCCATCAGACTTGTTGCATCATCACAATCCACTCAACAGGACTTTGAGAAAGCAGATACGAGCAGCGTTGAACAGATCGCTCCGGTCTGCACACGGTCGGTCTGGATGTCCGGCAGTTGGCATGAGGCGCCGGTCTATGAGCGATCACACCTTGTTGCCGGCAGCATTCAAACCGGACCTGCGGTCATCCTTGGCGGCATGACCGTGACCTTGATTGAGCCATCATGGACATTTGAAATGCGCGCCAGTGGAACACTCCTGGCCAACCATGTTTCTGCGCATCGGCCGCCTTTGAGCGAGGCGCACGATCAGTTGACAGCGATCGAGCTGTTTGCCAACCGTTTCATGTCGATTGCGGAAGAAGCGGGGCGACTTCTGGAGCGCACTGCATTGTCCACAAATGTGAAGGAGCGGCGCGACTTCTCGATTGCCATGCTCGATGCCGATGGAGCGCTGCTGGTCAGCGCTCCGCACATTCCGGTCCATCTCGGGGCATTGGGCCCATGCGTACAGGCCGTAATGTCAGCCGTTCAATTGCGATCCGGTGATGTTGCTGTGACGAACCATCCCGCATTCGGTGGGTCGCATCTGCCGGATGTGACGATCATCACTCCGGTTGATACGCCTGACGGCAAACGATTGGGCTACTTCGCGTCACGCGCGCACCACGCTGAAATCGGAGGCAAGCGTCCAGGGTCGATGCCGGCTGATGGAAGAACGCTCGCTGAAGAGGGTGTTGTCATTGTTCCGCAGCATCTGATAGCTCAAGGACACCCGCGATACGATGTCATCGAGCAATTGCTGCGGGCCGGGCCGTTTCCTTCTCGCGCCATCAAAGAGAACATCGCCGATCTTCATGCGCAGGTGGCGGCGAATCGATACGGTGCAGAGCGGCTTTTGGAGATGGAGACACAACTCGGGACAAATCGCCTCACGCGGGCAATGCGTATGTTGCGCGAACGGGCGGGGCAACTCGCGCGGGAGGCGCTACGCACACTTCCTGAGATGAGTCGGAGTGGAAGTGAAGTCTTTGATGATGGGACGACGATTCGCGTTCGAGTAGAACGGACTGGTGAAAGGGTGCTGATTGATTTCACCGGTACGGATCCCGTGCATCCAGGAAACCTGAACGCAACGCCTGCCATTGTGCGCAGTGCAGTCATGTATGTGCTTCGGTTACTGGCAGGATCAGCGCTGCCGTTGAATGAAGGTCTGCTCGATGCAGTGAAGTTGGTAATCCCAGGCGGCACGTTCCTGAACCCGGAGTTTTCGGATGACCCAAGCTGCTCACCCGCGGTCGTTGGTGGGAATGTCGAGACGAGTCAGCGGATTGTGAACCTGCTGTTGCGAACGTTCGATGTCATGGCGGACAGTCAAGGGACGATGAACAATCTCGTCTTCGGAACCGATCAATTCGGCTATTACGAAACCATCGGCGGCGGCTGCGGTGCCGGAGCGGACTTCGACGGCGCATGTGGCGTGCATTCGCATATGACGAATACGCGCATTACCGATGTTGAGATCCTTGAACACCGCTATCCGGTGCGGCTCGAGCGGTTTGCGCTTCGACGCGGTTCTGGCGGTGCGGGGCGACGAAGGGGAGGTGACGGCCTGGTGCGAGAGATGATCATGCTTGCCCCGGTCACGATCAGCATTCTTTCGCAGCACCGTCAGGATGGTCCGGCAGGCAAACACGGCGGAGCAAGCGGTTTACCCGGAAGGCAATGGATTGATCGAGCGGATAGTGTCCGCGAAGACCTGGCGTCGAACGCGAATGCCGAGATGAATGCCGGCGATCGCCTGACGATTGAGACTCCCGGCGGTGGGGGCTGGGGCACAGCAACGTGAGTTGCGATGATTCGCTCTAATCACGCTTGAACGGTGGCCGACTCAAGTCTGCCCGATACTCGACGCGGGTGCATGTGATTGCCCGGCGAGTGCGATCGTCCACCTCGATTACGACTCCGCACATCCGCTCATCGCCTTCGGCCACATCGAAGTTCACGCGCATAGCGGTCGTCATGTGACGCACGACGGGTTCAATCTCACGTCCGAGGATCGATTCATAGGGCCCGCACATGCCCACATCGGTAATGAATGCTGTTCCGCGAGGCAGGATGCGCGCATCTGCCGTTGGGACATGCGTGTGCGTGCCGATCACCGCTGAGACGCGACCGTCGAGGTATCGAGCGAGAGCGTGCTTTTCGCTGGTTGCTTCCATGTGCGCTTCAACGATGCGAATCGAGTGTGGGTCACCCAGCGAGTCGAGCCAGCGATCGACGGCCGCGAAAGGATCATCGGCCGGTAATGGGAAAAAGATTCGGCCAAGGACGGTGACAAGATCAATGGGGGGTTTTCCGGGTCGATCGATTCTGAGCGAGCTCTTTCCCGGAGATTTCTGAGGCAGGTTCAACGGGCGAAGGATGGCTGCATCGGCCTGTTGCAGAAGATCGAGAATCTTCGGTTCGCGAAAAACATGATCACCCATCGTCAGGGCGTTGATCCCCAATTGGCGCAGTTGCTCGTACTGCATCGGGGTCAGGCCAGAGCCGCTGCGGGCGTTCTCTGCATTGGCAAGAATGATGTCCGGCTGATGTTCGTTTCGAAGAACGTTGATTTGTTGTTCAACGACGCGCCGACCGGGCCGGCCGACGATATCACCGAGAAAAGCAATGCGGACCGAATTCGACAAACGAGCGCCTTTCCACGAGCATCTGAGCGAGCGGGAGTTTATGCGGCGAACGCAAGAACGGCTGGACTTCGGATGAAAATGCACCGCGGGGGCGTTATACTATTGGCGGGGTGATCAGCGATTGCCCGTCTTCGCGTGACACGTTGTCAGTTCGCCGTCGCTCTCAGGTCTTCGATTGACCATGGAGTGGACCGGTGTTCGTGTACAAACGTGCACACATTGAACGGCGTTGGCAGCCGCTCGATTGACGCAGAACAGAATTCTCGCATGGTCGGAACCGATCACTCCATCTGATTGTCTCATGGAGGAGCGGGCAGGGAGAGCATGGAAGCATGAGTGAATTGTACAAGGTCGGTGAGCGCATTCGTCACGCGCGGCGCCCGGAGTGGGGTGTCGGGACGATTACGCGGGTTGATCGGCTTCAGCTTCAGGGCAAGGTGGGGCAGCGTCTCGAAGTCCGATTCCCGAACGGTGGAACAAAGACAATATCATCGCTTGGGGCGGAGCTTGAACGGGTTGAACAGGTCGGCTCCACGCCGCCCGCCAACGGGACGTTTGCCGAGCGCGAAGCACAGCACGAATCCGGCTGGCTGGGCGAGATCGCCAAGCGCAAGCCGGAAGAGGCCCTGGTCGAGTTGCCGGAAGAAGTGACTGATCCTTTTCGATCGGTCCGTGACCGAATGCAACGAACACTGAACCTCTTCCGATTTGAGCCCACCGGTGGCAAGCTCATCGACTGGGCGGTTGCTCAGACTGGGCTTGACGATCCACTCAGTCGTTTCACGCGGCAGGAGCTTGAGCAATACTTCTCCCGATGGTCGTTCGCCCGGCAGCAGCATCTCGCCAAGCTGCTCAAAGAGGCGAAGAACGAGCACATCAAGGTTGATGATCTGCTGGAGAGTGCTCCTCCCGAGGTGCGACGCGCCATGCAGCAAAGCAACATCCGACGTTGACGCCAGGCAACATCCTGTGCATTCGGCGCGGGCAGAATCTCGGCGGTCCCAGAAAAACCCGCCTCCGCGAAGTGTCCAGACGATTCCAGCCCTGTGGCACGGGACCGCGAGTTCGGGCGCGGCGGTTGTTCAATTCTTCTTCAGCAGGCAGGACCGGCCCCCAAAGCCGGTTGACAACAGGAGAAGAGAAATGGATGAGCAACTGTTTCAGACACGCTTTACCGAGATTTTGAACAAGATTCGTGACCTTCCCGCTGACGATCGTGAACGGCTGGAAAACATCGCTCACGAGACAAGAGACCGAAGAGAGCGGCTCAAGGGCGCCATCAATGAACTGCAGGAATCCATGGATTACCTGCGGCTCAGCGTGAAGTACCTGGTGTTCGACCTAGAAGCCACCCGACGGGAGAATGCGTATCTCCGGCGAATGATTGATGACCTCAATCGCAGTTCGGGGCAGCATGGCCGCAACGAGCTTGGGCCGAACTTCCTGGATGATCACGAAGGTGATGAAGAAAACTGATCGAACGATGACTCCCGGTGAGCGGGGCAGGGGGTGACGGCCCTGATCGCTTGCTGATTGACTCTCCACGAAATGGGCGCACCACACGCACTTCGCAGTTGTGGTGCGCCCATGACGTTTGGTGCAACACATTTCGGCCTGGCTTCATTCGTGCCGGAAAGAGACCGATGATGCACCTCGCGTTGACTGAGTGCGACCCTTCGGCAACAATCGCGTTCTGTCGGACAGGTGGCCGAGCGGCTGAAGGCACCGGTTTGCTAAACCGGCGTAGGGGTATAACCCCTACCGCGGGTTCGAATCCCGCCCTGTCCGCTTTCACTGCGCCACCGATGTGGACAATCGCGACCAGGGGGCACCTTCCGAGCATGGTGCGCAAACACCGGTTTTCGGCCCCGCGAAGGTGACGCGACGGCACTTGTTGGGTACCGTTCGATCCCATGGCCAAACACGCGCTTGTACCCGCAGCACCGATTGATCGTCTGCTGTCACCGTTCCACCGATTCATGCGTATCGAAGCGTCCGGTGGCATCCTGCTTTTGCTTTGTACGATTGTCGCCCTGATCTGGGCGAACAGTCCCTGGAAAGACAGTTATCACGACCTGTTTCACGAGACGACGATCAGCTTCGGCATCAGCGGACTGGTCACTATCGAGAAGCACCTGATTCATTGGATCAACGATGGATTGATGGCCATCTTCTTCTTCGTCGTCGGTCTGGAAATCAAGCGCGAACTGCTGGTCGGTGAACTGGCGTCGATGAGGAAAGCTGCGTTGCCGATCGCCGCTGCCGCCGGGGGGATGCTGGTCCCGGCCGGAATCTTTGCACTGGTTCTCGCCGGGCGAGACGGCAGTCAGGGGTGGGGCATCCCGATGGCAACCGATATTGCCTTTGCCGTCGGTGTCATTGCGCTGCTGGGCAAGCGTGTCCCGATCGGATTGAAGGTCTTTCTGGTGGCACTGGCCATCGTTGATGACATTGGCGCGGTGCTGGTCATTGCACTTTTCTATACCGAGCGGCTGGATTGGGGGGTCCTGATCGCAGCGCATGCGGTACTGCTGATTTCCATCATCTTCAACCTGGCAGGGGTCAGGCGATCGTATGTCTATGCCACGCTGGGCGCGGTCATGTGGATCCTCGTTCTGAAGTCGGGAGTGCATGCCACCATCGCAGGCGTCCTGATGGCGATGACGATTCCTTCGCGTATCCGCCTGTACGATGCGGAGTTCCTGCGTTCGACACGTTCGTTGCTCGATGAGTTTGAGCGAGCTGGGGATCCGAGCGACACCGTGGCGACGAATCAGGTCAAACAATCGGCAGTGCACTCACTGGAAGTTGCAACCGAACTTGCCCAGCCGCCGCTCCTGCGCATCGAGCACATGCTGGTCACCTGGGTTGCGTTCTTCATCATGCCGATTTTCGCACTGGCGAACGCCGGGGTGACGCTTGGCGGGAACATTATGGCCATGCTCCTCAGCCCGGTTTCGATTGGAATTGCGCTGGGCTTGCTGGTTGGTAAGCAGATTGGTGTGACGTTCCTGACCTGGCTGGCGGTGAAGTTCGGACTCGGCTCATTGCCCGCCGGGGTGACATGGATGCAGGTCTACGGCGCCAGTCTGCTCGCCGGCATCGGTTTCACCATGTCGCTCTTCATCGCCGGTCTGGCGTACACGAGTGATGCAACGATGCTTGAACAGGCCAAGGTCGGCATTCTCACCGGTTCACTGATTGCAGGTGTCGCCGGGTACCTTGTGCTCCAACGTGCAACGCGATCAACGTAACTGCACGGTGTATTCATCGCAAGCGGCATGCCGGCGCCCGTCCAGCTTGGAAGTGCGGGGATTCCCATCGCCATCAAGCGTAACTGTGCAGGCCTGCGATCACGAAGTTGATCACGATCCAGTTGAACAGCATCACAGCGCAGCCGAAGATCGCAATGATCGCGGTCCACAGCCCCTTGTCTTTGACTTTCATCCGCACATGGATGAGAACGGCGTAGACAATAAACGTGTTCAGCGCGAAGACTTCCTTCGGGTCCCATCCCCATGGCCTGCCCCACGAGTGGTCCGCCCAGATCGCTCCCATGACGATTCCCGCCCAAAGCAGGACGAATGACAGTTCCATCAACACCATCGTCACGCCGTCGAAGACTTCGCCGAGCGTTGCTTTCGTGCGCGACAGTCGCGAGTCGCCGCCGGTTGCGGAAGTCAGGATCAATGAAGCCGCGCCTCCAGCCTTGGCGTAATCCTTCCGTCCACTGATCAGGCGGTATGCGATGTACAGCAACGCCGTGACCGATGCCATGAAGATGAGCGCATAGCTGAAGATGATGACATTGGTGTGAATGTACAACCAGATGTCATGCAGGACGGGCATGCGATTGGAAATCTCAGCACTCAGTTCGAGCGGGAACAGTGTTGTGGCCATGATGGCTGCAGCGCTGGCTGCGGCGGAACCAATGGCGAACAGGTTGCGCATGGCTGTCTTCCGAAGGAAGAATTCACAGATGACGGCCAGCACGCCACCAAAGAGGGCAGCCGTGGTCACTGCCTCATACATGTTCGCGTTTGGGAAGTGACCCGATACATACCACCGCAGGAAGAACACAAACATGTGCGCAAGAAAGGCAATGGAGAACAGGGTCAGGCCGAACCAGCGCGCTGCGTTCCAACGATATACCACGCTCAAGAGCAGTGGGACCATGCTGAAGGCGTAGATCAGCCAGATGAGCTTCATTCGTCCGAGCGAACTGAAGTACCACGATTCCCAGTGGAGTCGTGACTGATCTGGATAGATCTCCGGGTTGACTTGAGGAACAAGCTCTGCAAGTCGTTTCGCAGCGCGTTCGACATCGTCAATGTTCTGCGACATCCACGCAATGATGAGACTCGTCCAGGCGCTCGCAATCTGCGTCTGCAGCGAAGGATCGAGAGCCGGTGCGAGCTCGGGAGTCAGCGTGCTGTATTCTTCCACGGTCAACCAGGGGGTATCTACACCGGCACCTGGTGGCGGAATGATCCGCAACTGGTCGCGCAGCACTTCCGGATGAAGCAGGATCATGGCGCGGTCGATCATGTTGACGAACTTCTCTGTCCGCACCACGTCGATGCGCAGTCGATTGAGAAGCTCCCGGACACTTGCCCGTTCCATGAGCGAAGGGGCGATGAGGCCGGTGTCTTCAAAGTGCTTCAGAACACTCTCATTCCGCGTCAGTCCGTCCCGGACGAGGGCATCAATGATCTCTTCGCGGACCGACTTGTTCTTGACGTACACGACGGCAGCATTCTCATACGCCTGCGGACGGGCAAGAAGATCGAGATAGCCCGCCACCGCGGAGCGGCCGGGAAACTCATGGGGACCGGCGATGTCCTTCAACATGCTGCGGGTAAACGACTCGAGCGAGTTGAACCGCCCATCGGTATGCACCGCGAGTTTCTGCAGCGACGACACATCGACCTGTTCCAGGAACGAAGCGGCGGTGTTGTTCGATTGCGCCTGACTTGTCAGGCAAAAGGCAATCATCACCACCATGCAGAGGAAGGTGCGAATCGGGCCTACGGCAGTGGCCGGGGTCGACCGATGGCGACAGGGAGGAACGTTCATGAGTGCACCTCCTCGGCCACGCCTGCTAAGGCATGGCTCTCCGTGCTGGCTGCAGCGGAGTGCTTCGTTTGCTTCAGTTGATTCAGGACGCGTTGCTGCTGCCGGCGCCTGATGATCGGCTTGATGTAGAACGCATAGATCATCCCGAAGACAGCGACGATGCATCCAGCCAATTGAACGTAGACGCCTTCCCGGTTCCCGACACCGAGGACGGTGTAGTTCAATCCCTTGTAGGGTTGTCCCGTCGGCCCCTGTTCCATGGGCGGGTCCCACATGGCCTGAAAGAACCAATAGCCATTGAACTCCGCGGGGTCATTGACGCTGACTCGCCGTTCCGTGCCTTGCTCCGGACCGCCGGCGCGGGTCCCATCGAGAAACTGAATCACGCTGGTCCAGTTCCGGATGGACAGGTTGGTCCCTGTGTAGCCGCCGACGTGCTGCTGCCAGAGAAAATCATCAAGGACGACGGTTGCCGGCAGCGGGCGTCGTTCGCGCGAGAACATAAGCTCAATCTCACGGCCATCGGGGAGCACTGCCCGTTTCGGTTGATAGTTGAAGCGCGTCATCGCTTCGGTCTGATCCCGAAACACGTAGTCATGGAACGGCAGCCACATGACGGGCGGTTGCGATCCCTCCGGCAGACGAACCTGAATCATGCGCAGACGCAGATCAAGATTGCGATCGCGCTGGTGCAGAGGCACGATCTGCGGTTTCATCACCACTTCCGCGCGAGCCAGGAAGCGATCCACGCGGACACTCACCTGATCCGTCAGGGCAACGCTTGATCCGCGCTCAACGAGGTGAATCCGCGGCTGTTTCGGGTTCATCGTCGCGACAATCAACCGCAGTTGATCCTCCGCAGGGCCGCCGACCACCGTCAGGGGAGGGGGCTGATAGCCGGGCTCGTACGTAATCTGGATTCCCGGATCGGTGGTGATCGTCTCCTGCGCCATATCGCCGGTGTCACCGGGAACGAAGTCCCGGTTATTGACGGGATCATCAAACACCCAGCGGCGAAATGTCCGTTCGGGAGTTTGAATCTCGACTGTCGCGAGAGAGACGCGCTGGCCGGGGCGAATCGTCAGATTGTTGGTGTAGCTCAGGACCCGGTAGGCGTAGTTCGTCCCGTCAATCGCGCGGAAGGGAAGCTCGGGGTTCTCTTCCACGGTTTCGTCAATGGTGTGCAGGATCGGTTCCGAAGACTCCGGCAGGGAGATCCTGATGGTCGGTGCGACGAACCGCGCCAGTGACTGCACGGCCTCTTCATTCTGCACCCAGCGAAAGGCGACGCTTCCGTCATCCGAATCACGCTGACGTTCATCAAATGCGAGCAACTCGACATCGGACTCCTGATTGTCCGTTGTGTGGAAGTGCAATCGAACCGCAGGATTGAGCGTTTCGCCCCGCTCCAGCATTCGACTGGTTTCAACGGCGTAGCGAACATAGCCGGTCACACCGAACGCAATCTCCGCCATCGCATCATGGCGCTCCGTGGCCGTCGCAGTCAGATCAAGCGGATCCAGCGGAGGGATGGGATCGCCCGGCGCCAGGAACACATCATCGTGATCGACCAGATAGTCCTGGTACTTCGGCAGGTCGCGGAGCGGCCGTTGCGCCCATTCAGTTTGGCCTCGCTCGCGGACATAAAGGGCTGACGATTGCATCAAGTAGAAATCACGCTGGGGAACCTGGCCCAACGACAGATTGATGGAATCGTCAAGAATTGCATTACCAGTCACGCGGATCGCCCGGCCTTCGCCGGGTATGACATCTTCTGTGTACTCGGGGTAACCCGCGAGAAGCTGCCGCACGAAACGGCGCTCGGGAGTCTGGATCAATACGCTCACCGCGTAAGTGATTCGACCTTCATCCTCGCCGGTTCGGAGCTCCCATTCGGGATCGGTGTCGGCGATCTGAAACGTGTAATCACCACGTTCATTGCGCATGACGAGGCGATTTCCCGGTACCGCGGGAAGGTACTGGGGTGGCGCTCCGGGAAGATTGATCACGACCTGACGGCGAACGATGAGCGTGTCACCTTCCAGCTTGGCGGTGAAGTACCACACGCTGCCCAGCGAGAGCATGATGATGCCACTATGGATCAACCATGCACCCAGCCGCAATGCATTCAGTGGAATTCGGCGCAACGTGGCAATCACGAGATTGATGCAGATGAGCGCGATCAGAAGATCGAACGGCCACCAGTGAAACCACTCAAACTCTGTCAACTCCATCCCTCGCCACTGGCGCGGATAGACGTGGACCCATCCGTCACCGGTGGGGTAGATCAGTCCCGCCGAGCCGATCGAGGAATACACGAACAGGATCGCAAGCAGGATGACGCCGAGCCAGATGCTGCTGAAGAGGTCGAGCAGAATTCGGACGGGTTGCGGCCAGGGAATCGGGTCTCGCACTCGATGAGCGGGGCTGGTTGAGATTGTTTCTTCAGGCATCGTGGCTTTGGGTCTCGGCGTGAGAGGTCGAGGAGGAGGACGCCAGTCGAGACGGTGTCAAACACGTGCGTGTGATGCCCAGTCCAGACTTTGTGATAATAGTCACAAAGTGGGGGGCTCGGGTATCGCGTTCAGCCGATTCAGGGTGAACGGGGTGAGGTTCGTACTGCATCGTAGATGGTCTCATTCTCAGAGAGAACGAAAGGGCGAAGTTTCCACACCGTTCATCGTTGAAGTCCGCGGCCTGCTCATCACGGCGGAGAATGGGTGCGAGTCAGTCGCGGGCCCGGTGGTCTGGAGTATGCTTTGCACGTGAACATCACATCATTTCGATTTCGAAGAGGTTGCGTCGGCAGCCGCTGTATCGCCCTGCTGATTGGGTTGGCCGCGCTGTCAATCATCTGGCCTGCCAACGCGGGCGCGAGTCAGGAATCAGATGCCGATTCTGCGCCACCGGCCTTTCGATTCGGCCCTTTCCAGAAGGAAGTTAGCAAACTTCGCGACGCCGTTGCAGCCAGCATTTCCGCCGATGGCCGCATCTGGGTCCTGGAGCGATCGGGGGGAGTGTTGCACATTCTTGATCGTGAAGGGAACAACGCGATTCAACATCGGCTGGCTTCCCCCGATGGTGTACCGATTCGCCGCGCCAGTTCATTTGCGCTCTCTCCGGACGAGAAGTTGGTGGCGATCGTCGATGAGATCAATGATCGAATTGTGCTGGTGTCGAGTGCGTTCCGCGAAGATGGCGTCGCGCAGGTCATTGGCCGGCGCGGAACGTCAGTGGGGGAGTTTCGCCAGCCCGCAGGGGTGGCCTGGATTGATGATGAGACGCTGCTCATCAGTGATCGTGGCAATGATCGCCTTCAGATCATCGGTTTGGATGGCACCGTCAAAGGTGTCGTGAACGGAACCGAGAACGAACCGGTCGTTCGTCCCGGAGCAGTCGCGGTTGACCGCGAACGCGGCCTTATCGCGCTCGTCGAACCGGATATGAACCGCGTCCGTGTGCTCGACCGGGATGGCGACGGGCGCGCGACCTGGGGTGATTGG
>CBFGRU010000058.1:0-13835 GCA_965651255.1 uncultured Phycisphaerales bacterium
GTGGTGGTGACGGTGATTGCGCTGATGGCGGGTCTGATCCTCCCGCGTTTTGCGGGCATGGGACGCCGCCGCGCGATTGCTGCGGTGGAAGCGACGGCGGATCTGCTGACGATGTTCGCGCACCGGGAGAGTATCGGCGATGCCAACCTCGGCCTGATGTACGACAGTCAGCGGCGGGAGATTTCGATTGTGTCGCTGCAGGTCGATGATGAGGGCGACCGCCAGTGGATCTTCGATCGGTTCAATCAACCGGTGGCGTTTCCTGAAGAACTGGAGTTGTTGGAAGCGTTGCAGAACGGCCAGTCCGTCGGCCGGCAGGACTGGTTCGTACCGCTGTCGGCCTCGACGGAGCGCCCGTCGATCGAGATTCGCTTCGATGCGCTCGGACTCGACGCGACCGTGTTTCTGCCGGCGAGTGGCGGAAGTGCGGAGATTCTGTATGGCGATGCGGTGAGCCAGCGGCCGGCGCCGGTGGACCTTGATGCGCAGGGCCGCGACCGGGAGGTGTGGTGATGCACCGAGAACGGCGAGGGGTTGCGCTGGTCGAAGCGGTTCTGGGCGGAGTGATGCTCGCCGTCGGGCTGGCGGTGCTGGTGTCCATTGTCAGCCAGTCGCTGTCGCGCCAGCGTCTTGGTGAGGAACAGATCGTCGCGGCGGCGCTGCTGGATGAACTTCTGAACATGGTCGTGGTTGAAGGCCCTGACAATTATCCCCGGCGGAACGATGTTGCGGGCACATTTGAAGCGCCGTTTGAGGATTACTCGTACGTTCTCGACATTCGTTCTCAGGGCGAGTACGACCCGTACCTGGTGGTGGCGACGGTCCGCTGGGATTCGGCAGGCGTGATGCGGGAAGCCAGCGTGGAGACGATGATTGCCATTCGCCGCGCCGATGAACAGTTTGAGCCGCGCGAGCCGGGGGAGACGATCGTGCGATGATGGCGTCTTACCCCGTACAACCCGATGCGGTCCGGCGCGCGTTCACGCTGGTGGAAGTCATGGTGGCTCTGATCATCACCGCGTTCGTGCTGGGCGCGATTTTCTTGAGTCTGGGACAGATGACGAAGGCGCGGGCGGCCAGTCGCGAGCGCATGATCGCCCATGTGCGGGCGGACACTGCGCTGAATGCACTGCGCCGGGACCTGGTATCGGTGATTCGCTCGGATGACCTTTTCTGGACCAGATTGCGCATCACGGACAGCATCGGTCAGGCCGCGTTCGGCCGGGTGGATCGGGATGAACTTCTGCTCTTCAACACGCGGCTGCGGCCGATTCGCGAGAGCCGTGACTACGGCGAAGGCATCGAGTACGAAACGCAGTACCGGGTGGTCGATGAACCGGGCGGGCCGGTACTGTGGCAGCGGCGCGATGCGATTCCCGATGAGTACCCAGATGGCGGCGGGGTTGTGCTGCCGGTTGTCGAAGGTGTGGCTGGGGTGAACTTCGAAGCGTTCGATGGCGAATCCTGGCTGAACACCTGGGAATCAGATTTCTCCGGCCTGCCGTATGCGGTGCGCATCACCGTGACGGTGCCGGTGACCGATTCGGCGTACGACCGCCCGGTCGTGTTGCGCACGGTGGTGTCGATCGACCGCGTCCTTCCGCCGTTTGATACGGGACTTCTGGAAGAAACAGATGAAGCATCGGACACCGGAACGGGCACGACGCCTCCTGCCAACCAGGGTGGGGCCGGCGGTGCAGGCGGAACGGGAGGTGCCGGTGGTGGTGGCACTGGTGGCGGGCGCCCGGTGATCGTTCCCGGTGGTGGCGGTCGTCGCCCCGGCGGCGCTGGCGGCGGTGGAACGGGCGGCGGTCGTGGTCCGGGCGGTGGAGGCGGCGGCGGAGGCGGTGGACGCGGAGGGCCGAACGACTGATGCATCAGCGCCGTCAAACATTTCGCCGGTCGATGAACCGCGTTTCGTTTCGGCGCGGCTCGGTCGTGATGATCGCGCTCTGGTCGATTGCGCTCGGCGCGATCCTCGCCGGAGCAGTACAGATCGCATCACAGCGTCAGTCGATGTCCGGCCGGCAGGCGCTCGCGCGCGTGCAGGCGCGCTGGGCCGCCCGCGCTGGTGTCGAACGAATGATCTCGATACTCGGCTATCACAACGAGAACCCTGATCCCGGCGATGCCATGCGCATCTACCTCGACCTTGGCGAAGCATCTGACGGTGTACTGCTCAATTCCAGTTATCGAATTCGGCATCACTTCGAGCGACAGGAATGGTCCGGGCCCATGGATGAGCACGCCAAGCTCAACATCAATGATGCGCCGCGCGATCGGCTCGAAGGCATTCCGGACATGCTGCCCTACTTTGTCGATGCGATCGTGGACTGGATCGATGAGGATGACATTGTCACCGGCGATGGCGCTGAGGCCCCCTACTACCTGACCAGCAATTTCCCCTACTCACCGCGCAACGCGCCGATGCGCAACACCGCGGAGCTTGAGCTCATTCGCGATGTTCGGTTGTATGACTTCCGCCGCGAAGACTGGAACCTGAACAACATTCTTGATCCCAATGAAGATGATGGCGATGTCACCGCGCCGTTCGATGACAACGCCGACGGCATGCTCGAAGCCAACTGGTCCGGGCTGTTCACTGCCTACTCGGTTCGCGGCGGGTTGACCGCAACGGGCCAGGAACGACTCTACCTGCCCGACGCATCGCTGGAAGACATGATCAATCGGCTGGGCGTCAGTCGCCAGCAGGCGCAGGCGCTGCAATCGTACGTGGGCAATCCCGACAACACGCTGGCGGGCCTCTGGGTCACATCGCTGGCCAATGTCGCAGCCGATGGTTCGATCAGCCCGCAAGTGGTGAACTCGAGTGTCCTGCCGCTGGATACCGACCAGTACCGCGCGATTTTTCAGGAAGCAACGCTCGACATTCCGACGACCCGCCCGCCCGGCCGCGTGAATATCAACACCGCGTCGGAAGAAATGCTGCGCCTGTTGCTGGATCCACTGAATCCGGCCCTGGCGGATGAAATTGTCTCCCGCCGCCGCGCGAGGCCCCAGGGCTACACCAGTCTCGTGGAATTGCTCGAATCTCCTCAGCTTTTTACTGCGCCGGTCATGGCTGAAGTCATGAATCTTCTCGACGTTCGGAGTAACGTATTCACGATCACCAGCATCGGGCGAAGTGAAACGACCGGACTCGAAGTGCAATTGATCGTGGTGGTCGATCGTTCGACTCTTCCCATTCATATCGTGGAGTACCGAGAACAGTGAGCCGAACGACCCTTCCCCAGGCCGACAGCCAGATCATCGCCGCCCTCCATCCGGTGGGCCGAGCGTGGCGGGCCGTGGTGGGCCGATTCGAAGGCGATGGTCGGCTTACCGTGCTGGCATCCCACGAATTCAACACCGCCGATGCCTCACGAATCGACAATTGGCTGACTGAACAGCGTGCCGGCCGTGTCATGTCGGTCCTGCCCGCGGCCAGCGTGGTCTGCCGGACGGTGCCCTTGCCTCTGGCTGACCCCGCCCAACTCGAGCCGGCGCTTCGGCTGCAGGCGGAAACCCAGTTTCTCGGTTCTACGCCGGAACACCGCATGGGCTTGGCGGTCCTCGAAGCGGCACCGGGTGAGTCGGGTCGCGCGGGGTTGCTGCTTGCCTGGCCGGAAGCCGCAAATGCACCCCGGCCACCGGTCGGGCGATCGGTTGATTACGTTCCCGATGTCGCTGCACTTGCTGCGATGATGAACGGCCAGCGCAGTGATGATGCGCTCATCTGGGCGGATCGTGAAGATGGTTCACTCGCGGTTGCGGTCAGTCACCCTCAGGGCGTGGTCTACCGCGCCACGTGCGAGCGTGAAGATTCATCGGAAGCGTGGCACCAGGGCGTTTCGCGCGTGCTGATGGAAACGGCCCTCAGCGTCGGCCACTCGCCCGACTTTGCGCAGAATCTCGCCGCGCGGTCGCGCACCCAGCTCAACGGGGCCGCCAACCGATCGGGCACACTCGTACTTCCCGAAGAACTTGCTTCCAATATGCGCAGCCGCGTCCACGGCGCGGGCGATCACGCCTGGTGGAATGCGTACGGCATCGCGACCGGTGCGATCCTTGCCACGCGCGGACGATTGGCGCCGTTCACCGCACTCCGCGACGAAGCGCCGATCGAACACCCTTCCCCCGTGGAACGGGTCATCACTCGGCTCTCGCACCGCAGAACTGCCACCACACTCGCGATCGCCGCGATCCTCATTCTCGCGTTCAGTCCGCTGCTCTATGCCGCGACCCGTCGGGTCCTGCTGAACGTGCGTGTGGGCGATGTCGAGGCCGCACTCCAGACCTTGCGCGAAGGCGAGCAGCAGAAGGCGATGTACCAGGCGCTTCGTCCGGAAGCGTGGTCGATGACCAAGCTCATGGCCGAACTGGTCGCCGCAGCCCCGCCGCAGGTCGTTCTCGAATCGATCATTCTCGATCAGGGCAAGGTCGCTACGGTGCGCGGCGAGGCGCAGAACACCGATCAGATTCTCGACATGCAGAAACTCCTGACCGGCAGCGGCGTCTTCGAGGAAGTCGTCCCCTCCTGGGAGTTTCGCGACGGGACCAAGCTGGTTTTCACGATGAACGCGAAGGTCGCTGCGCCGCATCGTCGCGCGGCTGATCTGCCCGATTACGCGGACTATCCGCTCGTCGAGCGTTTGTACAACCCCCGACGAGAACCGCCGACTCCTGCGCCGCCTGCGAACGCCACGACAAACGCGAACACCAGTTCCGGATCGCCTACGCCGCCGCGCACCGCGACGAATCAGCCATCGCGTCCGCCGACGAACAATTCCTCCAGCGATGGAGCCGTTCTGGATGAGCGTGGCAATCCAGCGCGAACCGGTCCGCGGCAGGCGCCCATCCGTACGCCGGGCGCGATTGTCGGCGACTCGGGGACCCGCGCTCCGGAACTCCCCAAGGTCTTGACCGCAGAAGAAGTTGACGCGATGAGTCGTGATGATGCGATCAAAGCGCTCGCAGCGGTTTCGCAGTTGCTGCAACGACCATCGCTGACCGATGAGCAGCGCGCCACCTTCCGCGAACAGCACCGAATGCTCTTTGCCAAGATGCGCAACACCAGCGGAGGAGGGAACTGAACCGATGAACGCGCTTCTGACCCGATTCCGCAGTTACCCCATGGGTGTTCAGGCGCTGATCGTGATCCTCGCGATCTTCGCCGGTGGATTGCTGTGGCATGATTTCATCTGGCGCACCGCGACGAACTGGAACGCATCCATCGATGAGAACATCCGCCAGCTCGAAGAGGCATCGAGTCGGCGAACATCCCTCGATGCTCCTCTGCAGCAGGCGATTGTCGCGCTCGGCCCGGTCACGATGCCGGGGAACGAAGAGGAAGCCGTTGAGCAGTTGTACGCGGTTGTCAGCGAGATTCTGAATCGACACCGCGTGACCGGGCACGGCATTTCGCAGAAGGCCACCGTTCGTCTTCCGCGCGGGACGCTCGGGAACGTCCTCGAAGGCAACCAGGCAGTCGAGCGCCGCGTGTACGAGGTCAAGTTCAGCGCATCGCCTGAAGTTTTCATCAACGTCATGTCCGATCTCGAGCGAGCCCCGGAAATCGAATCGGTTCGCACCGCGCGCATCAGCCGGGCCACCGATCCGCGTGCAGGGCAGTCTCTCACCGTCAACATCTCGGTCGAAGCGTGGGCGACGGTCGCGGCCGGCCGCCCGGGAGGTGTGCGATGATCAACAGCCGCATGCTCTTCGGCCCGTTCGGCATCAGCATCGCCGCGATTGTTGTGATCATTCTCGCCGTTGTCGTGCCGATCCCGCGTGTTCTCGGCGTCATGCGCGCGACCGGAGTCAGCGAAGATGAGAATGCTTCGCGCATGAATGAACTCATTGCGCAGTCGAATGATCGGCTTGATCAGGACCGCGATCGGTTCATGGGGCGCAGTGCGTTCTTCACTCCACCGAGGCCGTACGTCCCGCCGCCGGTGCGCGATGAAACTCCCACCGGTCCCCCGCCGATTCAACCGGCTCCAACCAGTTACGGCGGCCAGTTGAAGCCCTACGCCATCATTGGCGATGAAGTCTGGTTTGCCACCAGTGAGACCAGTGGCTCGCCGTCCATCGTGCGGATCGGCAACTCAACCGGCGACATTCGACTGATTGCAATCAACGCGCCGTGGACGGTGCGCGTCGCCTGGCGGGCTCCGAACTCCGAAGAGGGTGAGTACGACCTGCGCGTCTTCTCATCCACCGACGGTTCCGGATTCCGTCCGGTGAGTCCCGACAACTCATCAGGTTCTTCATCATCATCGTCATCATCACTTCCCCCGGGCATGCGGCCTGCGCCGAATGCACCGCCCGCATCGACTGACGGCGACGCCGTGAACGAGCGCGAGGTGGAAGATGTTCCTTCGACTTCCGATGACCAGGAGTCACGTTCGTGAACAGTACTCGACGCTTGATCGGATTCCCGGCGCACTTGCTGGCCCTTTCGCTCGTGCTCGCCGGAGCGATGGTGACCCCCGCGCCGCTTGCCGCCCAGGACAGCAGCGCCGACCAGAACGCCCCGACCGGCCCGCCCGGTCGCCGGCCCGCCAATGGCGACCCGGTTGTGCTGGCTTTCAACAATCGTTCGATCCCGGAAACGCTGGACTTCATCGTCCAGTCCACCGGCAAGATGCTGGTGGTGAAGAACACGGTGAACAACTTCCGATTCACCCTGATCAACGATGAACCGCTGCCGCGGGATGAGGCGGTAAATCGTCTGTTCCAGGCGTTCCTGCAGATGGATGTCGCGGTCATCGAAACCGCGGACTCAATCACGCTCGATATGGCTGCCGAAGCGGCGCGGTATGACCTTCCCGTCATTCCCGCGGAAGAGAGCACCCTGAACCGCCGCGATGTGGGCAACTTCGTCAACAAGGTGTACAAGCTGCGGTACGCAACCGCAGCCAACCTGGAAGCGGTCTTCTCCGATCAGCTTCCCACCTGGGCGAAACTGGATGTTGATGAGGGCTCCAATCAACTCATTCTGATGGGGTCAATCGGGCTCGCGCAGCGACTGGAGAAACTCGTCAACGCGCTCGACCGCCCGAGTGAGGCCGCCACGCGCACGTTCATCCTGAAACACGCAGACGCGGCGGAGATTGCCGCGTGGATCGAAGCAATGTTCCCCCAGGATGGTTCCGGCGGCACGACGAATCGCAATCAGAATCAGCGTGGACCGCAGCGAGGCCCGGTTCAGCCCGGCGGGCAGCAGAACGTCAACAACCCCATCGGCGCTGCGACCGTTCCGCTGCGCGTCACCAGCGATGCGCGAACGAACAGCGTGACCGTTCGCGGTGATCCGGTGGCGGTGGAGCAGATCGCTGAACTCATCACGACCCAGTGGGATCAACCGCTGGTGAACGACAAAGACATTGTGCGCATCTACACGCTGCAGTACCGCGATGTGATCGTGGTGCGCGACATCCTTCAGCAGTTGATCGCCGGCCAGGCCGCCGCGGCCTCGGGTGGCGGACCGCAGCGTCCCGGCGCCCAGCAGGCAGCCGGCTCGACCGGCCCCGACCAGCGGCTGGCAAATCAATTCCGCTTCCAGGCCGACCCCAGCGCCAACCAGTTGCTGGTCATCGGCCGTACGGCCGCGGCGTTCGATTACCTCGATGACATCATCAACCGGCTGGACTTGCCGGGCGCATCGGACTTGCCGATTGTCATCGAACTCAAGCATGCTGATGCAGGTGAGATTTCACAGCAGATCAACGTGCTGCTTGCCGAGCGCGGCGTGCAGTCGGACTTCGCCGGCCGCGAAGAAGGGTTGACCGAATTCAGCGTGCAGGATTCGTTTGAATCCGGAACAACGACCGGAACCGGCGGAGCCGGCGGAGCGGCGCAGCAGAACAACATCACCTTCCCGTGGCAGTTCGCCCGGCCGCGTGAAGATGTCGCCCCCGAATCTCATCTCATCGGCAAGGTGCGCGTGGTGCCGGTCTTCCGCCAGAACGCGGTGCTGGTCATGGGACCGCCGCACTATCAATCACAGATCACCGACATCATTGAACGGCTGGACAAGCCCGGCCGGCAGGTCCTGATCACCGCGATCATCGCGGAAGTGCAGCTTGAGACCGCGCTCTCCCTCGGCTTGCGCTGGTCGCGCAACAACGTCTTCGGACCGGGTCAGGACAACCAACTCGGCGGCAGCGGCAACATCACCGGCGAGCAGAGCAACATTCTCGAAGGCCTCTTCGAGACGAGCGTGCTCAACGTGGATATCAACCTCAACGCCGTGCTCGACCTGCTGAAGACCGAGAGTGATGTGCGCATTCTTTCCGAACCGCGTATCTTCACCGCCGACAACGAACAGGCGAACTTCTTTGACGGGTCCGACGTGCAGGTTGTGGTCGACAGCCAGACGACCGATCAGGGCACGTTGAACGAGTCATTCGACTTCCGCCCGATCGGCATCATCTTCTCTGCGCGGCCGCGCATCACCGCGACGCGCGATATCGACCTGCTCGTCTCGCTGGAACTGTCCTCGCTTTCCCCGAGCGCGACGCAAAATGGCGGGCTGATCATCGATCGCCGCACCACGCAGACGCGGGTGGTGATTCAGAACGGCCAGACGATCGTCATCTCCGGCATCCTGCGCGAGCAGGAATCGGATGTGAAACGCAAGGTCCCGCTGCTGGGTGACATTCCGCTGCTGGGTGCACTTTTCACATCGACCGATACCTCGACCACTCGCAGCGAACTCATTGCGTTCATCCGCCCGATCGTCGTGGACAACCCCGAAGCGAACGATTCGCTGAACCGGCCGATGCGCAATCGTCTGGATGATCTCCGCAGGCCGCTCGATCAGCAGCGTAAGGAAGTCAACGAGAATAATCGCGAGGCGTGGGATGCAGGTTTTGATCTGGATAAGCAGGGCCTGGATGAGATGGAAGAGCAGCAACAGAATGAGACGACCGGCGAGCCGCAATGAGATTCTCTCGCGCGAACGCGATACCGGTCTCGCTGATGGTGCTTGGCGGCCTGCTGCTGAGTGGATGCGTGGAATCCGGCCGAACGACACGCCCCACTGACAGCGCCGGTGCGGTGAGAAATACGAGTAGCGGTTCACCGGTGAACGGAGAACTCTCTGCCACGACGATCGGCGTGTCATACGCCGCGTATGTTCGCACCAATCTGCTTCCCTGCGGCACTGTTCCGTACGACGGCGAAACGCTGCCAATCTCCAGCCCGGATGGGCGATTTATCGCGGTGCAATCCGGCGCGGCGCCGACGATTGAAACCATTCTGGCGACCGCGGCCTCGTCGGTTCCACTGGCCACCACGGTCAGCATCTACCGGCTGGTGGATGATCCGAGCGACAGTGTGGTGCTGGAACCGCTGGCGACTCTGCCCGACGGGATCATGCTCGGTCGGTCGGCGGATGATGGCGGGTTCATCGTCGAAGCTCCGCAGAGCGATGGCACGCGGTGGATCGGCAAAGCCAACTGGACGGGCGGCGACATCGACTGGCTGGTGCGCGATGAATACTGCAACGCCTTTGCCGCGCTCGGCCCGGCGGGGCAACTGGCGTACTCGCGGCGGGGACCGTTGGAGACGCAGTTCTCGCTGATCGTGCGCAACCGGCAGGGAGTGATTGAACTCGCGGATGCGGAGCAGGACTGGCTGCTGCCGACATTTGATGCATCTGGCAATGGTCTCTTCGTCTACCGCTTGAGTGAAACTGGTGCTCTGAACGTGGTGTACCTGCGCGGCGAAACGCAGCGGGCGATGCGACAGGCCATGCGCGAGATACGCATCTCAACCGGGGCGCGATTGAACGCGGTGTACCAGTCGATCGCGGCGCAGCCCGCCATCGTCGGAGCCCCCCAACCGGCGCAACCGACGTTTCTCTTCTTTCACCCCGCGATGTTGCGAATGGCGGTGTGGCGGCCGTTCCACGCTTCACGTCCGACGACCGCGCTCGCGGATGAATCCTTTGCCGCTGCGATCGGGCCGGATGAGTTCATCACCCAGGCGGTTGGTAACCGTCTCCTGGGTCGGGTGCTTGATGGCAATGCACGCGTGCATGAGTTGACGGAGAATCTCTTCATTCCCCGAAGGGTGGCCTCGAACGACTGGCCGTATCTGCTGCTTGCACCGCTGCGCGAATCGGTGCGGATGAAAGTCGTGCGCATGCGCCTGCTGCCGGTGCAGTAACTCCGAGGCGGCGATCGTCACACAATGCGATAGGATGTTCATCCACGGATGCTGCTCGGCATCAGCGTGAAGGATGGAGTACACGATGCGCACGGTGAATCGCAGTTCATTCATTGGCTTGTTCATCCTGATCGCCGCCATGACAGGCGTTGCCCCTGCCGCCCGGGCGCAGGACGATTTGCATGAAGTCACGTACACCGGCTTGCTGTACGAGATGCTTGATCGCCGCGCCATCGCAGAGTGGCCGCTTCCTGCGTACACGACGAAACAGTTCTCAAGTTACGATCGCCGATCCATCTCGCCGGATGATCCAAGTGATGCGGGCTGGTTCGCAAACGCCGATGCAGGGCATTATCTCCGGTCAGAGATGAACGCCGGCCGCAACGAATGGGTGATGATGGATGCTGCGGGTCCCGGTGCGATCGTGCGCATCTGGTCGGCCAATCCTTCGGGCACGATTCGATTCTACTTTGACGGTGAAGATGAAGCATCGTTCACTGCCGACTTCGCAGCCCTTTTGAACGGCAGTGGACCGGTTCCCCCGCCGCTCTCTGCGGTGCGCGCACGGGGAGGAAACCTGTATCTGCCGCTTCCCTACTTTGAGCAGGTCAAGGTCACCGTCGAAAGTGATCACGCGCGCAGCTTGTACTACCAGATCAACTACCGCACGTATGAACCGGGCACGTTCATGCAGACGTTTGTTCCCGCGCTCATCCGGACGCAGCGTCATCATCTTGATGCGGTCACGAAGCAACTGCTGAATCCGGGTATCGATGATCCACGCCCGATGCCGTGGCCAGCCGGCGCCCCCCTCGCGCCGGGCGCGACGCTGCTGGTTCATGAGGCCGATGCCGGGGCTGCGATCGACTCATTCCGAGTGACGATCCCCTTCACGGAGGATGTTGATGATGCTGGCATACTGCGATCACTGATCGTTCGAATGACCTTCGACGAGGTGCGCACTGTGGAGTGCCCGCTTGGGGATTTCTTCGGCAGCGGGCCGGGCCTGGTGCCGTATGAATCCTGGTATGCGAGCGTTCGCGCCGACGGCCGATTCATCTCCCGCTGGTTCATGCCGTGGAAGTCCACCGCACGCATCGAGATCATCAACCGAGGCGAGATGCCGGTCCAGGTGTCGTCAAGTGTGCGCGAAGTGGAGTATGAATGGCACGACCGCTCCCTGCACTTCCGCGCCGACTGGCGGCTGGAGCGTGATATCCCGACGCTGCCCCGTCGTGACTGGAACTACCTGCAGGTGCGCGGACGAGGCGTCCTTGCGGGCGATATGCTCATCGTCAGCAACCCACTCGAAGACTGGTGGGGCGAGGGGGATGAGAAGATCTACGTCGATGGCGAGACGTTTCCTTCACACTTCGGCACTGGCACCGAAGATTACTACGGATACGCCTGGTGCTCGCCGGAAGTGTTTCACGCGCCGTTTCACAATCAATCGCGTTGTGACGGCCCGGGCAATTACGGTCAGACGAGTATCAATCGCACCCGCGCGCTCGATGCGATCCCATTTACGAAGAACTTCAACTTCGATATGGAAATCTGGCACTGGCGCGAATGCATCGTGCACTATGCCGCGACGACCTGGTGGTACGGCGAGCCGAGCGCGATGGACAATACCCCACCGATTGCGCGGGAGATGATCGCCACGGTCCCATCGGTACCGCCGCTGCCGCCGCCGTTCGTGATTGCCGGTGCGATCGAGGGCGAGTCGCTCGCCATCATCGCGCACGCGCCCGGGGTCACCTTCGCACCGCAGTCGCTGTGGAAGAAGGACACCTATTCAGGCGATACCCACCTCTGGGTGCAGGCCCGCGCGGTCGGTGACTTCATCGAGTTGCGGGTGCCGAACTCTGCCGGACCCGGCGACCGGGCGGTCACCGCCTACTTCACGCGGTCCTGGGACTACGGCATGGTTCGGTGCTTCATCAACGGCCAGCCCGCGGGCGAACCGATGGATACCTTCAACGACTCGGCGCGTGATCTCGGAGCCACCGGCCCGGTACCGCTCGGGACCCACAAGCTCGGCGATTCGTTCATCCTGCGGATTGAGGTAACCGGAACGAACCCGAACTCTGAACCTCCACACTACTTCTTCGGTCTGGATGCGTTGAAGATCGATTGACACCAGCCGCCGCGCGCTCGATGATCGCCTCTTCGTTTCAGAGCACGCACCGAATACCGGTGTTTGGCTGAGGAGAGCGCCTTGAGCAAGTACCAGCACACCCCCGTCTCGACCGATCGTCTGCCGAAGGGCATTCCGTTCATCATCGGAAACGAAGTGGCGGAGCGATTCTCCTTCTACGGGATGAACGCGATCCTCTACATCTTCATCACGCGCTACATGACCGGCGCCGATGGAGAAGCCATCGGCATGACCCCCGAAGAAGGCACAAGCATCGTCCACAGTTTCAAGACGGCGGCCTATTTCTTCCCCATTCTCGGCGCGGTCCTGGCGGATGTCTTCCTCGGCAAGTACCGCACGATTGTCACCCTGTCGCTTCTGTACTGCCTCGGACATTTATGCCTCGCGGTCATGGATGTGGCGCCGATGCTGGGCATGTCGATGGAAGGATGGCTGTACGCCGGTCTCATCTGCATTGCCATGGGCGCAGGCGCGATCAAACCCTGCGTCTCGGCCCATGTGGGCGATCAGTTCGGCGCACAGAATCAACATCTGCTCTCGCGCATCTTCAGTTGGTTCTACTTTTCAATCAACGTGGGCGCGGCGACGAGCACGATCCTCACGCCGATCTTCCTTGAATACGTCGGACCGTGGCTCGCGTTCGGCGTGCCGGGCGTGTTGATGGCGATCGCGACGTTTGTCTTCTGGCTCGGGCGTCATCGATTTGTGCACATTCCCCCTGCCGGGTGGTCACAGTTCAAGAAGGAGACCTTCAGCGCCGAAGGCATGCGCGCGATGCGCAACCTCGCGCCGCTTTTTCTCGTCTTCATCCCCATGTTCTGGTCGCTGTTTGATCAGACCAGCAGTCGCTGGGTCGAGCAGGCCGAGCACATGAATCGCATGGTCTCGCTCGGGTTCGTTGAGTTCGAGCTGCTCTCCTCGCAGATTCAGGCGGCCAACCCCTTCCTGATTCTCATCCTGATTCCGGTCTTCACATATCTCATCTACCCGGCGATCAGCAAGGTCTTTCCGCTCACACCGTTGCGCAAGATCGGCATCGGCATGTTTCTCACCGCCGTCCCGTTCGGTCTCGCAGCGCTGCTTCAGGCCAGCATCGACACCGGCAACCAGCCGGTCATCGCCTGGCAGGTGCTGGGGTATGTATTGATCACCTCCGCCGAGGTCATGGTGTCGATCACCTCGCTGGAGTTTGCGTACACCCAGGCGCCGAAGAAGATGAAATCCTTCATCATGGGCATCTACTTCCTTGGCGTTTCGCTTGGCAACCTCTTCACCACGCTCGTGAATGAAGTCATTCAGCGGGAGGATGGCACGTCCATGCTCGAGGGCGCAAGCTACTACTGGTTCTTCACCGGTATGATGGTGATCATGTCCATCGCCTTCGTCATCTACTCGCTCTTCTACAGCGGCGGCACCTATATCCAGGGCGAAGACGAGATCGCCGAGGCCGACCTCGCTGAACGCATGCACTGATCGCGTTGCATCGAACCTCAACGACAAC
>CBFGRU010000059.1:0-13766 GCA_965651255.1 uncultured Phycisphaerales bacterium
GGGACGAACAGTCCCTGGTCACCGGCATTCTGGTCGGCGATGAATCCGATGCGTCCGCCGGCGCGCATGGCTTCCTGAACGATCGGGGTGGCGCCCCACTTGGTGATGATTCTGGTGCCGCGCGCTTCGCGCAGCCCCATCAACCAACGGTTGATCAGCGGATTATCAATCGGCCGCGCGAGCGCGTGGAGGGGATAGCCAAACGACGCAAGGAGATTTGAGAGAAGCTCCCAGTTGCCGAAGTGACCGGTGAGCAGGATCGCCGGCTCGCCGCGCAGGAATCGGTTGATGGCGGGGGAGAGGTCACCAATCTGAACGTACTCAGGCCACCCGTCCGGAGAAATCATGCGCGGAGCGACGAACGCATCAACCATGAAGAGCTGAATCATGTGTTGAAACGATCGGTCAGCGACTTCATCAACCTCGTCGGGGCTCAATGCAGGAAATGCCCGCGCGATGTTCATCATTGCGCGATCCCGTCGCCGACGGTTTGATCGGTAGATCATCGAACCGATGGAAGCGGCCGTGGCGAGGTTTTCATCGACCGGGAACGCATGCATGAACCCCATCACAAGCCGGGCGGCGATGTATTGCAGCGTATCGACGAGAAATGATTGTGAGCGTGCCACGGTGTGAAGAGCGCGATGACGAGTATGAGTCGATGTCGGTGCGAAAAAAACCGGCCGGTCCGTGCGGACCGACCGGCGAAGGTTAGACGCGATCAGAGGGTGAGCACAATGCGCTCAGCGCTGAGTGTACCCGGTGAGCGTAAAGAATCGGTTGGCATTCAGGACGGGGATGTTGGCATCCGTCGCCTGATTGAAGAGGTCGCTGTACTTCTGCCACGCGGCGTTCTGGCGGACCCAGATTTCAATCTCGGGGCCGGTCGCATTGTTTCGCAATGCCGGCGGCTTCTGCGGCTGTACGCCGAGCACGAGGAAGTCCAGATCGCCTCGAAGTTCATCACCATCGATGACCTGGCCACCCCAGTTCTCGATCATGCGGCGAATGTCTCCAGCCTCACCTTCAGTGGCGCGACCGTCGCCGTTGAGGTCGAACACTCCGTGAACGAGGAAGGTGTACACCCGCGACGGGTCGTACACCGCATTGGCGACGACATCGCCCCGCACGACCGGCCGACCGGTAATGTTGCGGGTCACCTGCGCGGTGGAAGTCGTTTCACCCACGCTGACGATCTGGATGCTGGCCTTGCCACGGGGAAGTTCGCCGGTGACCGGATCGGGCGTGATCGACGCCGCGTCGTCATAGACCTCGAACGTCATCCCGAGGACGATCTTGTCCTGCCGGCCGCGATCGATGAACACGGTGTTTCCGCGCGGGCTCTCGAGTATGCGTGCATCCACCAGGCGGGATGGATCCTTCGCGTAGAGACGGGTGCGATTGAACGCATCTTCATACTGGGCGAGACGGCCATCCTTGATCGCCATCTGGTTGCGCAGATTATCGATGGTCTGTTCGAGTTCAGCGCGCGTCTGGTTAAAGGCGTTCTGCTGATTCTCGATGGTGGAATTCACCTGGGCGATCGTTTGATCGACCTGCTGCTTGTAGCTGGTGACGCTGGTTTCGTAGTCGCTGATGCGACCGGTGACCTGTTCCACCGCTTCGTTGCGGTTTCGCGTCGCCTGGGCGAGTTGCTGGTCCTTCTGCTGAACGAGCTGCTCCATCTGGGCGAGCTGCTGATTCTTGGCATCAAGCTCGCCGCGCATTGCGTTCATTTCTGACTGCATGCGCGCCATGGCGGAGCGAAGTGATTCATTCTCGCCAACGCCGAAGGCGCGAAACTCGTTCGCCACCTGATCGACGCGGGTGTCCGGATTGCCGGTCACCTTCGAGAGCAACTGCTGTCGCTGATTGAGCATATGAGTGAGCAGACTTCGCGAGCCGGCTTCGGCGCGCATGGCCTGCACATCGTCACGTTGCCGAACCTGCGCATCAGCGATGGCTTCCAGGTCCTGTCGTGCTCGCGATTCGCCTTCCATCGCCTCGTTCGCGCGGGCGTAGAACACAATCGTGAACACGAGCAACGCAACCGTACAGATGATGAAGACCACCAGGGACACCACCACCCCTGTTCCGGCGCCAGATCGTGCAGCCATTCGCAGACCTCCAAGCGATCTAAATGAGGAATCATGAACCTGCCGTCGGGGCTGTTGCCGGCGGCGGGCAGTGTGGCACACTTCAGAGTCGGGCCAGTGTCCCCGGAATCTGTCCGTTCGTCAAGATGCCGCTTGGATTTGCCGCCGATTCCCGTCAGGATAGAGGCACCGGCGGCCATGTGTGCCTCCCAGAACCCGAACGAATCAGCGGGTTTCACCGCTGCAAGAGTAGGAGATTGATCGAATGACGGCTCGAACCGCCCTTGTTGCAGGCCTCATGGCACTATTTGCGGTCATTGCCTTCCCGGCTTCGGCGGATGTGGTGTCCATTTCCCCGGGGAAAGATGTCACCCTGTACGAAAATGGCGATGGCAGTACCGCCAACGGCGCGGGCAGCTACTTCTTCACCGGGCGAACAAACGGCGGCGAGATTCGGCGTGGCATGTTGTGGTTTGATATCGCCAGCGCAATCCCCGCCGGTTCAAAGATCACCTCGGCAACGCTTCGGCTCAGAATGTCGAAGACCATTGTCGGCCCCTTGGTCCACACGCTTCACGCGGTTGAGCGCGATTGGGGAGAAGGTGCAAGCAACGCCTTCGGTCAGGAAGGCGGCGGTGTGAATGCTGAACCCGGTGATGCGACCTGGGTGCACACGTTCTTTGATGACCAGTTCTGGCAGAACCCCGGCGGTGACTTTGATCCGAAGGTCTTATCGAGTGTGCCGGTTGGAACGATCGGCTTCTACACGTGGCCTTCGACTCCTGAATTCGTCACACGGGTTCAGTCGTGGCTGGATGAACCGAAGACGAACTTCGGCCTGCTTCTTTTGGGTGATGAGACGGTGTTCCCCAGCGCGAAACGGTTTGATTCTCGCGAGAACGCAAGCACGAGCAATCGGCCCGTGTTGGAGGTGATGTTTGAACCTGCCCTTCCACCGGCGGACCTCCTCTCTGCACAAGTGACGTTCGGCCAGTTGCTCGGTGGGACAGTGGATGATCTTCGATTGTCCGACGATGCCTATCTCCGAGTGCGTTCGAGATTCGGATTCACCGCGCTCGAGCCGAACTTTCTTCAACTTCAGGTGCTTGCGACAACCGACGCGACCGATGCTCAACAACTCGCCGTAACGATTGAGAGCGGCATCAATCATCCAGCGGGCACGGCGACGCTGCGCCTTCGGAACTGGCAAACCGGCCAATTGCAGGTTGTGGAGTCATTCGCAATCTCGAACACCGAGTCTGCGGTGACCATTGACCGGGTCGATGCGACCGATCGTATTCGCAACAGCGACGGTCGCATTGAATTGTCGGTGCGTCATGTGGTAATCGCGGTGTTCACGGCGCTGGGGTTTGACTCTCGATTCGATCTGGTTGAGGTGCAGCCGCAGTGAATTGGCTGATTCAATCGAGCCGTGCACCCTTCCTGCCGTAGTACTCGGCCAGATGCGTGCGCTGCGGACGCGCAAAGAGATTGGCAATTCCTTCGCTCCAGGTGCGTGGGGCACCCGACCGCTCCTGGTAGTACGCGCGCATGCGGTCATCGTACTTGGCGATCTGTTCACGCATTTCTTCATCAGTCGGATACTGGCCCTCGAAGCACACGGCAGCGAACGGAAGGCGCGGGCGAGTCTCGGGATTCTGGGCGGGTCGGCCAACACACATGCCATACAGCGGATAGACGCCTTCGGGGAGGGCAAGGATCTCATCGACGTCAGGCAGATGATTGCGCAGCCCGCCGATGTAACAGATTCCGTAGCCAAGAGCTTCAAACGCCAACGCCAGGTTCTGCGCAAAAAGCGATGCATCGATTGTCGCGAGAAGGAACCCCTCAAGGTGGGTATCGAACGGTCGCTCGTGTGCTTGCGCGATCAGGCGATGCCGGCGCGAATCGGCCAGCACCACGAAAAACGCGGCGGCCTGCGCCACCATGCGCTGCTGGCCGGTAAGCTCGACGAGGCGACCGCGAACTTCCGGATCAGTCACGCGAAGCATGGAGTACGCCTGGATATTCGAGCTGGTTGATGCCATCTGCGCGGCCTGGACGGCAGCATGCAGATCTTCATCCAGAAGCGGCTCGGCTTTGAACTGGCGTATCGACCGGTGAGATCGCATCAGCGAGAGGACATCGTTCATCCTTCCAAAGTAACGGAGGAATGCACCGGGCGAAACCCTCTATGAACTCGATTGATCAGGCCTTGGTCGCGCGCAGAACTTCAGTGATCGTCGTCTGGCCCTGGCGTACCTTCTCGAACCCGGCATCTCGCAGCAGGGTGAGTTCACCATCCGATTTCGCCTGATGTGCGATGCGGCTGGCATTGATGCGCTGCATCACCATCTCACGAATCGGTTCGGTCATACGGAGAAGTTCGTAAATGCCGACTCGCCCGCGGTAACCGGTGTTGCGGCACTGCCGGCACCCTTTGCCGCGGTACAGCTCTTCGTTTGGATTGAGTCCGAAGTCGGGAGGAACATCCGCCGGGTCGGGCCGATACATCTCACAGCACTGTTCACAGACCCGTCGAACGAGCCGCTGCGCCATAACACCTTCAACGGATGAGGCCACCAGAAATGGTTCGACACCCATATCCAGCAGTCGTGTCATCGCACCCGCTGAGTCGTTGGTGTGCAGCGTAGAGAAAACGAGGTGACCAGTCAGCGACGCCTGGATGGCCGCTTCTGCGGTTTCCTTGTCGCGAATCTCGCCGATCATCACAATATCGGGGTCATGCCGAAGAATGGCGCGCAGTCCGGCGGCAAAGTCGAGGCCGACTTTGTGATTCACCTGGATCTGATTGACGCGCGCAACGTGATACTCCACCGGGTCTTCAACGGTGATGGCCTTCACTTCGTCGGTCACAATCCGGTTCAGTGAAGCGTACAGGGTCGTCGATTTACCAGACCCTGTCGGCCCAGTGACAAGAACAATGCCGTGAGGCCGCCCGATCAGGTCATCCCAGCGCGCAAGCAGATCCGGGTCCATACCCAGGTCTTTGAGGTCGAACAGGACCGTCCCCTTGTTGAGGATACGGAGCACAACCCCTTCACCAAAGAGCATGGGAATCACCGACACGCGGAGATCGAACTCACCGCCTTTGTGCCGTAGCGTGATGCGGCCGTCCTGCGGCTTTCGCTTCTCCGCGATGTTCATGTTCGACATGATCTTCAGGCGACTGATGATCGCGTTGCGAAAACGGTTGATCGTGGGCGGAACACCGGCCTGCTGCAACACACCGTCGATTCGATAGCGAATAGCGAGAGTTTCTTCGTAGGGTTCTATGTGAACGTCCGTCGCGCGTTCATTGATCGCTTCGATCAGGAGATCGTTCACCAGACGAATGACACTGGCTTCCTGGGCCTGCTCGACTTCATCGGCCTGTTCGAGCGTCATACTGCCGGTGTCGGTCGAGAAGTGCTCATCGCCGGAGAGCGCATCCAGGGTGTCGCCGGCAACGCCGTAGTGCGTTCGAATGAACTTGGTGATGTCCTGTTCATCGGCCAGCACCAGCTCGATGCCCAAGCCGGTCAGCAGACGCAACTCGTCGAAGGCGCTCAGTTCAAACGGGTCACACGTCGCGACACGCAACGTGCCGTTTCGTCGTTCGATGGGGACGCACCGCTGTTTGAAGACCAGCTTCGGCGGAAGTGCCTTGAGGACCTCATCCTTCACTTCAACGCGGTTCAAATCGACGATCGGCATGTCGAACTGCTTGCCGATCGCTTCCAGGACATCATCCTGGCGGACCATGCCCAGACGGACCAAAACGCGGTCGAGCCGTTCGCCCGTCCGTTTCTGCTCCTGTATTGCCTCCGACAACTGGTCGTCGGTGATCAGGCCGCGTTCAAGAAGAATGGTTCCAATACCCACGAGGTCGATTCGCTCCTCAGATCTTCCAACTCGGGTTCAACAAGCGGCGATGTCCGCGCGGGGCACCGATCTCTCGCCTTGACCGGTATCGACCCATCGACCGCCTGAGTTCGACTGAACATTCCAACGTGCGATAAAAGCGCACTCTTCTACCGGTTAGACGTATCGCGCCGAACCCTCATTCCGTAAGAAAATGAAGAAAAGCAAAAGTTGTTTTCGGATGTGGCCACTACCCGCCCGGGGTCGTTAGAGCTGAGTGGACCGTTCCAAAAGGAGTCGGATGCCTGGTCAACTTCGGCGCCGAAACAGCGCGAGACTGGCGGTATGGCCGTGGAGAAACGTCGATCCGGCGATCGGTCCGAGTTCTCCTGCAGCGAAGAAACCCGCTAAGGGCAGGTGGTTCAGTCGGTTACGAACGATCTCGACGTCATGGTTCGCCGTCTCGAACAGTCGGGTTCCACGGCCGCTGCATGTAAAGAGCAATCCAGCGAACGGGGGGTCATACAACTGCTGTGCATCCAGAAGCAGTCTCAGGTCCTCATCAGCCGTCAGGGCATCACGCACGTGAAACTGGATAGTTTGCCCGGTACGCAGCATGTCGCCCACGGCCATGCTCCCGATGCGCTGATCAAACCCCAGAATTCCGCGAATCAGGAAGTCGTTGCGGCCGAACCGATCTTTGGCCGCGTTAATGGCCGAGCCGATGAAAAGCCCTTTGCCCAACAGTGAGCGTTCATGCTCGTTCAGGCCTTCGGCGAGTTCCTGAACCACGGTCAATGCCTTTCGTCCGCCGAGTTCAAGGACGACATTGTCTCGGACCCGCGTAATGACCATGGGCTTGCCGATCGGTCGACACCCTTGACTGACGACGGCATCGATCTGCACATTTCCCGCGATGGAGACCCCGACGAGCCCTTCCGGCGTGGCAAGGTCATTCAAGAGCAGAAGATTCAGACCCGGCTTACTCGCGCCGCTGGCAAGTCCGCCGAGGACCGGAACTGCGGATTGTGCACTTCCCGCTTCCGCGAGGATCGGCATCATCTGTTGCATCGGCGTGGTGAACGGGTCGGCAAGCACGAGGGCGCCTCGAAACTCCGGATCATCAGCACCAAGTGCCTGGCGGATCGACGCCGGATCTCGAAGGACGATGTGAAAATTGTCGCGATGAAAATGAATGGGAGTCAGGCGCACACCAGGCAATGTCATCGCAATCGCGCTCATCGCGCATCGTCCCTCGATCTCCTCATCATCACCCAGCACCGATTCGGCGGTAGCGCCGAGCAGCAGGCCGGGATTGAGACCCTGCCGGAGAATCTCGCCCGCCGGGGCAAACGCAGCGCGATGGTGGTAACTTGCGAAGACAAGCAGGAGGTCGCACGGTCCATCGAGTTGGTCGTGCAATGTGTAAGCGAGTTCCGTCGCGGCGGTACGGGTATCAAAGTGGGTGTTGATGGCGGAGGTAGCTCGCATGGGTGAAGCAGAAGGGCGAGCGGTCCCGGTGGTCTGATCCATAGGAAAGTGTAGGCAAAACGGCTTGGACCATCGTTCAGATGTTCCCGATGAACGGCGATGGCCGGCTGCACTGGAAATTGATTACTTCTGGCCGGCGAGCTTTCGCACCGTCATGTGGAAGGTGCGCTTCATGTTCGTGTGCATGCCGTACACGATTGCTGAATAGACGACCCCGGCAATGGCGGCCCCGATCACCAGCCCGGCACGTGAGCTGAGCGGGTCGCCGGGCTGATCGAGCCCGTCGGGAATCAGCGAAGCGGGCATCACCACCGTGATGAGCAGATTGACTGGATTCACCGCGTTCACAATGCTGCCAAACGTATCCATGTTGGACCCGGCGAAGATGCCGCAGAGACTGAGAATGCCAGCGACCACCACGACCACGCCACCAGCCGCAATGACGGAACCAATGGTGCCACGACTCTTGATGGACCACTGCAATCCGACCATGACGCAGAACGCGGTGAACGGAATCAATGTCAGCGGGAGCGCAATCGCCCCCTCCGGCAGGACCACCGGCAGGGTTACCGCTGTGGCGCCGCCGACCATGTCCGTCACGCTGACACCGCCCGCCACCCCGAGTCCACCCGCCATGACATACACGCCGGCCAGAAGGACCGTTCCCACGGGCACACACAACATCGGCAGGAGAAACTGAATCAATCCGCGCAGCTTTCCGGAGAGATACGGACCGGGCTGAATCGGCGTCGTCAGAAGAATGTCGAGCGAGCCGTCTTCACGTTCTCGGCTGACGGCCGTGGCACTCATGTTGAGTGCGGTCAGGGCGATGATCACAATCTCAGCGCCGATTGTTGTCACCAGCGCCAGCCGCAACTGCGGCGCAGTGATCAAGCCGGTATGAAACAGTGCAAGAAGCACAATGGCGATCACCAGCCCGAGCGCGGCAAACCCCCAACGTGCAAGCATCGCGGGCAACGTGCTGCCGCGGGCCACCGATTCACGCCAGGCAACGGGATTCGAGCTGACTTTCCTCGGTGTCCGCTCGCTGGCGTTCTTCGCGCTCAGGCCGAACATTCTGCGGTACCAGGGGATTGAACCCGTCCGCCCGCCGATGACGCGAAGGCGAAGCGTTGAGAACACGATCAGGGAGAAACTGATGATCGCCGTCAACCAGCAGAACGCAGCGGTTGGGCTCGCGAACCAGACTCGTTGCAGCCAGAAGACATCCTGACCGGTGAAGTCGTGCGGTGAATAGGTATTCGACCGCAGAAGTACTTCCAGCGCCAGAAAGGGGTTCAGCGGTGTCAGCAGCGTCGTGAGCATGGCCGAGCCGCCCGTGGTCACGGGTTGACGCATCGAATAGTCAATCGCGTACGTCACGAAGAGGTACATCACCACTGTGATGTAAAAGATGAACACCGCCCGACGGCCGGCCGTGCGGGTGACACAGAGGGTGACGGCAATGGCTCCGACAAGGATGGCGCTGCAGCCGGCGATGGCATAACTCAGGAAGATTGCATCCCCGGGCACGCCACCGAAATACTGAATCGTGACAAACAGGGGCAGAGTCGAAAGCAACAGGGCCAGGATGAAGAACAGTCGGCCGAACATGTTGCCCAGGACAATCTGCAGATTGTTCATCGGCGTCGTGAGCAGAATGTCCCAGGTGCGGGGGTTGGCCTCCTGAGCGATTGCCCCGGCCATGAAGACCGGTGTCAGCAGGCAGATCAACCCGACCTGCAGATAACTGATGAGTTCAAACGCCTCCGCCCCTTTGGAAGCGAGTTGACTGAAACTGAGCGTGGACTGGCTGAAGAGACTGAAGAGCAGGACGATCATCAAGACGCCCAGGTACCCCGCCCGTATGTACAGATGGCGCATGCGCTTCGACCCGCCCTGCACGAGGCGCATGCAGATGGGGTTCGTCGGAAGCAGCCGGAGTATCCAGTTGACAAAAGCAGGCATGGTTGCGGGAGAGTGTACGAGGTGATGTCCGATCCGCCAATGGCGACCGGCGCTTGACACAAGGGCTACGATTGATGGATAGTAGTGTTCGCTTTGGATTTTCCCCGGTGTCGGATCGCCGTTGCAGGTCGCTCCGCCCGGTTCACTGACGGTTCGCCCGGGCACCGGCTCGGAGCGGATGACCGTCCGGCAGAACGCGCTCGGCCGTGGGGGCAGTGCGCGGCGCCGGAGATAGATTGGCTGTTGCAATTCGCGGTAACTTCATGATCAGCCGGTACAGACACACTGAAACTCCACGATGGAGAGAGACGCCGCCGCGCGATTTGACCTCGCGACGGCGGGTCCATGATTTCTGAGCATTCGAGCTCTGCCGCTGCGCCACAGTCTGTCTTCTGCATCCGCTCCTTGTTCGGCCCTGCCGAGCATTGGTTTCGTGTCGTTCAAGGCGCGAGCCCGATTCGGCCAGTCCCGGACGATCGTCTTGTCGGTAAAGGATCGTCGCCGTGACAGGCATGAGCACCATACTTCTTGCAAACACCGGGTTGATGGTCGGAATTGGTATTGGGGCACTGATCATCGGGTTCGCGCTGGGGTGGATGCTGCTGAGTCTTCTTCGCGGTGCGACGCTCTCTCGTGCCCAGGAAGAGGCCGAGCAGATTCGGAAGGCCGCCGCAACCGAAGCCGACGCGGCCAAACAGCGCATCGAACTCGATGCAGAAAAGAAAGCCCAGCATCGCCGTGAAGAAGTTGAAGAAGAAATGGCCGCACTTCGCGCTGAGCTCCGCGAAGAACAGGCGAAAGTTTCGAAGCGTCAGGATCGACTCGATGCAAAACTCGAACACCTGAACGATCGCGAGAGCCGACTCGACAAACGCGAAGGCAACCTGCAACGGTCAGAGGAACAACTCGCGAAGACACAGGAAGAGGTTGATCGGGCGTTGGTCGAGGTGAAGTCGCGTTTGCAGCAACTCTCCGGGCTGACCCCGGAAGACGCCCGCGAATTGTTCATGGCTGAGGTGCGTCGCGAGAGCGAGCACGAAGCCAACGCACTTCAGCAGCAGATTCTGCAGCAGGCAGAAAACGATGCAAAGAACCGCAGCCGTGAGATTACGCTCATGGCCATTCAGCGCTTTGCTGCGGAGCATGTCGCTGATTCAACCGTACGGTCAGTGAAAGTGCCTTCAGATGAGATGAAGGGCCGCGTCATCGGTCGAGAGGGACGCAACATTCGGGCGCTCGAACGTGCGACCGGAGTTGACATTCTGGTTGATGACACGCCAGGCGTGATCGCGGTTTCCTGTTTCGACCCGATTCGCCGCACGATCGCCGCGGAGAGTTTGCAGAAGCTTGTTGCCGACGGCCGGGTCCATCCCGCGCGGATCGAGGAGATCGTTGAGAAGGTTCGCTCGGAGATGAACGAGCGAATACAGAAGTTCGGAAACGACTCCGTCATCGAAGCCGACATCCGCGGATTGCATCCGAAGGTAGTCGAAGCGATGGGCAAGCTGCATTTCCGGACAAGTTACGGACAGAACGTTCTGCGGCACTCGATTGAAGTGGCCTTCCTGTCGCAGATTATTGCGGACCAACTCGGGCTGAACGGTGCGATCGCCCGTCGCTGCGGATTCCTGCATGACATCGGCAAGGCCATGGACCATGAGATGGAGGGTGGGCACCCCGCGATCGGGATGGAGTTTGCCCGGAAGTTTGGTGAGCGCAGCGAAGAGGTGCTGAACGCGATCGGTGGACATCACGGAGACATTCCGGCGACGACGCCCTACACGCCGATTGTCATGGCTGCAGATGCCATTTCCGGCGCTCGACCGGGCGCCCGGCGTGAATCGATGGAGATGTACATCAAGCGTCTTGAACAACTTGAAGGCATCGCACTCGAGCAAAACGGCGTCGAGTCGGCCCACGCGATCCAGGCCGGCCGCGAGGTTCGCGTCATCATCGATGCGCGGAGAGTGGATGATGTCGAGGCGTTCGCAATCGCTCAGCGGATCGCCAAGCGCGTTGAGGATGAAATGACCTTCCCCGGCGAAATCAAAGTCACTGTCCTTCGCGAAGTGCGCGCAGAAGCGATAGCGCGATAGTCACTGCGTTGAGTGAAAGCGGCATTCAACGATTCGGCGAAGCGAGCCCGCGCGCTAAGTCATCCACCAGTTGAACTGCCGACACCACCGGTTGAGTACTCTCACCCATGCAACGGATGAGTGCGGAGCCAACGATGGCTGCATCCGCATGTCTGGTGACTGCGGTCACATGATCACGATCGGAGATTCCGAAGCCGACAGCGATTGGAAGTTGTGTCAGACTTCGAATTTCGCGCACGCGGTCGACAACTTCCGGTGCCGCCGAATGTTCGCCGGTCAGCCCCATCCGCGCGAGGAGATACACAAACCCGTGGCAGAGATTGCACAACTCTCGCAATCGCCCGACTCGGGTTGTCGGCGCGATGAGAATTGAGAACGACATTCCGCGCGCTGCGCATTGTCGCGAGAGTTCACCGGCGGGGCTTTCCTCGCCTCCGGTCGTATCAATGTCCGGCACAATCAGCCCGTCGATGCCAGCATTCGCCGCTCGCGCAACGAAGTCATCCGCTCCCATGCGGTCGATGATCGACACGCTCAACATCGCCACGAGGCCGATGGAGACCGTTGATCGAAGTTCACGGACGAGATCAAACACCTGATCCGGCGTGACGCCACGGCGCAGCGCTTCATGCATCGATGCAGCGATCACCGGTCCGTCGGCGATCGGGTCAGAGAACGGGATCCCGATTTCGACAATCGCAGCGCCGACTTCTTCGAGGCGCGGAATGAGTTCGCGCGTCACGTCGAGAGAGGGGTACCCTGCGGTGATGAACGGCATCAATGCGGATCGATTCTTCGCGCGGAGGTCGGCAAAGATCGCATCGACGCGATTCACTTTGTCCCCTCCGGACCGCCATCGATGAGGTACTTCTTCTCGATGGCACGGGTCAGGTCCACGTCTGTGATGTTGGCCAGCGTACACAGCCACGCCAGGACATCGGCGAATTCTTCTTCGAGGTTGGTCTGATCGCCATCTCCGCGTTCGCGTCGTGCAATAGCGTGCGCGAGTTCACCGATTTCTTCGGCAAACCACAGAAATGTCCCGCCCGCGCCGCGCGCCGAATCCGTGGCGTAGTACCGCGATCGGATCAGCTCCTGGAACTCAGCGAATGTCAACGATGGAGGCTGCGGTGTCATTGGGCGAACAATAGGCCAGCGCAAGAAAAAGACGACCCGACACTTCGGCCGGGTCGTCTTCGTTGAAGAGGTTGAGTTGGTGCTCAATCAGGCGCGACGGCGGCGACGCGACACGACACCCGCGAGACCGAGCAGGGCGAGCACGCCCGGAGCCGGAACCGCCGTGTACGAGAACGTATCAATACCGATGTAGTCGGAGTTGATGCCGCTCGGGCCGCCCTGTTCGACGAAGTAGCGGAACGCGACGCGACCCTGAACCGGGCCACCCAGGTCACTGATCGTAATCTGGAACTCGGTCCACTCTTCCGGGTAGATTCCGCCGGTTTCGTAGTTGGGATTGATATCGAGCAGCAACGTGGTGAAGTCACCAACATCAAGGCCGGTGGTGCCGACATTGGTGCTGCCGCCGTTGGTGCTGAGTCGGACCTGCAAACGATCCGGGAAGGTCGCGGCCTCAATCGTTCGGGTATAGAACGAAATCACATCGCCGTTCTGAATGGTCATCTCGGGGGTGAGCATCCAGTTGCTCAGCGTCGAAAGGCCTGTGCCGTTGTTGAAGTTCGTACCGATGTACGAGGTTGAAGCACCACTGTGAGCGGCAAAGACCGTGTCATTGCCCTGGAACCAGTTGGTCGTGCCCGGGCCGGGGTCGCTGTTGTTCTGGAAGAACCAGCCAGCGCCTTCAAGCGTGGTGATGTCATCGAATCCTTCGCTCAGATCGGCATTCGCCGCACCTGCCACGGCCAAACCGAGGCATCCGAGCATCGCTGCTGTGAGTTGCTTCTTCATCTTGTCTTCTTTCTCCTATCGAGACATGTGAGTAGTGACCGACATCTGTCCCTTTCAACAAGGGACAACAAGGTCTTGCAGGGACATCTCCCTGACAAGGAACCAACAAGCCACCTCTCTGCTGGGGGAAGGCCGCCGGAGCGATCTGACCATGCACCAACCCCTTGGCGCACGGCGTCTTACGGTCCCTTTCGCAAACCATGCGGCCGGTGTTGCAACTGGCCCAGAAACTTTGCTGGTTTTCTTGCCGATTCCCGGTTATCGGATGATCTCATCCGACGTTGAAAAGAACGTTCGCGGCAGGATTCGAACCTGCGACCTGTTG
>CBFGRU010000060.1:0-13537 GCA_965651255.1 uncultured Phycisphaerales bacterium
CCATTGCCGCAACAACCACGCGAATCGCGTGTATGCTCGGTGCCAACAGTTGTCCCATTCGTCCACCTCAACCACCCCGGATTCATCAACGCATCATGAAGACGTTCAAGTTTTTCTGGACGACGCATAAGTGGGTGGGGATCTTCATGGCCCTCATTGTGGCGAACATCTCGATCACCGGCTTTCTGCTGCTTTTCAAGAAGGATGTTCACTGGCTCCAGCCGACGACGATTCGCGGCGCAGAAGGCGGCGTCGAAAGCTTCATCACCAATCAGCAACTCTTTGAGGTTCTGTTCACATCCGGTCACGCCGACTTTCGCACCATGGATGACATTGACCGGGTGGACTTTCGGCCCGGGCGTCGTGTGTTCAAAGTGCGGTCGAATCACAATTGGTCGGAAATGCAGATCTGTGCGGTGACGGGCGAGATTCTTTCGACCGATATCCGGCGATCTGACTTCATCGAGCAGTTGCACGATGGCCAGCTCATCGCCGGCTGGTTCCACGGCTGGATCATGCCCGCCGTGGCGGTGTTTCTCCTCTTCCTGGTCTTCAGCGGGCTGTGGTTGTGGATTGAGCCGATGGTCAAGCGGAAGAAGCGACGTGAAGATGGAAAGCGCCGCGCCCGACAGAGTGCCGCCCGAAAAGGCGGGCTGCCTTCAACCTGATGCGTCTGACAGGTGCGCTCACGCGCGCGATGGGCGTCGCGAGACCATCGACGGAGCGTATCGACGCAGCGTCTCCCGCAGCTCACGGCGGTTGATCGGCTTGCTCAGGTACTCATCGCACCCGGCATCCAGACATTTGTCTCGATCATCCGACATGGCGTGCGCGGTGACCGCGATGATCACGCCGTCGTATCCGTTCGACCGCAGAGTGCGCGTGGCGTCGTAGCCGTCCATCACCGGCATCTGCATGTCCATCAGCACGCAATGGAAGGGGCGGCGTTCATCTAGGGCGTTCATCGCGGCCCGTACCGCCTCCGCTCCGTTGCCGACGATGACGACTTCAGCCCCGGCGCGTTCCAGCAGAAGGCGCAGCAGACGCTGATTGTCGGGTCCATCCTCGGCGACGAGCAGCCGCATACCCGCCAGAGGTGCCGCGATCAGCGAAGAATCGCCCGGCTCGCGTGTGTTCGATGCATCGAACACGTTGGCCTCAGTTTGTGGCTCAAGGTCACCCGCGCGAATCGAGTTTCCGCCGTGCAGATTGGTCGCGATCGTGAAGGTGAAGGTTGTTCCCCGGCCCGGTGTGCTGCGGGCGGTGATGTCGCCTCCCAGCTCGGTCGCCAGTCCCTTGGAGATCGCCAGTCCAAGCCCCGTCCCGCCGAAGCGTCGCGTCGTGCTGACATCCGCCTGGGTGAACGGCTGAAAGAGCCGCGCAAGCTGCGCTTCATCCATGCCGACGCCGGTATCGCGTACTTCAAACCGGAGCACGCCGGGCGAATCATCTGCGGCGGAGATGATCAGCTCAATCTCTCCGCTCGGAGTGAACTTGATCGCGTTGCCCACCAGGTTCAGCAGCACCTGCCGGACGCGCAGCGGATCGGTGCAGATCGTCTCCGGCACCGGCCCGAACATGCGCACGGTGAACGTGAGCCCCTGCGACTCGGCGCGATAGCGCATGGCTTCATCCACTTCGCGCACGAGACGAGCCGGATTTGTGCGAATTGTTTCAACCGTCATGCCGCCGGCCTCGATCTTGGAATGATCGAGCACATCGTTGATCAGCGCCAGCAGATGCAGACCGTTGCGGTGAATGCTCTCCAGCGCCTGCCCGCGCTCTTCCTCGGGAATCATCGGATCCTGCAGCAGATCGGCGTAGCCGAGAATCGCCGTCATCGGTGTGCGGATTTCGTGACTCATGTTCGCAAGAAACGCGGACTTGGCCTGGTTCGCGGCCTCGGCAATCAGCTTCGCTTCCGCGAGCGCGGTTTCTGCTCGCTTCCACGCGGTCATGTCGCGTGCGACGCCGAGATATCCGGTGGCGTGACCATCCGCATCACGGACCACCGTGATGACCAGGTCGGTCAGCAGGTGCGTACCGTCGCGACGAATGTACGTCCACTCGCGATGATCGATGCCGTTGCGCTTCGCACGCTCGACGAAGATATCGATGCCGCTGACCGGCGCGCCGAACTCTTCGCTGAGCGCACGCGCGGCCCGTTCCACTTCCTGCGGATCATGAAACGCGACGGGCGACAGCCGGCCAATCACTTCCGCGGCCTGATAGCCGAGCATCTTCTCCGCGCCGCGATTGAAGACGGTGATCAGACCCTCCGTATCGGTGGCGATGATCGCCACTTCCGTTGCCGCATCGAGAATGGCCTGGGTCGAGGCGTGAGCGCCGGCGAGCGCCTGCTCCGCCCGTTTGCGCTCGGTGATATCCATCAGGATGCCTTGCAGCGAGGTCACCCGACCGTCTGCATCGCGATCGACGACGGTGTGATCTTCCAGCCATCGCACCCGACCATCGCCATCGATGATGCGATACTCCTGCATGAATCGATCGACGCTGGAATCCATGTACCCCCGGACTTCCGCCGCAACGCGATCGAGATCTTCCGGATGCACGATGTCGGCGAAGAGCAGTTCGCCGCTGAGAAACAGCTTCGGTCCGTAACCGAGCTGGATGACATTGTCAGAAACGAGTTCGACCGGCCAACCGGGTTCAGGGCGCCAGCGAAAGAGAATCGTCGGACTACGCTCGATGACCATCTTGGCCTGCCTGAGCTGTTCCGCAGTTTCGTTTCGTTCCGCGGTTTCCAGTGAGAGCGCGACCATGGCCGAGAGCATGACGGCGATCGTTTCGTCTTCCGCGGACCACTCGCGATCGGGCTGTGCGGTTTCGATGGAGATGAGGCCGATGATGCCGCCGCCCGCGCCGACACGAACGGCAACGTCGAGCGCGCGGTCGAGCCCGGGTGACATCGCTTCCAGCCGGTGGCGCACATCGGCAAGATCGCTTTCATCGCGGCGGCAGATCGGTCGAATCGATTCGCGGCCGAACATTCGGGTGATGGCGCCTGCATGGAGGGGCGCGGCGTTTCGCGCGGGCTGGCCGGCGGCGCGATACTCGTGCGCAACGATGAATGATGATTGCTCATCGTCGAGCAGGCGAACCGTGACCGCCTCGGCTTCAAGCGAATGTGCTGCCGCATCGGCAATCGAGCGCAGCGCGGTATCCAGATCGCCGAGGTAGATCGATTCGTGCTGGGCGAGTTCAGTCAGCGCCTGGTTCGTCCGCCTCAGCATGCGCTCGGTCTGGCGGCGCGTTTCGGTCTCTTCGTTCAGAAGGCGCATCGTGCGCCGGAACTCGAATTGCTGCGTGACCTGCCTTGCCAGGCGCTCAAGTGAGCGAAGCTGAAACTCATCAAGCTCGCGCGGCTGCGTATCAATCACGCACAGCGTCCCGAGCGTGTATCCGCGCGGTGTGATGAGGGGGATGCCCGCATAGAAGCGAATGTGGGGATACCCGATGACGAGCGGGTTGGAGGCGAATCGCGGATCTTCCCTGGCATCAGGAACGATGAGCGGCGAGGCGTTTTCGAGCGCGTACCGGCAAAACGCAATGTTGCGATCGGTCTGGCAGACATCCAGTCCGATGCGCGCCTTGAACCACTGGCGCGCATCGTCGATCAGCGAGATGAGGCCGATGGGCGTCTGGCAGATTTCAACGGCCAGTTCGACGAGTTCATCGAAGACTGTTTCGGGCTCGGTATCAAGCACTTCAAACGAATGCAGCTCCGCCAGACGGGCACGCTCGGCGTCACCCCGGTCGGCGGTCACATTCATTCTGGGCGTGTCACGGGTACTCATGCGGCAGTGAAGTCTTTGATCGCGGTGCGAGCAGAGTGACGGGTGATCTGAATACTGGCCAGACGAATCAGCGTCTCTCGATCAACGGGCTTCGGTGTGTAGTCATCGCACCCGGCATCAAGACATCGCTCGCGATCGCCGGGCATGGCGTGGGCGGTGATGGCAATGATCGGCACGGTGAATCCTCGTCGCCTCAGTTCGGCAGCCGTGGCGTAGCCATCCATCTGCGGCATCTGCATGTCAAGCAGAACCAGGTCAAACGGCTCGCCGCGCGACTCCGCAGCGGTGACGACTTCGACGGCGGTGCGACCGTTGTCTGCGATTTCAACCTGTGCACCGGCGTGCCGAAGCAGGTGCGAAAGCAGCCGCTGATTGTCCGGACCATCTTCGGCGAGCAGCACGCGCCGATGGTTCAGAGGACGGGCGTGCAGTTCGGCGTCTTCCGCGGCTGCGTCGGAATCGTTCTGCACCGTTGTCATCCCGCGTTCGTCGAATGGCGGCTGCTTCTCTCGGGCCGCGGGCGTTTCAACGGGAATGGCCAGCCGAAAGGTTGACCCGCGCCCTTCGACGCTTTCGAAGGAAATGTGCCCGTTCATCATCCGGGCCAGTCGTTGGGAGATGATGAGCCCGAGGCCAGTGCCGCCGAACTTGCGCGTGGTGGATGAATCGGCCTGTGTGAATGGCGCAAAGAGTTTCGCCTGATGCTCAACCGGAATACCGATGCCGGTGTCAACGACTTCGATGATGAGGTGTGGCTGCGGCGTTTCGTTCACTTGATGTGATTGTTCATCCACGCGGACGATGATCTGCACCAGACCCGCATCGGTGAACTTGATCGCGTTGGATGCGAGGTTGAGGAGGATCTGACGCACACGGAGAACATCGACCCGAATGCGCGGCGGGAGGGGTTCTATACAGTCCACACGGAACTCGATGCCCTTCTCACGGGCGCGGCCGCCGAGCATGGTCGCCACTTCTTGCACGATGCGACGCGGCGAGCAGGCGGTCGGCTCGATCTCAACCTTGCCTGCTTCGATCTTCGAGAGATCGAGAATGTCGTTGAGGATGGCGAGCAGATGCTCCGCGTTTCGCTTGATCGTATCGAGCGATTGACGCGCCTCGGCCGGAAGCGTCGGCGACTCGTCGATCAGCAGCGAGGTGTAGCCGAGAATCGCGGTCATCGGCGTGCGAATCTCGTGACTCATGTTGGCAAGAAACTCGCTCTTGGCGCGGTTGGCTGCCTCGGCCTGGAGCATCGCGGTGCGGAGTTCGGTTTCGGCGGTTCGGCGCGCGGTGATATCGCGGATGAACACGCTGTAGATCGCGCGGCCACCGGTATTGACCGCCGTGATTGACATCTCGACCGGGAACGTGCGGTCGTCTCGGTGTCGGGCCGTGGTTTCCAGCCGCACATGGCGCTGTTCACCGGCATCGTTCGGCGGAGCAATGACCGGAAAGAGTCGGGTCGCGATCGAGGTATCGGTGAGAATCAGTTCAGCCATGTGTCGGCCGACGGCGTCGTGTTGAGTATGGCCGAATGTCTGTTCCGCCTGTGCGTTCCACCCTTCAATGCGGCCGTCGTGATCGGTGATGACGACGGCATCCATCGCGGTATCGACGATGAGTCGTGTGCGCTCGCGATTGGCCTGGAGCGCTTCCTCCGCCTGCTTGTGGGCGGTGAGGTCAGCGATCGAACCGATCATGCGGGTGGGTTTGCCGTTCTGATCGCGGACCACACTGCCTCGATCGAGTACGGGTGCATACTGCTCATCGGCCTTGCGGAAGCGGTACTGCGCGCTCCAGAACTCACCATCGGCAAAGAACCGCTCGAGCTGCGCGAACACCCAAGGCGCATCATCGGGATGGATGCGGTCGGCCCACCAGTCGATGTCAGTTTCGACGCCGTCAAGGTCAAAGCCGAATCGTGACTTGATCGCTCCGCCCCAGCGCACGGTGCTGGTCTCCATGTTCCAGTCCCAGATGACTTCCTCGGTCGCGGCTGCGATCAGGCGGTAGCGCTCTTCGCTGTCGCGGAGCGCCCGGTCGGCGAGAATGCGCTGGGTGACGTTTTCATGTGCGACGACGGCGTAGGTGTTTCCCTGCGACTGGAAGCGCGTGATGCGAACATCGAACCATCGCTGTGTCGTGGGGCTGTGACAGGCATACTGCATCGAGAACGCAGCCCGTTCACCGGCAAGAACGCTGCGCAGGCCGGCCGCGACCTCTCGCGCTTCCCGTTCACTTTCGCCGGTGACCTGATCGCAGAGAAGCAGATAGTTGACGCCAACCCCATGCATCGCATCGTTCATCGTGTTAGCGCGGGCAAAGCGGCGCCAGGACTCATTGACTTCGATGATCTCCCCGGCTTCGTTGACGATGGCGATGTGGGTATCGAGCGCATCAAGCGTCGCTTCCATCAGCCGTTCGGGCCGATGCGGATGAGGGGGATGATTCTCTTCTTGCTCTGAATCATCGCGGCGCCGCCCGATGAGCGGGGTCGTGGCGAGGGCCGTCAGAAGACCCATGTGCTCCACATCGGTCATGGCGATCGCTCCAGCCGCTGATCCGATGCAAAGGACAGCCATCCATCGGGCGATGGTGGCGGATCGAATCGCAGCCATGGCGTTCGCTCGCTTCACGGGCGGTCGTCCTTGGAACATGACGGGTAGGCAACCCCTGACGGGGCTGTCGACCTGAGCACTATCGACCGGTTTGCGGCGCCACTTCGCCCGGCCCGCGTGGTCGAGGCCGATTCGCGATCGCCTGGTTGGTCATCCGCCCCGTCGGAGGCCCGAGAATCATCCAGCAGGTGGCTGATGAGTTCGGTCAGCGTGGCGCGATCAATCGGTTTGGAGGCATAGCTGTTGCAGCCGGCAGCCAGGCATTTTTCGCGATCGCCACGCATGGCGTGTGCGGTGAGTGCGATGATCGGATGTTTGTATCCACGCTCGCGCAGGCGACGGGTGGCTTCGTACCCGTCCAGGATGGGCATTTGCATGTCCATGATGATGAGATCGAACGGTTGACCGCTCTGCGCGGCCGCCTCGGCGGTGTCGATTCCCTCCTGACCGTTGGATGCGAGCGTGACTGCGAAGCCCAGCCGCTCGAGCAGGAAGAGGATGAGACGCTGGTTATCAGGCCCATCTTCAACGAGGAGCGCCCGATGTCCGTTCCAGCGGTCGGCTCTGAGCGTGTGCAGTTCGGCGCGGTGGTCGTCGCGTGCCGGTTCGTGCAGATCAGGCAACGCCAGTGGCACGCCGGTGAGATCGCCGGCGTCGATGACCACCGTGAAGGTACTTCCGACGTTGAGGGTGCTGTTGACCGAGATGGTGCCTCCGAGGCAGTTCGCAAGTTCGGCGGAGATTGCCAGGCCCAGGCCTGAACCGCCGTACCGGCGCGACATGGTGCTGTCGGCCTGCGAGAACGGTCGAAAGAGTTGCGCCAGACGCTCCGCCGGAATGCCGACTCCGGTGTCGCTGATCTCAAATCGAAGTCGTGATGGCGGTCCGTCGGGATCGGGGCGGACGATGAGTTTGACGCTCCCAGTCTCGGTGAACTTGATCGCATTGCCCAGGAGATTGATGAGGATCTGCCGCAGGCGCATGTCATCGGTGACAATGCGTTCGGGCAGCGGTTCGGGGAACTCGACATGGAACACAAGTCCCTTGCCTTCAGCGCGATCACGCATGAGCATCACGACATCGCGGATGATCTGCTTGAGCGAGTGTGGCGCGAACTGAATGTCCATCCGACCCGCCTCGATCTTGGACAGATCGAGCACATCGTTGATGATCTGCAGCAGATGCTCGCCGTTGCGACGGATGGTGCGGATCGCATCGAGCCGCTCCGCTTCACGGACGGACCCTTCGTGAAGCATTTCGACGAAGCCGAGAATCGCCGTCATGGGCGTGCGAATCTCATGGCTCATGTTCGCAAGGAACGCGCTTTTCGCGCGATTCGCGGCTTCTGCGGCTTCCTTGGCTGCCCGCAGTTCCGCTTCGTGCGCGCGGCGCTCGGTGATGTCACGCACGAAGCCGCTGAACAGCAGTTCATCACCCGTGCGAACCGCATTGACGCTGAGTTCCACCGGGAATCGTCGTCCGTCGCGGTGCTGCGCTTCCACCTCGGCGCGCTGGCCGAGTATGTTCGTTTCACTGTGCTTGATGAATCGCTCGATGCCTTGCCGGTGGGCGGCCCGCAGTTCTTCAGGAATGATCAGTTCATCCAGCCGGCAACCAATGGCTTCTTCGATCGAGAAACCAAATGTTGCCTCGGCCTGCGGATTCCAGCCGGTGATGACACCCTCTTCGTTCATGATGATGACCGCATCGAGAGCCGTCTGCAGAATCACGCGGTTGCGCTCGTTGCTCATCTCGAGCGCGCGGGTTCGGGCGGCGACTCGCTCTTCGAGTTGATCCATCACGCTGTTCAACTCGCGCTCTCGGCGTTGAATCTGAAAGAGCATGTCGTTGAAGGCGTCAGTCAGTGCGCCAAGTTCATCATCCGCCAATTTTGTGGCACGGCGTTCATAGTTGCCATCTTCGGAGATGCAGCGAGTCGTGCGCGCAAGTTCCTCGATCGGTCGAGTCAGAACGCGCACGCGCCGAATCGAGAAGAGCATGGCCGCAAGCATGGCTGCCAGGAATACGCCCGTGAGCATTGCCGCACCCTGCCAGAGTTGCCGACGCATCGTGCGCAGGTCGTACTGCACGATGACCTCTCCGAGGCGGTCGCCCTGCCAGTCGATCGGTTGAGACAGGATGAAGAACTCGCCGGCAAAGACATGTTCACCGGTTTGCGGGCGTGCAGCCAGTTGCAGGGAATCATCATCCGCGGTGAAGCGGGCAAAGGTTGAACCGTCCGGCTGAATCACCTGGGCGAGCGCGACTGCATGATCGCCTCGCAGGGATCGCAGCACATCCTCAGCGGCGGCTGAATCTTTGAACGTGATGGCGGCAGTCAGGTTGGAAGCAATGATGCGTGCTTCGCTTTGTACCTTGCTTGCAATGTTCGCGCGAATGTTGATCGCGTTCCACGACAGAACCGTTGCGCCCGTGAGCACGATGGCTGCTGCCATGGCGATGAAGACCGACGTCAGCAGTTTTCGCCGCAGCGTTGCTCCGCGCACGAACGAACGGACGGAATCGGAGGCGCGCTTCATGGAGCCCTCTTTTCTTCCTCGATGATCGTGGCCAGGGCGAGCAGGCGCGAACTGAGTTTGAGGCCGGCTCGTTCCGCTGCCTTTGGATTGATGCGGAACGTGTACCGAGCATCAACGAGGTCGAGTTCGATCATCCCCCCTCGCCGCGCGAAGCCATCGACTTCCGCGACCGTGAGAATTGAAGATTCCCGGATTCGTTTGAGCAGTTCGGCCTGTCGTTCACGCGGACTCTTCGCCATGGAGAGGACATGGCAATGGCGCAGCGAATGCAGTGATGGCAGCGGTTCATCTGACGACGATTCGAGTCGCCTGACGATGACCCGTCGATTGTCAACCGACTGATTCCGCACGGTGCGTTCGAGCACTTCGGCGAACTCCGGTTCGTTCCACACGCCGATGACGAGGGGATCGTCCGGTGAGTCAAATGCGTCGCCCGGCCATTCGACGAACTTCGCAAAGTTCAGAATCAGTGCTGCACGGACCGCCATGGCGCGGTCGCGATCGATGTCCTGCGCTGCATCGACGGATCGCTCGCCCATCACATTCAATGAAGTGAAAGCAAGGAGAAGGAGAATCGAGATGAGTCGCAGGAAAGGCATGGGGCCGTTCAGAAGCGGAATGAAACCTGTCCGAAGATGGCGCGTTCGAGCTCGACACTCCGGCCGGCAACAATGGAGTCGCGAAACTCCGGATGTCGATCGTCCAGAAGGTTCTGTACCCAAAGGGAGATTTCGGTGTTGGCGTTCGGTCTCCACGTCAGGCCGAGATCAACGCGCACAAAGGCATCGATGTCATGGGTCGGAATCTCATCCACGAAGTAGACCGCCGAGTTGAATTCCAGATCGTCGGTCAGGTCCAGGTGTGAACGCAGATTCAGCGACTGCTGCGGGAAAGAATCCTGGTCATCCGCACCTTCGTGGGCGTGAAAGCGCGTCAAGGCATATCCGGCATGAAGGTCCCAGTTGTCCGCAACCTGCCATGTGGCAGCGACCTCGATACCGTAGGCCTCGCCGGTTCCATCGTTCGTGAAGGCACGGTTGAGTGGATTGTTGGGATCTTCAACGATGCTCAGCAAGCGGTCGTAGTCGTGATAGAACGTCGCGATGTCAACCGTGATGCGATCGTGAGGACGAGTGCGGTAGCCGAGTTCATAGGCGATGAGTTCCTCGGCGTGAAGGTCTTCACCGCCGGCGATGAAGAACGGTGTTTCCGTCGGCACGTGCGGCGGAGTAAGCACGCCCGCAACGACGCGAATGTCCTGATCGGCGCGGGATGGGGTGCGCACCGCGCGGGAGACGGCGCCCCAGATGGTGTGGCGATCGCTCGGAGTCCATGTCAGCCGCGCGGTCGGCTGCACCTCGAATCCGCTGTAGTCGTTGTATTCAAGTTTCGCGCCGGCCAGCATGGTCAGTCGGTCTTCGACAATGGTGTACGTATCCTGAATGAAGGCGCTGAACTTGTCGGTGGAACGTGAGTCGGGGTCGTAGCTGATCGTGAAGCTCCCGCGGGTGGAGTCATGACGATGTCGATACCCGATGCCCCAGAGAATCTCATGCCGTTCGTTCGGGCGGAAGTGGTGGCGGAACTCGATATCCAGCGTGTCGCGCGTGCCGGAGAACGCGGGAGCGATTCGCCGGGCGTGGTCGTAGTACCCCTGCAGCGACCAGCCCGAGTCGGAAGAGGACTCATCTGCCAGCCGCAGTCGGAGGTGACCGCCGTTGATCGATTCATCCTGCCTTGAGAGAAACTGATAGGGCGGTGACATTTGTCGATTGAGAACTGATGTTCCGCTCGTACCGTCGTACAGCCCGGCATCAAGGGTGAACTGGACTTCTTCGGGATCACCTACATCCAGACGAACGCCCGCCCGAACCTGGCGCCAGTCATCCGGTGCGCCAGCCCCGTTAGAGAAAGTTGAGTGGTCGTGTTCATTGAACTTCGCCCAGAAACGCGCGTGCGTGTGTTCTGCGAGTTGCAGGCCGTAGCGGAATCCGCCGAACGCGGTTTCCTGGACGCCGCCTCCACCGAAGAGATACAACCCCGGTGTCTTCGCCGCCGATTGTGAAACGATGTTGATGGCGCCGTTGACCGCATTGGCCCCCCAGATCGTGGCGCCCGGTCCGCGAATGACTTCGATGCGATCAATATCTTCAAGCAGGAGATCAACTTCGTCCCAGAAGATGCCGGAATAGAGGTCGTTGTACACGGCCCGTCCATCGACCAGGACGAGCAGCTCGGCCGTGAAGCGATCGTTCATTCCGCGGGCGCCGACCGCCCAGGTGTTTGAGAAGATGTTGGCGACGTGCAAACCCGGCACCATGCGCAACGCATCGGGAATCGTGCGGTATCCGCCCCGGCGCAAGTCGTCGCGAGTGATGACGAATACGGCCGCCGGTGAACTGGCGATGCTGGTCTCCAGCCCGCTGACCGAGGTGACTTTGATCTGGAGCAGATCTTCCAGCGCCAGATCGGCGAACAACGCGGGCTCATCATCGGCGGGCGCATCAAGCGGTTCTGCCGGTGTCCAGCCACCCTGGAGGCAGGTGCCGGCACAGAAGGCGAGAATCAGCCGATCTGTTCGTCTACGTGTCATGTTCGCCACCCACATTCCCTTGTGCTTGATTGCGCCTGGGTCCCAACCGTGGGAAACGAGGCGATCCCGGTATCGGTCGTCCGCAGGGGGAAGTGACTTGACCGCGGAGTGGGAAAGGGTCGGTGAATCAGGGGATTCCCGACGGGTCGAACCGATCTGCGCGACCGCTACAATGCCACCCTTCAGTTGAAACGATTCGGACTCAATCGACGGCGAGGTTCGGGCCCGCTGATGCAGGTCGCACCGACCGCCGTCCTGAAAAGGATTCCACCCCGTGGCTGAGACCAAGCACTACGACCTGATTGTGATCGGATCCGGCCCGGCTGGGTACGTCGGCGCGATTCGCGCTGCCCAGTTGGGAATGAAAGTCGCCTGCATCGAGCGGAACCGTCTCGGCGGCGTCTGTCTGAACTGGGGCTGCATTCCTTCCAAGGCGCTGCTGCACAACGCGGAGCTGTACATGGAGGCGGTGCGTCACGGGAAGGAATGGGGCATCGAGTTCGAGAAGGCCCCGACCGTGAACTGGGACACCATCATCAAGCGCTCGCGCGGTGCGACTGATCAGCTCAACAAAGGCGTCGCGTATCTGCTGAAGAAGAACAAGATCGATCACTACGAAGGGCATGGTCGAATCGTGAGCGGCAAGACTGCGGCCAAACCGTGCACCGTTGAGGTGCGCGCGGCGGAAGAGGATTACTACCACGGCAGCGCGACCGGCGGGGTCAAGAACACGCTGACGGCCGACAAAGTCATGATCGCGACCGGAGCGGCGCCCCGTGCACTCCCCGGAGCGCCGTTTGACGGAAAGACAGTGCTCTCCAGCTACCACGCGATGGTGCTTCCGAAGCAGCCGAAGTCGATGCTCGTCGTCGGGTCCGGCGCGATCGGGATGGAGTTTGCCTATTTCTACAATGCCTTCGGGACGGAAGTCACCGTCGTCGAGATGGTCGATCGCATCCTGCCGATTGAGGATGATGAGATTTCCAAACTGGCCGAGCGCAACTTCGCGAAGCAGGGCATCAAGTTCCATACCGGTCACACGGTGAAGAAAGTCGATGTTCAGTCGCGGGGGGGCGCCCACGTGACGATCGTCGATGTGAACGATGACAAGAAGACGCAGGAACTGAAGGTCGATGTCGTGCTCGTCGCGATCGGCGTGAGCGCGCGGTTTGAAGGGCTGTTCGAGAAGTCGCTGGGAATCGAGGTCGAGAAGGGTCACATCAAGACCGACTACCGCTCGGCCAGGGAGCCGAAGTACCAGACGAACGTTCCCGGGATTTACGCGGTGGGCGATGTCATCGGACCGCCGTGGCTTGCCCACGTCGGCATGGAAGAAGCGGTCACCTGCGTGGAACGAATGGCCGGCCACCACACATTGGGCATCGACTACGAGAGCATTCCGGGCTGCACCTACTGCAACCCGCAGATTGCCTCGATCGGCATGACCGAGCGAGCGTGCAAGGAAAAGGGCATCGAGTACAACGTCGGGAAGTACAGTTTGAAGGCGCACGGCAAGGCGATTGCCGTCGGCGCGGCGGACGGCCTGGTGAAGATCATCACCTCGAAGCCGTACGGCGAGATTCTCGGCGCCCACATCATCGGAGAGGATGCCAGCGAGTTGATCGCGGAACTGGGCCTGGCGAAGCGGCTCGAGGCGACCGTTGAAGACATCATCTCGACCGTGCACGCCCATCCGACCATGGCAGAAGCGGTGCACGAAGCGGCACTGGCCACCGAGAACCGCATGATCCACAGTTGACCGGCGCGGCCAATGCGCCGCCGACCCGACCAGCCCCGGGAGAGACCTCCCGGGGCTTCTCTTTCATCACCGAAGTCTCCAAGCCGAGTCCCGCCAATGCGTTGACGATGCAGGGGCCTCTCCCTAGCATCGGCGTTCCCGATCGGGCGAACCTCAGGACTCCAACCGTTGCGAACCGCCATCATCAGCGACATCCACGGGAACCT